>NZ_JAGOIT010000049.1:0-6441 GCF_017995515.1 Propionivibrio sp.
CAGCAGGTGGAACTGCTGACGCCGCTGGTGGCCGATAGCAAGCGTCACGCGGCGTTGACCAACGAAGTGAACGAGTTGCGCCATTGCCGCGACAGCCTGCGCACCTACTTCGCCGGCCTGAAGCTCGATCTGCTCGATAAGCGCCTGGGCAATCTGGACGAGGAATGGAGCCGGGCCGATGCCCAGGTACGCCGGCAGGATGCTGCACGCGAGGAACAGGGCCGGCAGGCAGACGAGCTCAAACAGGCGATCAGCGACAACGGCGGCGACCGGCTGGAGCGGTTGGCCGCTGAAATCCGCAAGAAGGAAATTGTGCGCGACGCACGCCAGACCAAGGCCGGACGCTACGGCGAACTGGCGGCGGTATTGGGCGAACCGGCCGCGCGTGACGAAACCGCGTTTGCCGCGCAGCGCGCGCAGTTCGGAGGCTGGCGCGAAGACCTGCGCCAGCGCGAAGCCGATCTGCAAAACACGCTGACCGAACGCAGCGTCGCAATGCAGCAGGGCAAGCAGGAGCATGTGCAGCTGAGCGCCGAGATCGACAGCCTGAAACGCCGGCGCAGCAATATCGACGACCAGCAGATCCTGATCCGCGCCGCCCTGTGCGCAGCCTTGGGGCTCGACGTGGACGAGATGCCCTTTGCCGGCGAGCTGATCCAGGTGCGCGAGGACGAGCGCGATTGGGAAGGCGCAGCCGAGCGTCTGCTGCGCGGCTTCGGTCTCTCGCTGCTGGTCCCGGATACGCATTACAAGGCCGTGGCCGAGTGGGTCGACAGCAGTCACCTGCGCGGTCGCCTGGTGTATTTCCACGTTCGACCGCGCAAGGGCGCCGAGCTGCCCGAGCTGCACCGGGATTCGCTCGCGAGAAAGCTCTCCATCAAGCCCGATTCGCCGCACTACGACTGGCTGGAACGCGAACTGGCGCACCGCTTCGACGTGGCCTGTTGCGCCACGCAGGAACAGTTCCGACGCGAGACGCGCGCCATCACCCGCGCCGGCCAGATCAAGGACCCGACCGGCCGGCACGAGAAGGACGATCGCCACCGCATCGACGATCGCAGCCGTTATGTGCTCGGCTGGAGCAACAGCGCCAAGATCGCCGCGCTGGAGGCCCGGCGCAGCCAGCTCGAAGGCCGTTTGCAGGAGATCGCCGGCCAGATCGGCACTGTCCAGCAAGAGCGCAACGGGCTGCAAACCCGGCTCGATGCGCTCACCCGGCTGGAAGAATTCACCCTGTTCGAAGAACTCGATTGGGCCAATGTCGCGACCGAGATCGCCACCCTCGAAGAGGAGCGCCGCGCCCTGGAACAGGCTTCCGATATTCTCAAGCAGTTGACCGAGCGCCTGAGCGAACTGCAGCAGGCGCTGAAGAATGCCGACGCCGAACTGCTCGCCGCGCGCGACCGACGCGCCAAGGTGGAGCAACGTCGCAGCGATGCCCAGGCATTGCGTGAGCAAACGGCACAGTTGCTTGCGAGCGCGAGCGTCGATGCGGCGCTCGTCGCCACGCTGGAAACGCTGCGTGCCGAAGCGCTGGGCGAGCATCAACTGAGCGTGGAGTCCTGCGACAACCGCGAGCAGGACGTGCGCGGCTGGCTGCAAGGACGCATCGACGCCGAAGACCAGAAACTCAAGCGCCTGGCCGAAAAAACCATCAAGGCCATGGTCTCGTTCAAGGAACTGTTCAAGCTGGAAACGGCCGAGTTCGACGCCAGCCTGGAGGCGGCTTTCGAGTACGAGAACCTGCTGGTGCAATTGAACAGCGACGATCTGCCGCGCTTCGTCGCCCGCTTCAAGGAACTGCTCAACGTCAACACCATCAACGAGATCGCCAATTTCAACGCGCAACTGGCGCGCGAGCGCGAAACCATCAAGGAGCGCATCGCCCACATCAACAAGTCCCTGGGCGAGATCGACTACAACCCCGGCCGCTACATCGTGCTGGAATCGCAGATCAGCCCCGACGCCGAAATCCGCGATTTCCAGCAAGCGCTGCGTGCCTGCACCGAAGGCGCGGTGACCGGGTCGGACGATGCGCAGTATTCCGAGGCCAAGTTCCTGCAGGTGAAGGAGATCATCGACCGCTTCCGGGGCCGCGACGGCCTGTCCGAACAGGACCGGCGCTGGACGGCCAAGGTCACCGACGTGCGCAACTGGTTCCTGTTCGCCGCGAGCGAGCGCTGGCGCGAGGACGGCAGCGAGCACGAGCATTATTCGGATTCCGGCGGTAAGTCTGGCGGCCAGAAGGAAAAGCTCGCCTACACCATTCTCGCCGCCAGCCTGGCTTACCAGTTCGGCCTGGAATGGGGCGCGGTGCGCTCGCGCTCGTTCCGCTTCGTGGTCATCGATGAAGCTTTCGGCCGCGGCTCGGACGAATCGGCGCAATACGGCCTGAAGCTGTTCCAGCAGCTCAATCTGCAACTCCTGATCGTCACGCCGCTGCAGAAAATCCACATCATCGAACCGTTCGTCTCCAGCGTCGGCTTCGTTCATAACGAAGGCGGCCGCGATTCGAAACTGCGCAATCTGTCGATTGAGGAATACCAGGCACAGAAAGCCGAGCACCCGGCATGAACTGGAGCACACCGAAGGACCTCAAGGCGCAGCTTGCCCGGCTTTGGGAGCGTGGCGAACTGTTGCGTGACCAGTTTGCTGAAGAGGCTCGCTTTCCCTTGCGCCTTTCCGTCAAGGGGCCGACATCGGCCGAAATCACCGATCGTTTCGAAGCGGTGCGTACTTGGGCCGCCACGCTGGCGACTACGCCGCCGCTACGCGTGGAGTGGCAGGAAGTGCGCCACCGCGTGCATGGGCTGCAACGCCTGCCGGCTTGTGTCTGGATTGATTCGGCTGACGACGCCCTCGGCTGGCTGGGCAAACGTCGTGACCGCGATGAATTCGCCAATCTGATTGCATGCACGCGAACGCAATGTCCAGCGGTATTACCCTGGCTGGAGAAACGACCGCTGCAGACGCTGGCGCTGTCCGGCGAATGGGCGCGCTTGCTGGCGGTGGTGAATTGGGTGGTGGCCCATCCCCGGCCCGGTGTTTATCTGCGGCAGGTCGATGTCCCCGGCGTGCACAGCAAGTTCATCGAAACGCACCGGGCCGCACTCTCGGAACTGCTCGACCTGGCGCTGCCGGCCGACTGCGTGGACGCCTCCCGAACCGGCGTTGCGCAATTCGCCGCCCGTTATGGCTTCCGGGACAAGCCGCAGCGGATTCGCCTGCGCGTGCTTGACCCCGCGATTCGCGTCTTTGCCGGATTGGCCGGCCCCGACGTCACGCTCGATGCCGACAGCTTCAGCCGGCTTGCCGTCGATGTGGCACGGGTGATCATCACCGAGAACGAAACCAACTTCCTCGCCCTGCCCGAAATGCCCGGCACGCTCGCCATCTTCGGCGCCGGCTACGGCTGGGATGCACTCTCGCGGGCGGATTGGCTGGCGCAGTGTTCGATTCACTACTGGGGCGACATCGACACGCACGGCTTCGCTATCCTCGACCAGCTGCGCGGCCATTTCGGCCATGTGCAATCCCTGCTGATGGACCGTGCCACGCTCGATGCGCACGAGGCGTTCTGGGGCTGGGAGGAGAAGCCGCAACGCGCCGATCTTGCCCGCCTGACGGCGGACGAACTCAGCCTCTACGACACCCTGCGCGACAACCGCATCCGCGAAGGGCTGCGGCTGGAGCAGGAGTATCTGGGATTCGACTGGGTGCGGGAGCGGCTTGAACAACTGACGGATCAAGAAAGCAAACCCGAACGCAAACCTGGTGTTGCCGGAAGAACATAGATAAATCAAAGCTATTTCGATTCCAACCATTCAATCCATCGACCGACCATGAGCCTTCAAACCGTCCGTAACTTCTTCTCAGCCCTCAATCTCGACCTGCCCATCATCGAACTCGAAACCAGCACCGCGACGGTCGCTCTGGCGGCCGAAGCGCATGGCGTGGAGCCGGGACGCATTGCCAAGACGCTGGCGTTCCGGCTGAGCAGCGGCGAAGCCTTGCTGCTTGTGGCGCGCGGCGATGCGCGCATCGAGCACAAGAAGTTCAAGGAGGTGTTCGGCAAGGGCAAGATGCTGCCGCTCGACGAAGTGGTGGAGCTGACCGGGCATCCGGTCGGCGGCGTGTGCCCGTTCGGGCTGGCGAATCCCCTGCCCGTCTATCTCGACCGCTCGCTGCTCGCCTTCGACGAGGTCTTGCCGGCGGCTGGCGCCGTCCATAGCGCGGTACGCATCAGTCCGATGCAGATGGCGGAGGTAACCGAAGGGGAATGGGTCGACGTTTGCCAGGGCGAGGTGCCGTCCGTAGTCGGAGTCTGAAGCCCGTTCGCCCTGAGCTTGTCGAAGGGGAACGGGCTTCGACAGGCTCAGCCCGAACGGTCGTTGAGCCTTCTTGCTACCGTATCAACCTTAAAACCTCAGTTCTTCACCGCAAAGGCGCAAAGGGCGCGAAGGTTCGCAAAGAAAATCAAAGGGCTACGCGAACAGCGCGTATTTTCCATAGTCACCCATAGGGTGAATGATTAAATGCGATCAACCCGTTGTTTCCTTTGCGATCTTTGCGCCTTCGCGCCTTTGCGGTGAGGTATTTAGGATCAACAGATCGTCTTACAGCGCCCGCGCCGAGAGGCGATAGGCGATGCTCAGCGGGACGCCCGCCCTCAATTGCAGCCCGGCCCGCTTCGCCAGCGGATGGATCTCCGGCGGCGTCGCGACGCTGGTCAGGTCAAAGCAGCTGTTGTCCGGCTCGATGCCGAGCGCGTAGTGCGTTCCCGCCCACGGCGCGTGCGCGCGGCCGCCGTTGCTGATCCAGAGCAAGGCGTCGGGCAACTGCGTCGCATCCCAGTCGAGCAGCACTTCGGCATCCTGCGCGGCGTAGCGCAGGACGAACGGCGGCTTGCAGTCGGCGACCTGGAGCAGTTCCTCGGTCTTGAACGGTAGCGGCAGGCGCGTTACGTCGAGCGTGGTGCCGCCTTCGGCCGGCAGGGCTTTCAACGTCGAGGCGACGAGTCCGGGCCGCAGGCGCGAGACGCCCGGTTCGGCCTGCATCGGATAGGTATGCACCGCGGCGTAGCTACCACCAACGATTTCAACGCCTTCCTTCGGTACGACGAAGGTCGGGTGCAGCGCGAACGGGATGACCGCGTCGCGTCGCGGGTGGATGACGAGTTCGACTTCGATGGCCGGGGCGTCTGCCTGCGCACGGATGTGCCGCTCAAGCCGTTCGACCAGATCGCCAGGAGGCAACTCGATGGCGAGCGACAGCACCGAGTCCGAGCTGGCGACCAGTTCCCAGCGATGATTCGAGCAGTAGCCGTGATCCCAGCCGTTTTCCAGCGTGCGTGCCTGCCAGCCCGCCGGCAGGTTGTCGGGAACACGCGCCGGGCCGAACGGCAGGCACGGCCATTCGCCGCGCAGGCCGGCCATCAGCGGCGACAAGCCTTCCGGCTTCCAGGGAGCGACGTGCAGCGGCGAGATGCGGCGTCCGCCGCCCAGATCGAACTCGACCGGCGCGATCATGCCGCCGACGGCTCGCACCGTCACCTCGCCATGCGCCCAGGCGAGGTGATAGAACGTTTCCTTCTCCGTCATCGTGTCAGACTTTCTTCGCAGCTTTCGGCTTGAACAAGCCGTAGCGGCCGATGACGTAACGTAAAACCATGACGACGATCATGGTGCCGCCCCACATCGCCTGCGTGAGCTGCGTATTGACGCCGAGCAGATTGAGGCCGCTCGAAATCACCTGCAGCACGAGCAGCGCGATGAACAGTCCGGAGACCTTGCCGAAACCGCCGTTCGGATCGACGCCGCCAAGGATCGCCGCGAGCACCGTGATCAACAGATACGACGCCGCGTAACCCGCGCTCGCCGAGTTGAAGCGCGCCATCATCAGGATCGCGGCCAGCCAGCACATCACGCTCGACGCCGTGTAGATGCCGATCAGTACGTTGCGCGTGTTGATGCCGGAGTAACGCGTCGCTTCGAGGTTGGAGCCGACCATATAGACGCTGATGCCGAAGCGCGTGCGCGAGAGCAGCAGGCCGACGCCGACCGTCGCCGCGGTGAAGATCCAGAACGGCAGCGGAATCCCGAGCACCACCGAATTGCCGATCGACTGCATCACATCCGGGAAGCCGGCGATCGGCTTGCCGCGCGTGAGCCACACGCAGGTGCCGCTGATGATCGACATGGTGCCGAGCGTCACGAGGATCGGGTGCGTGTTGAGCGTGGCGACGAGATAACCGGTGATCGCGCCGACCAGCACGACGGCGACCAGCCCGGCGAGCAGCGCCAGCGCGACGATCATGCCGGCGTTGCCGCCCGTGGGATCGACGTAGGTCGTCATGATCCACGCCATGAGCAGCGCGGCCATGTTCGTCGTGGCGATGATCGCCAGGTTGAAGCCGCCGCTCAGGAGCGGGAAGAGCATCGC
>NZ_JAGOIT010000049.1:6541-26796 GCF_017995515.1 Propionivibrio sp.
GTGAAGCGCGCCGACTGGTCCGGCCCGGTCGCCACTTCGAACAGCACCATCGAATCGCTCCACCAGCCGGGCAGACCGTAGATCGACTTGCCGCCGGTGAAGTACATGAGCAGCGCGAAATAGACGCTCATCGACGAGATGGTGATGATGATCGCGGTGGCGCGCAGGCGGTCGATCAGGATGGCGTTGAAGAAGCCGAGCACGGTGCCGACCATCACGCCAACCAGCAGGACGACCGGCGGCGGCAGGTTCATGCGCACCGCCGCGTAGGCCGCGACGTACTGCGCGACCGACGCTGTGGCGGCGAAGGAGATGTCGATGCCGCCGGTAACGAGCACGACGAAGAGGCCGATGGCGAGGATCGCCGTCACCGAGTAGCTCTCGATGAGGTCGACCCAGTTGTTCAGCGTCAGGAAGTCGGGCGTCGCGACGCCGAGGATGACGACGAAGAGCAGGATCACCGCCATCAGGTAGGCTTCGGAGCTGCGCTTGAAGCGCTTCATAAGACTATGCATAGATCTTCTCCCGGATGTGGTCTTCCGAGTCACGCCCCGGAACAAACTCGTCGATGATTTGGCCGCCGCGCATGTGCAGCACGCGGTCGCAGTTGTAATAGACCTCGGGCACCTCATCGGAAATCATCAGCACGCTCATGCCGAGATCGGCGAGGCTGTGCACGATCTCGTAGATGCCCTGCTTGTTGCCGATGTCGACACCGACCGTCGGCGAATCGAGGATCAGGAGCCTGGGCTCGGTCGCCAGCCACTTGGCGAGCACCACGCGTTGCTGGTTGCCGCCGGAGAGCTGGCTCACCGGCGCTTCGAGCGCGGGAATCTTGATGCGCAGCTTGTCGCGCCATTTCGCCGCCGTATCGTGGCGGCTCGCCGGTGAGACCCAGCCGATCTTCGACGCAAGGCGATGCAGCACGGCGAGCACCATGTTGTCCTGCACCGACTGGCGCATATTGACGCCAATCGACAGACGATCTTCCGAAACGTAGGCGATACCGGCGTCGATGGCCTGACGGTTGGAGCGCGCCTGCATCGGCTGTCCCGAGAGGCGGATCTCGCCGCCATCGGGCGGACTCATGCCGAAGATGCTCAACGCCAATTCGGTCCGGCCTGCGCCGAGGAGACCGGTGATGCCGAGAACTTCGCCCTTGTGCACGGTGAAGCTGACGTCGCGATATTCGCCGCGCCGGGTCAGCTGGTTCACTTCGAGGACTTTTTCGGCCGCGCTGCGATCCTGCGCGCGCACCTTGTGTTCGATCTGCAGCCCGGTCATCAACTCACCGAGCTTCTTGTCGTTCAGCGTTTCCGCCGGGTAGGTGCCCAGCTTGCGGCCGTCGCGCAGCACGGTGACGCGCTCGGCGATTTCGACCACTTCGTCAAGGCGGTGGCTGACGAAGACGACGGCGATGCCGTCCTTCTTGAGGCGACGCACGACGTCAAGCAGCGAGTTGACTTCGGAACGGGTCAGCGACGCCGTCGGTTCGTCCATGAACAAGAGGCGCGCATCCGACGCGAGGCCGCGGCAGATGGCGACGAGCTGGCGTTGGGCGATCGGCAGGTTGCCGACCTTCTCATCGAGCGGCAGCTCGACATCGAGGCGCTTGAGCGCCGCTTTGGCGCGCGTGACCATCTGGTCGCGATGCACCAGCTTGCCGAGGCTGTGCAGCGCATCTTCCATCGCGATGTTCTCGGCGACGGTCAGATTCGGAAACAGCGAGAGATCCTGGTAGATCACGTGCAGACCCAGCGCCTTCGATTGCGCCGGCGTGAGACGCGAGTATTCCTTGCCGTCGATTTCGATGATCGTTTCCGGCTCGGGAATGTTCACCCCGGAAAGAATCTTGATCGCGGTCGATTTGCCGCAACCGTTCTCGCCCATCAGGCAGTGGACCTCACCGGGGACGATGTCCCAGTCGAGTGCGTAGAGCGCCGTGACGCCGGCGAACTTCTGGGTTGCGTTGCGCATGCGGACGAAGGGCTTCTTCTCCGCGGTGCTGGGTTGAACGACGGACTCGCTCATTGTGATTGCTCCTTGCTGCTGCGGGCTGATTCCGGTGACTTCCGGGCAATGCGGGACGATGGTGCTGCGGGTGTTTCGACCTCATTCGCGAGCCCGACCCGATCTGCCAACAGGGGCAGCGGCGAGTCAGGCTCGTTTGCTTCAGACTAGACTTGAGGCTCGTGATACTGACGGACGGTTCTCTTCCACCGTTCGCCCTGAGCCCGTCGAAGGGCGAGATGCACGCCCTGCGCCGGTTCATGCCCTTCGGCAGGCTCAGGACAGGATTCGACAAGCTCACCACGAACGGAGAACAGGCACAACCACGATCCTCAATACTTACCGCAATGCTTCCAAATCAAAGACCCATGCCGACGAGCTTGTCGATCGAGCCCTTGTTGATGGCCTCAAGCTTCTGACCACGGATGTTCTTGGTGGCCTTGTCGACGACGACCTTGCCGAGACCCGGGATTTCCATACCGTCGGTCGGTTCCTTGCCATCGATGACCATCTTGGCAACGTGCACGATGACCTCACCGGCGAGCGACGGATTCCAGATGAAGCCTTCACGAATCGCGCCGTCCTTGATCAGCTTGGCGCCTTGACCCGGGGAGAACGGGCCGACGACGGCGACCTTGGCGGTCTTCTTCGCATCGAGAACGGCCTTGCCGGCGCCGATCGGGCCCTGGCTGCCGAAGGCAACGATACCGCCGAGATCGGCGTTGGCGCGCATCAAGTCCTGCGTCGTGCGATAGGTGTCGTCCAGGCTCTCGGCAACGCCAAAGCGGTCGGCGACGAGCTTCATTTCCGGGTACTTCTTCTTCTGATAGGCGATCGCGGCGTCAGCCCAGGCGTTGTGCAGCGGAACGGTCAGCGAACCGACGTACACCGCGTACTTGCCCTTGCCGCCCATCGCCTTGGCCAGCGCTTCCATGTGCGTCTCGCCGAAACCTTCAACCGTGGTCAGCTCGATGTTCCAGTCAGCACCCTTCTGCTCGGGCGATTCGTGCGTCAGCACCTTGATGCCGGCATCGTGGGCGCGCTTGAAGACGGGCTCCAGTGCCTTCGCGTCGTTCGGAACAACGGCGATGACCTTGGCCTTGCGGGCGATCAGGTCTTCGACGGCGCGAACCTGTTGGGCTGCGTCGGCTTCGGTCGGGCCAACCATCCAGGCATTGACGCCGAGTTCGCCGCCGGCCTTCTTGATCCCCTGCTCCATCGAGTTGAACCATGGGATACCGCCGATCTTGACCACGACCGCGATGTCGTCCGCTGCGCGCGCGCCCGTTGCGCCAAAGGCCAGCATACCGGTCACGATCATTGCACCAACCAGTTTCGTCATTTTCTTCATTACGGGTTCTCCTGAAAAATTGTGAGGCTCGTGGGAGCCGCCTTACTTCATGATTCGTCGTCCAAGTGTTGCCAACCCTGCCCCGGACGCCGACCCTGCGCCATGAAACTCTTCACTTGCTAACTGCGGCCTGTGTGCGGTGGTCACTCTCCTTCCCAGTTGAAAAGGACGTCGGCTCGGTGCTTTGTCGCCTCGATCCGGACGGCGTTCGGTTCATCGGTATTGGCAACCCAGTCTTCCGCCGCGTTCTGCGAGCGGCCGAAGTGCATGTGACGCTTGACGAGGCGCTCGCGACGCACGGAGTGATCGATATCGACGTACCAGATCTCGTCGAGCAGTTCGGAGACGCCGGCCCAGTGGCCGTGGTCGAGCAGCAGGTAATTGCCCTCGGTAATGACAAGCTGTGTCTCGGGGAAAACAGGGATTGCGTTGGCGATCGGCTCCTCGATCTCGCGCCGGAATTCGGGGGCATAGACGATCTCGTTGCCCTGCTGGTTTTTCAGGCGACGCAGCAGAGAAACGTAGCCGGCGCTGTCGAAGGTGTCTTCGGCGCCCTTGCGCCCGGCGCGGCCGAGACGGGCGAGTTCGACGTTGGCCAGGTGGTAGCCGTCCATCGGCACCGCCACCGCATCGTCGCCGAGCAGGTCGAGCAGCGCGGCGGCGAGCGTCGATTTGCCGCAGCCGGGTGGGCCGACGATGCCGAGAATCTTGCGCCCGCCACCATTCCTGAGGGCGTTGAGCCGGTCTTTGTAGGTTTCGGCAATCGTTGCGTCCTTCGCGCCTGACATTCCGTATCTCCAGTTTTCGTGAGTTATTCGGTTGCTTATTTGCAGTGCATGTGTGCACATTGTGTAACTGTTACGCAAAAGTCAACACTTCACAACACAGTAGTTGTATTCTGAATGGTAAGAACAACTGTAAAAAACCGTCCGTTGTGACTCTCACTGCGGCAAAAGCTATGATTCACGATTACTTGATGAATCGCGAACGGCTTTCGCACAGGGGGTTACAAGAATGTCTTTGGGCAATTCAACGATGCTGAATGTGGCGGCTACTGCCGGTCCGGGTGGAATCCTCGCGCTGATCAGATCAGGCGAGGCGGTCACGCGCGCGCAGATCATGGCGGTGACGGGCCTCTCCCGTTCAACGGTGGCGCAGCGCCTTGATGCGCTGATCGCGCACGGCTACATCGCGCCGGCGGCGACAGAAAGCTCGACTGGCGGGCGTCCGGCCGGCGCTTTCCAGATCAATGCCGACGCGGGCGTGATGCTGCTCGCTTCGATCGGCGCCGGCGCCATGCAGGTCGCCGTGTGCGACATGGGTCGGACGATCCTCGCGCGCCAGAGCCACGGCGTTTCGGTGGCCGACGGGCCGACGGTCGTGCTCGGCGCGGTCATGGCGCATTTCGACCAGCTGCTCGCCGAAGTGAAGCGCACGCGCGCCGACGTCAAGGGCATCGGCATTGGCGTGCCAGGCCCGGTGGAGTTCGCCGAAGGCCGCGTCGTTCGCCCACCGATCATGACCGGCTGGGACGGCTACCGCGTGCCAGACTTCTTCGCCGCCGAGTACACGTGCCCGATCGTCGTCGACAAGGACGCCAACCTGATGGCGCTCGGCGAACACCGCGGCGCCTGGCCGGACGTGACGCACATGCTGTTCATCAAGATCAGTACCGGCATCGGCACCGGCCTGATCATGGACGGTACGCTGCAGCGCGGCGCGCAAGGCGCGGCGGGCGACCTTGGCCACCTTTTCGTCGGCAACATCGAACCCGAACACACGGAAATCTGCCGTTGCGGCAATACCGGCTGTCTGGAGGCTTACGCCTCGGGCTGGGCGATCTGTCGCGATCTCACGGCGCGTGGTTACAAAGCCGACAACGTGCGCGACATCGCCGCGCTGGCGCAGCAAGGCGTGCGCGACGCGGTCGAGTTGCTGCAAACGTCAGGCCGGCTGATCGGCGAATCGGTCGCCGTCGCCGTGAGCCTGCTCAACCCGTCGCTCGTCGTTCTCGGCGGCGAACTGGCGCTGTGCCAGGGCTACGTACTCGCCGCCGTGCGCGAAACGGTCTATCGCCGCTCGCTGCCGCTCGCCACGCGCAACCTGCAGATTGCAACGAGCACGGTGGGACACGACGCCGGGCTGATGGGCGCGGCGCAACTGGTCAGCGACGCGGTGTTTGCGCCGGCGGTCGTCGATGCTGTTTTGGAGCAGGCCAGGCAGGATTAGCGAAGGACGCTCGCCGTGATCCTGCGAAGGTCATGGCGAGCAACCCGCCCCGGCCCGGACTGAATGATGGTTTTACTGGCAACACCACTGGAAAGGGCAAACGAATGAAACACGGCATCTACTACGCGTTCTGGGAAAACGAATGGAACGGCGACTTCCTTTACTACATCGAGAAAGTCGCGAAGCTCGGCTTCGACGTGCTCGAGATCGCGGCGCACCACATCAACTCCTACAACGCGCAACAGCTCGCCGCCATCCGCCAGTGCGCCAAGGATAACGGCATCATCCTGACCGCCGGCATCGGCCCTACGAAGGAGAAGAACCTCTCCTCAGCCGACGCCGCGGTGCGCAAGGCCGGTGACGCCTTCTTCCGTGAAACGCTGACCAACATCGCCAAGCTCGACGTCCACCTGATCGGCGGCGCGCTCTACTCGTACTGGCCGATCGACTACTCGAAGCCGGTCGACAAGATCGGCGACCGCGCGCGCGGCATCGAAGGCATCGCCGGCATCGCCGACTTCGCCAACGATCTCGGCATCAACCTCTGCATGGAAGTCCTGAACCGCTTCGAGAACCACGTGCTGAACACGGCCGCCGAAGGCGTCGCCTTCGTCAAGGAAGTCGGCAAGCCCAACGTCAAGGTCATGCTCGACACCTTCCACATGAACATCGAGGAAGACAGCATCGGCGGCGCCATCCGCACCGCCGGCTCGCTGCTCGGCCACCTGCATACCGGCGAATGCAACCGCCGCGTTCCGGGCAAGGGCCGCACGCCGTGGCGCGAGATCGGCGAAGCGCTGCGCGACATCGGCTACAACGGCACCGTCGTCATGGAACCGTTCATCAAGATGGGCGGCACCGTCGGCTCCGACATCAAGGTCTGGCGCGACCTCTCCGAAGGTGCGAACGAGGCCGAAATGGACAAGCAGGCGCAGGACGCACTCGTCTTCCAGCGCTACATGCTGGGTTAAGTCGCCTTATTGAGGTTCGTACCGGTGACTGAATACCTCCCCCGTTCGCCCTGAGCTTGTCGAAGGGCACGACGCCACACGGGCGCCTGTTCATGCCCTTCGACTGGCTCAGGGCAGGATTCGACAGGCTCACCACGAACGGAAACCGGGGTTTCAGTCACTTTTGTGACTCTCGATAACTGGGTAGCAGAAAGCGGTTTCAACAGGTTTCAGTGAATTTACATCTCATCTCCTCCGCATCACCCTCCGTCTCGAAGTACCCCTTCGAGATTTCAGTCCCCGCGACAACTTCGCGGGGATTTTTTTGTCTGTCTCCGGGAGGAGTAAACTCCTCGCCTCTCATTCCATGAAAACGCAGCTTTCAGGTAAATCAAAATGTACAAAGCAGTCATCTCGGATCTGGACGGCACCCTGCTGAACAGCCAGCACCAGGTCTCCGACTTCACGCGCGCGACGCTCAAGACGCTGATCGACGGCGGCGTGAAGTTCATCGTCGCCACCGGACGCCACATCATCGACGTCCAGGGCATCCGCCAGACCATGGGCTTCGAATGCGAGCTGATCACGTCGAACGGCGCGCTCGTCTCCGCCGCCGACGACAGCCTGCTCTTCCAATACACGCTGGCGCCCGAAATGGCCGAAGACCTGATCCGGATATCGGACGGCAATCGGGACTACGATGCCAACATCTACACGCGCAACGACTGGTATCTGGCGCGCGAGGTGCCCGAGTTGCTCGAATTCCACAAGGATTCGGGCTTTCTCTACACGGTCGCCGATCTGTCGCAGATCGACATGACCGGCATCCACAAATTCTGCTTCACCGGCGAACACCAGGCGCTGCTCGGCCTTGAACGTTTTCTGTTCGAGCGCTACCCGGACGAAGCAAGCATCGTCTTCTCGCGCGACGACTGCCTCGAAGTGATGGCCGCCAACGTCAACAAGGGCAACTCAGCCAGGGAAGCGCTCGCCGGATTCGGCCTCGGCATCGACGACGCGATCGCCTTCGGTGACGGCATGAACGACTTCGAAATGCTGACCATGGCCGCTAGGGGTTTCGTCATGGACAACGCGACCGAGCGCCTCAAGCGCGCGCTGCCGGAATACCCGGTCGCCCAGCACTGCGACGAAGACGGCGTCGCCCGGCAGCTGATCGAGATCTTCGGGCTGTAGCAGAGACCGGGGGAAAGTCGGGTTCTGCGGAAAAACTCAAAATCCACCAAAGCGACGCTTCCTTCTGGTTCGCCGCCGGCCTCGACGGATGTACTGCCCGCCGATGGCAGGATTGCGACGGCGATAGACCCGTCATGCCTGGTTCCCGCTTGTTTATCCTGTTTTCCTCAGTTGGCCGCTGCGAAATCAGTGCAAAATTTGCCTTGGCAAGGGTTTGCAACGGACATGGAGAGACACCCGATGGGTGAAATGACATTTGATCAAACGGCGCTGGCTCAGCCCCGCTTTCATCAGGTTTCTGGCGCGAGTATATGGGCGCCTCCTCTGCGGCCACAGGATGCAGCGCAGCTTGCGCCTGAGCCAACCGTCGAGGTCCTCCAGTGCCCGATTAGTCTCGGCCAGCTTGAAGCACGCCGCCCAACCCCGTAGCACCGGGTTCAGTTCTTCGGTCGTGCGACCGCGTTCTTGGCCTCATTGACCGTGAGCTTGAGCCGATCGGTCAGGATCTGGCCGATACCGGCCAGGCCCCGCCCATCTCCGATCTTCTTCGCCAACTTCGCCATCAGGTGGTTGTGATTGACCCGGTCGAAAAACTTCTCCAGATCCATGCCCACCACCACGCGCAGGCCTTGGGCAGCATATTGCTTCGCCGCCTTGACCGCCTGATGGGCAGCCCTCCCGGTCGGAAGCCGTAGCTCGACTCGGAGAAATCCGCTTCGAAAATCGGTGAGAGCACCTGATGCAATGCTTGCTGGATCAGTCGATCCGTCAGCGTCGGATTTTCGCCACAGCGTTCCGTGCAAGTTTCGGGCTTTGACGATATTGGCCGCCTCACCCCGCTGCAACGCTTCATATCCGCTTCCTCCCCCTCAAGGGGGGCCGAGGTGTTCGTCAGGCCAGCGCTTTTCCTTCGGCTTCCTCCAGATTTTCAGTTACCCTTGCCGTTCAGCCAACTCTTCCCCTTGCCGGGCGAGTAGAGGACTTACACCTCCAAGTGTTCCGCCGATGACGACGGTCAGGCTTTGTACTTGCGCACCGCCGCAACACCCAGCGCCGCGATGCCGAACAGGACGAGCGTCGCCGGTTCGGGTACGCTCCCTCCAGGACCAGGATCGCGCACCCAGATGCTGATGTGCGAGAGTCCGGCCGGATTCTTGCTGCCATCCGCCCCGCCGGCCCGCAACGTCGTCCGCGTATCGTAGGTTCCGAAGAAGTTCAGGATCGGCTCTTCGGCCGAAGGATGCGCCACGCCAAACTGTGCGGCCGTGAAGTCATACACCGCGAACTCGTCGCCCGCCTTGAAGACGAGTGCGAACTGATCAAAGTAGTTTTTCCCGAGCATGGCGCTGGCGCGCTGGGCGACGGTCGCGTCCGGCGTGAAGGCCCAGGTGCCGACGCCGGCGCCGGTGATCGTTGCGCTGAAGAACGTGCTCAGGACGATGCTGCTATCGCCGCCAACCGCATTCGGTGAGAAGACAAAGGGGCCGCCCTCAAACAACGGCTCGAACTTGCCGAGCATGATCCAGCCCGGGTCGTTCACCTGGCCATCGCCATCGAGGTCATGCAACGGATAAGTCGGCGTAACGAACGCACCCGGCGGATTCGGGAACAGAATCTCCCCGGTCTTGGCCTGCGTGCCACCGTTGAGGATGCCATCACCGGCGTAGCCAAGGTTGGTCGTCGGATAGAAAGCGTCATTGCCGACGTACGCACCGAGACAAGCCGCCGAACTAATGTTCGCTTCCTGCGGCTTACCGAGCTTTGCTGAGCTGCTCGTATCCGAGTACTGGGCGACGCTTGTCACACTCACATCGGTCGTCGAGCAGGACAGGCCGGTCAGGGTCGCGTGCGCCGCGCCGGAGAACAAGCCGCCGGCCACCGCCATCACACTGCATGCATATTGGAATTTAGTCTTCATCGATTTACTCATCTGTCCATAATCTGGTTGTCGCAAAAGGCTCATGGGTTAAAACCAACCCGCCAACACACACAACGATAAGCACAGACCATACCAATGACACTTTCGTTATAACAATCCTGAACTTACGAGCACAAATCAAAGCGGGTGAACAAAGCCGAAAGGATGACTGTAAAAAATTCCGACAAAAGGTGTAAGGAAGAGCAAACACTCGGCGAGACTTGCGCCTCGTCGCCGACGGACATCGCGCCAAACAGAGTTTTTTCCTTATATACCATATGCCTAAAGCGCCATTCTCTTGAATACGCGTTCCGGAATGTGCCGGATGACGAGCATGATGATGCGCCAGAATCCCGGCAGATAGACTTCATCGGCGCCGCGCTCCACCGCCCTGACGATACCGCGCGCGATGGTTTCCGGCTTGGCCCACAGCGCGCCTTTCGGAAAGGCGGCAGTCATCGGCGTATCGACGAATCCCGGCTTGATCGTCACGACCTGAACGCCCTTTCTCGCCAGCCGGTTGCGCAAGCC
Source organism: Propionivibrio sp. (assembly GCF_017995515.1). Lineage (GTDB taxonomy): Bacteria > Pseudomonadota > Gammaproteobacteria > Burkholderiales > Rhodocyclaceae > Propionivibrio. The sequence continues at coordinate 16,725 of NZ_JAGOIT010000049.1, forward strand.
CTGCAGGAAGAGACTGACCATGCCCTTGGCGGCGCCATAGACGTAGTTGCTCTGCCGACCGCGGTCACCGGCCACCGAACTGATCACGGCCAGTGTGCCGCTACCCTGCTTCTCGAAGCGCTCGGCCAGCCGCGTCGCCAGCGTGATCACCGACAGGGCGTTGGTGTCGATCTCCTTCAGCGTCAGTTCGACCGACGCTTCGCAGGCTTTCTGGTCCGGCAGCGAACCGTGCGCGATGAGCGTGACGTCAAGTCCGCCCAGCGCTTTTTCCGCTGCCCGCAGCATGGTTTCGTGAGCCGCCGCGTCGCAGGCGTCCATCGCGAAGCAGTCGACCGAAGCGGCGCCACGCACGCGCAGGTCGGCGGCGATCGTTTCCAGGCGCTCGGCGCGCCGCCCGCCGAGAAACAGCGCCGCACCGCGCGCCGCCCACAGCCGCGCCGTCGCTTCGGCGATCGCCGAGGTGGCGCCGATGATCAGGATTTTCTTCATTTTCTTCTCCGCCATTTATCGACGTCCTTGTGAGTGACTGCAGAACCCCCAGCGCCGCTCGCCCTGAGCCTGTCGAAGGGCGGGATGCCATGGCTCCGGAGTCCGTTCATGGTTCGATGCCCCGAAGGAAATCCCCCTGTGGGACAAGTTCACCACGAACGGATATTCGGCCGTGAATCACCACCACGATCTCTGCCGTTCATCTCAACACCCGCCGCGCGAAATCCGAGGAAAACTTCGGGTCGATGAAGGGCTCGAAGTCGTCGAGCCCCGGGTAGCTGTTCTGGAAAAATGCCGCGCTCATGCGCGCGTCCTTGGCCGGATAGAGTCGCCCGCCGGCGCGGTCGATGATCGTGTCGAGCTGGTCGAACAGCGCCAGCGTCGCCGCGCCTCTGTTCGGGAAGTCCAGCGCCAGCGTGACGCCGGGCATCGGGAAGGAGAGCATTCCCGGGCTCGGTCTGTCGCCAAAGGTCTTCAACACCGCGAGGAGCGACCCCTGCCCGCTCGCGGCGATCGCCCCGAGCACGTCGTCGAGCGCCTCGCGCGCCTGCATCGGCAGCACGAACTGGTATTGGAAGAAGCCCGCCTTGCCGTAGGCGCGATTCCAGTGCAGCACGCCGTCGAGCGGGTAGAAGAACGGTTCGTAATGAACGACGCCGCTCTCGGCCAGCGGCCGGTTGAAATACATCTGGTTGAACAGGCGGAGCGAGAGGCCGTTGATCAGCGACACCGGCGGCGTCAGCGGCACGCTCAGCGGCTTCTTGTGGCGCGGCGGAAATCCGCGCCCGCTCGAATGGTCGCCGGCCATGAAAATGCCGCGCGGCGTCTTGGCCAGGCAGTCGATCCACGCGACCGTGTATTCATGCTGCGCCTCGGCCTCGGCGTTCAGCTCGAAAAAGGCGTCGAGGCCGGTGAAGCGCCTGTTGCGCACGGCGATGCCGACGCCGGTAATCGGCTTCAAGGTCATCTCGACCCAGGTGACCAGACCGGTCAGCCCGAGGCCGCCGATCGTTGCGGCGAACCACTTCGGGTTTTCGTCGGGCGAACAGAGCAGACGCGAGCCGTCCGAGCGCAGCAGTTCAAAGCGCCGCACATGACAGCCGAAGGTGCCGGCGCCGTGGTGGTTCTTGCTATGCACGTCGTTGGCGATGGCGCCGCCGACGGTGACGAAGCGCGTGCCCGGCGTCACCGGCAGGAACCAGCCGCGCGGCACGAAGAGATCGAGGATTTCCGAGAGCAGCACGCCGGCTTCGCAGGTCAGCACGCCGGTCGTCCCATCGAAGGCGATGAAGCGGTCGAGCCCGCGCGTGTGCAGCAGCGTGCCGCCGCTGTTGAGGCCGACGTCGCCGTAGCTGCGCCCGTTGCCGTAGGCCAGCATCGTCGTCTCGACCACCGGCAGGCGCGCCGCACGATCGGTCAGCCAACGCTCGGCGGCAGCGGGTTCGGCCGGTAGCTGCCCCCACGCACGCAGCGCCATCAGCGATGCCTCGCCAGGAAGACGGCGCCGAGGTCCATCGTCATCGCCGGCAGGCTGAAGCAGCGGCGAAAGTGCAGCACGATCTCGCACAGCTTGACGAGCAGTTGCGCCCATCTCTGCGGCCGCGCGGCCGCGTAGGCCCACAGCCCGACCGCGGCCAGGATCACGACCGAGAGCAGGTCGCTCAGCCGTTCGGCGAAGAAGGCAGCGATGCTCGCTGCCGCCGTCAAAGAATGATTCCTCCGCCGAGACAAACCCGGCTTTCATACACCACCACCGATTGACCCGGCGTCACGGCCCACTGCGGCTCGGCGAAGTTGATTTGGCACGAGTCGGCATCGACGCGCTCGATCTCGCACGGTGCATCCGGCTGGCGATAGCGCGTCTTGGCGGCGTACACCCAGTGCGTGTGCGGCTGCTCGCCCGATATCCAGGACAGCTGGTTGGCGTTGAGTTGTTCCGAAAGCAGCGCCGGATGGTCGTGCCCCTGGACGACGTAGAGGACGTTGTTGGCCATGTCCTTCCGGGCGACAAACCAGGCGTCGTGCTCGCCGTCCTTCGCGTATTTCTTCGTACCGCCGATATGCAAACCCTTGCGCTGGCCGAGCGTATGGAAGGTCAGCCCGTCGTGTTCGCCGACGACGCGCTCGTCGTCGAGACAGCGGATTTCGCCCTTCTTCGGCGGCAGGTAGCGCATCAGGAATTCCTTGAACGGCCGTTCGCCGATGAAGCAGATACCGGTCGAATCCTTTTTCACCGCCACGTGCAGGCCGGCGTCCTCGGCCATCTTGCGCACGTCGCGCTTGTAGATGTCGGCCAGTGGAAAGAGTGCCTTCGACAGCTGCGCCTGGTTGAGTCGATGCAGGAAGTAGCTTTGGTCCTTGGTGCCGTCCTCGGCTTTGAGCAGCTGGAACTTGCCGTTGCCATCGTTCGATTCGCGCACGCCGGCGTAGTGGCCGGTCGCGATCTTGTCTGCCCCCATCTGCAGCGCGTGGTCGAGGAAAGCCTTGAACTTGATCTCCGAATTGCACAGCACGTCGGGATTTGGCGTGCGTCCGGCCTTGTACTCATCGAGGAAGATCGAGAAGACGCGCTCGCGATACTCCTTGGCAAAATTGACGACCTCGACGTCGATGCCGATCGTGTCGGCGACGCTCATCACGTCGATCAGGTCCTGCCGCGTCGAGCAATACTCGTCGTCGTCATCGTCTTCCCAGTTCTTCATGAACAGGCCGACGACGTTCCATCCCTGTTGCTTGAGCAGCAAGGCGGCGACCGACGAATCAACGCCGCCCGAGAGGCCGACGACCACCGTCTTTCCCTTGCTTTCACTCGTTTTCATTTGGACTTTCTCCTGGACTTTCACCCGATTTCCAGCGCGCCAGCGGCATCACCGCAGCGGCATGGCCATTATCAAAAAACCAGCTATCGACGACGAATTGCTTCGACGGATCCGTCTCCGTCTCACCATCGCACCCGCAATCGCTGGCGCCTGGCTCGCGTTCCTCGATCAACGCTGAATAGTGCTCGAAGAGCAAAAAGCGTCGGCGCAAGGCGGGGTCGAGCACGTGGTGAAAGCGCAGCATGCCCTTGGCCTCGATCAAGCGCAGCAGCCGCGTCGTCGTCGTCGAGTGGTCGATGCAGTCCATCCTTCCATAGACGCCTTCGTCGGCGTAATTGCCGCCGCGATCGGCTCTAATCGGTGATTGCTCCCCCGCCCACGCCAGCATGCGGCCGACTGCCGTGGAAATGGCCTTGCGCTCGCTCTCGGCATCGCCTGCAACCTTGAGCAGGCGGCCGATTTCAGCCAGCCGTTCATCGCTGATTTCCACCTCGGATTGCGCAAGACAACCGTAGTTGAAACAGACCGACACCCGCTCGACCGCGCCGGCCGACAAGGCGCAGCACATCAGAAACAGCGGCAGCAGTTTCATGCGTAGTGCGTCACCAGTTCGAGCGGATAACGCTTGCCGGCCTGCCAATCCTCGATGCAGTGCAGAATCAGCGGACTGCGATGGCGATCCTTCAGCGCGCGGATCTCGTCGAGCGTCAACCAGTGCGCGGCAATGATCCCTGCGTCCAGCTTGCGCCCGGCATCGTGGCCGACGATTTCGCCGCCGAAGGCGAAACGCAGATAGGTAATATCCTTCGCTTCGTTGCGCCAGTTATAGATGCCGACGATGAATTTCGGGTCGAACGCATAGCCGGTTTCTTCCAGCGCTTCGCGGATCACCGCGTCGGTCAACGCCTCGCGGCATTCAAGGTGACCGGCCGGCTGATTGAAGCGGATACCGTCATCGGTTTCTTCTTCGACGAGCAGGAATTTGCCGTCGCGTTCGATCACGGCGGCGACAGTGACATTGGGTTTCCAGACCATCTTGCAAGCCTCGTGGATCGGGCAAAGCGCCCATTTTACCGCCATCGGGGCCATGAATTCGGCTAGAATTCCGGTTTCAATTCCTGCGGCGGACGGAGAAAAAAGATGTCAATGGCGGATCGCGACGGCTTCATCTGGCACGACGGAAAACTGGTGCCCTGGCGTAACGCGACGACGCACGTCCTGACCCACACGCTGCACTACGGCATGGGCGTTTTCGAAGGCGTCCGTGCCTACAAGGCTGAAAAAGGCACCGCCATCTTCCGCCTGCAGGAACACACCAACCGCCTGTTCAACTCGGCCTACATCTTCCAGATGAAGATGCCGTGGGACAAGGCGACGATCATCGAGGCGCAGAAGGAAGTCGTGCGCGCCAACCAGCTCGAATCGTGCTACATCCGCCCGATCGTCTTCTACGGCTCCGAGGCGATGGGCATCGCCGCCAACAAGCTTTCGGTGCACGTCGCCATCGCCGCCTGGCCGTGGGGCGCCTACCTCGGTGCCGAAGGCATGGAGAAGGGCATCCGCGTCAAGACCTCGTCCTTCACCCGCCACCACGTCAACATCAACATGTGCCGCTCGAAGTCGGTCGGCACCTACACGAATTCGATCCTCGCGCACCAGGAAGTCGCGCACGACGGTTACGACGAAGCGCTGCTGCTCGACGTCGACGGCTACGTCGCCGAGGGTGCCGGCGAGAACATCTTCATCGTCAAGGGCGGCAAGCTGTACACGCCCGACCTCACCTCCTGCCTCGAAGGCATCACGCGCGCCACGGTGCTGACGCTGGCCGACGAACTCGGCCTCCAGGTGATCGAGAAGCGCATCACGCGCGACGAGGTCTATTGCGCCGACGAAGCCTTCTTCACCGGCACCGCCGCTGAGGTGACGCCAATCCGCGAACTCGACAACCGGCAGATCGGCGCCGGCCGCCGCGGCCCGATCACCACCCAGCTCCAGAGCCTGTTCTTCGACTGCGTCAACGGCCGCGTGCCGGCACACGACGACTGGCTCGCCTACGTCTAAACCACCGCTCACAAAATTCAGGGAATTGTCATGGCTGAAAAATCCGCTCGTAAAACCGTCGAAGTCACCGCCCACGACCTGCCGCTGCACTGCCCGACGCCGAACGCGCCGCTGTGGAACCAGCACCCGCGAGTCTTCCTCGACGTCGTCCACACCGGCGAAGTCACCTGCCCGTACTGCAGCACGCACTACGTCTTCAAGGGCGAAGCGCCGAAGGGCCACTGATGCCGCGCGCCCTGATCGTCGCGCCCGCCTGGATCGGCGACACGGTCATGGCGCAGCCGCTGTTCATGCGGCTGCACGAAAAAACACCCGGCCTGCAACTCGATGCGCTCGCGCCGCGCTGGGTCGCGCCGACCCTGCAACGCATGCCCGAGATCGCACAGATCATCGACAACCCGTTCGCCCACGGCGAACTCTCGTTCGGCGCACGCTATGCGCTCGCGCGCCAGCTGGCGAAAGCCGGCTACCAGCGCGCCTACGTCCTGCCCAATTCGCTCAAATCGGCGCTCATTCCGTTTCTGGCCGGCATCCCGGAACGCGTCGGCTTCACCGGTGAGGCACGCTACGGGCTGATCAACCGCCGTCATACGCTCGACGAAGCCGCGCTGCCCCAAATGGCCGAGCGCTTCGCCCAGCTTGCCGAAACGCCCGGCGCACCGTTGCCGCGTCCGCTGCAGAACCCGCGCTTGGCGTCGAGCCGCGAACAGCAGTCGACGACGCTCTCCGCGCTGGCAACGTTCGGTATAGCGGCGCGCCCTGACAAGATCGCCGTCTTCTGCCCCGGCGCCGAATACGGCCCGGCCAAGCGCTGGCCGGCGAGGCACTTCGCCGCGCTCGCCGATGCGCTGCACGCGCGCGGCTACGCCGTGTGGCTGCTCGGCTCTCCGAAGGACAAGGCGATCGGCGACGAGATCATCCAGCTCGCTTCGCCCGCTGCCGCGCCGCGAAACCTGTGCGGCGCCACATCGTTGACGCAAGCCATCGACCTCATCGCCGCCGCCGACTTCGTCGTCTGCAACGACTCAGGGCTGATGCACGTGGCTGCAGCGCTCGACCGGCCGCTGATCGCCGTCTACGGCTCCTCGTCGCCCGGCTTCACGCCGCCGCTATCGAAGCGCGCGCAGATCATCAGCCTCAATCTCGATTGCAGTCCCTGTTTCAAGCGCGAATGCCCGCTCGGGCATCTCGACTGCCTCAACAAACTCGAACCCCAGCGCGTGCTCGACGCCTGCCTCAAGGCAAGCGCAGGCGTGCGCGACGCCATCACGGATACCGCACCATGAGCACGATCTACACCAGTGCCGAAGAGGCCGAAGACGCGTTTTACGAAGCCATCGGGCGTGGCGACATCGACGCGATCATGCAAGTCTGGTCCGACGAAGAAGAAATCGTCTGCATACACCCCACCGGCCAGCGCCTGACGGGTTCGACGGCCATCCGCGAGAGCTGGCAAACGATCTTCAGCACCAACGCCAACCTCACCGTGCATGCGCAACGTGTCATCTGCTGGCAAAGCGCGATCATTGCCGTGCATAGCGTCACCGAAGTCCTCTTCGTTGGCGACGACCCGACGCCGCATGGCCCGGTGCTATCGACCAACGTCTTTCAGCGCAGCGCCAACGGCTGGCGACTCATCTCCCGCCATACCTCGACCGGGGTCGAAGGCAGCCACGAGGCGGCGTTCGGCGAAAGCGCTTCAAGCAGCGGACGGACGCTGCATTGAGCCCTGCGGCGGCCGGCTACCGGGCGCCCAAATGGCTACCGGGCGGGCACGCACAGACCATCTACCCGCTGCTCATCAAGCCGCAGCCCTACCCCTACCTGCGCGAGCGCTGGGAAACCCCGGACGATGATTTCATTGATCTCGACTGGAACGCCACCGCCGCAAGACCCGCGTTCCCCACGGACGCGCCGCTCGTCGTCCTTTTTCACGGACTTGAAGGCAACTCGGCCAGCCACTACGCGCTTTCGCTGATGCACGCACTCGACGCCGTCGGCTGGGGCGGCGTCGTAGTGCATTTTCGCGGCTGTTCGGGCGAACCGAACCGCCTGCCGCGCGCCTACCACTCGGGCGACAGCGACGAGATCGAGTGGGTTCTTCGTCGGATTCGGCAAACTCACGCAAACCGGCCGCTCTACGCAGTCGGGGTATCGCTGGGCGGCAACGCACTGCTGAAATGGCTTGGCGAACGCGAGTCGGCGGCCAGTGGAATCGTCGACGCGGCGGCCGGCATCAGCGCCCCGCTCGACCTCGTCGCCTGCGGCCACCACCTCGCACGCGGCTTCAACCGCGTCTACACGCGCCACTTCCTGCAAACGCTGATCCCGAACGCCGCCGCCAAGCTCGAACGCTTCCCTGGTCTCTTTGACGGACAGCGGCTGAGCCGCGCACGCACGGTCTTCGAGTTCGACGACATCGTCACTGCGCCCCTGCACGGCTTCGCCGGCGCCGACGACTACTGGACGCGTTGTTCGAGCAAACCGTGGCTACGTGGCATCCGCGTACCGACACTGGTGATGAACGCGCTCAACGACCCCTTCCTGCCGCGACGCGCGTTGCCTGGGCCGAGCGAAGTATCGGCCGCCGTAACACTGGAGCAGCCGCGCGAAGGTGGTCATGTTGGGTTTATCACCGGTAGCCTGCCTGGACGGCTCGATTGGTTGCCGCAACGCTTGATCAGGTTTTTTTTCGACGGGATGGATAACACGCGTATGAAAGAAGATCGTGATCTGCCGAGCATCACAGGACCGTAGGACCGTAGGGCGCAATAAGCGGAGCGCATTGCGCCGTCTCCGCCGCATCCCGGCGCAATGCCCGTTGGTTATTGCGCCCTACGCCGATGATGGCGCACCTCTCCTCTCCATCCCGCCCAAAAAAACGCGACAAGCGCGCGAATCTCGCTTAACTTCTGACTTTTTTAGCCAAAGCTCGGTCGTGGCTATCCAAAGTAACGGCGCCTATGATCAATCCAAACAGGTGAAGTCAGAACCGTAGGGCGCAATGAGCAAAGCGCATTGCGCCGTCTCCATCCCATCCCGGCGCAATGCCCGTTGGTTATTGCGCCCTACGCCGGTGATGGCGCGCTTTTCCACCCCTCCCGCCCAAAAACCGCGACAAACACACCAGCCTCGCGTAACTTCAAACTTTTTTTGTCCGAAGTTTGGTCTTGTCTATCCGAAGTGACGACGCCTATGATCATTCCAAACAGGTGAAGTCAGCCGCCGGACATTCGTGTTCGACCATAAGGAGGGGTAAGTGATGGTTCGCTGGGACGATCTTTCGCCCGCTGAGATCACGGTACTGGAGACGGTTTTCTGGTCGTCCGGTATTTCGCGCTCGGAGCTTGCCGAGCAGTCCGGTTTTTCCCGCAGCAAGGCCAAAAGCATAAAAGGGGCCTGGCTCGAATTTCAATTACAAACTACACGCGCGACTCATCTACCTTACGGCCGCGTTGAAATCGAACCTGACCACTTTTGTCCTAAACAAACCGGGACACGGTTTTAAGTCAACCGCTCCTTCGGTCGCCACTAACAATCGGTCCAAAACCGAACCGCGCTGCCGCCGACGCGCAAGCAGTCCGTACCACCGATCAACCCAACTGAATAATCTGATTCAGCACGCCACAGACTTCTGCGAAGCGGGCATCGGCCAGATTGCCCATCGGATGAGGGGCTGCCTGGCGGACCCGCCAGTCGAATGACTTGGGTTGATGACAAAGTACGTAACTGGTCTTGCCGGATTTGGCGCCACCGGCAATCCCCGCCACCACCGCAAACGGGTTGCTCGCGTTATAGACCGCCGTCGTCATCGGCAATCCGATCACCAGTGAAGTCCGCTCATTGAAGGCGCGGGGCGACAACACCAGAAAAGGATGACGATCCCGCATTTCCGTACCGGCTTGGGGATTGCAATCGATCCAGATGACCTCCTGCCGTTCCGGAGCCCAGTTGGCCTTCCTTCTGGCTACCACCGCTCGGCCCCCAGCTCGCTGACAGGCATGGCCTCCCCGCCGTGCAAAGCGGGATCAAAAAGCGACAGCCGCTGTTCCAGTGTCGGAAGTTGATCCTTGATCGGGTCGATGACGACCCGCCCTTCCTCCACCGTCACGCGAACCCGCTGGTCGGCGTGCAAATTCGCCTCTTTCGCCACGGCGGCAGGCAAACGGACGCCGAGGTTATTTCCCCAGTGTTTGATATCCAGAATCGCTTCAGCCATTTTTCACTCCAGAAGTTTAAACAAAGTATAAACATCCACCGGAGTATTGCCAACAGAAAACAATGGGTACGAGGACCGTAGGGCCGTAGGGCGCAATAAGCGAAGCGCATTGCGCCATCTCCGCCGCCCCCCCGGCGCAATGCCCTTTGGTTATTGCGCCCTACGCCGACTAGAACCGTAGGGCGCAATGAGCAAAGCGCATTGCGCCGTCTCCATCCCATCCCGGCGCAATGCCCGTTGGTTATTGCGCCCTACGCCGGTGATGGCGCGCTTTTCCACCCCTCCCGCCCAAAAACCGCGACAAACACACCAGCCTCGCGTAACTTCAAACTTTTTTTGTCCGAAGTTTGGTCTTGTCTATCCAAAGTGACGGCGCCTATGATCCGTTCAAACAGGCGAAGTCAGCCGCCGGACATTCGTGTTCGACCATAAGGAGGGGTAAGTGATGGTTCGCTGGGACGATCTTTCGCCCGCTGAGATCACG
>NZ_JAGOIT010000128.1 GCF_017995515.1 Propionivibrio sp.
CTATCCAAAGTGACGGCGCCTATGATCCGTTCAAACAGGCGAAGTCAGCCGCCGGACATTCGTGTTCGACCATAAGGAGGGGTAAGTGATGGTTCGCTGGGACGATCTTTCGCCCGCTGAGATCACGGTATTGGAGACGGTTTTCTGGTCGTCCGGTATTTCGCGCTCGGAGCTTGCCGAGCAGTCCGGCTTTTCCCGCAGCAAGGCCAACATGGCGACGGCGGCGCTGATCGAGCGCGGCATGCTCGATGAGACGGGGCCGCAGGTTTCTTCCGGCGGGCGTCGTCCCGAGACGTTGCTGCTTTCTTCCGAAATGGGCGTGCTCGCCGCCATCGATCTTGGCGCTTCGAGCGTCGACGTCGCGCTGATCGCTCCGGACATGACGGTGCTCGCCCACCACGCCGAGAACATCGAGATTGCAGAAGGACCGGGCGTTGTCCTCTCGCGCGTGAAAGACATCCTGCGCGACCTGCGCAAGCGCTGCAACGTCCGCGCCGAGAAGGTGATCGGCATCGGGATTGGCGTTCCCGGGCCGGTCGAGTTCGACAGCGGCCTGCTCGTCGCACCGCCGATCATGCCCGGCTGGGAGGGCTTTTCGATCCGCGAGTACCTGCGCGACGAGTACGCTGCGCCGGCCTTCATCGACAACGACGTGAACGTGATGGCCATGGGCGAGCTGTGGCGCCTGCACCGCAAGCTGCCCAACTTCCTCGTCGTCAAGATCGGCACCGGCATCGGCTGCGGTATCGTCTGCAACGGCATGATCTATCGCGGCACCAATGGTTCGGCCGGCGACGTCGGCCACATCTGCGTCGATCCGGTGGGCGAACGCTGCCACTGCGGCAACCAGGGCTGCGTCGAGATCATGGCCGCCGGCCCGGCGATCGCGCGCCAGGGCACCGAGGCGGCGAAGGCGGGGAAAAGCCCGCAACTGGCGCAGGTGCTTGCGGCGAACGGCGTCATCACGCCGGAGGACGTCGGCCAGGCCAGCCGAGGCGGCGACGTCGCGGCCAACGCGATCATCAAGCTCTCGGGCAAGCTGATCGGGCAGATGCTGGCGACCGTCGTCAATTTCTTCAACCCGTCGCACATCTTCATCGCCGGCGGCATCTCGCACATCGGGCCGATGTTCCTCGCCTCGATCCGCCAGAGCATCTACCAGCGCTCGCTGCCGCTCTCCACGCGCCACCTGGAAATCCTCTACGCGCCGCTCGGCGATCGCGCCGGCGTCATCGGCTGCGCGGCGATGGCCTTCCAGGAAACGATGCGAGTGCGCGGCGTTTTGCCGGGGAGCGAGTCATGAGCCTTGCTGTCGATTTCCGTTCGGTCACCAAGTGCTTCGGCCTCGTCGAAGTACTGCACGGGGTCAGTTTTTCGCTGGAACCGGGCAAGGTCGTCGGGCTGCTCGGCGAGAACGGCGCCGGCAAGTCGACGCTGGTCAAGATCCTCTCCGGCTACGAGCAGGCGAGCGAAGGCGACTTCACGATCAACGGCACGCCGCACCGCTTCGCCAACTCGCGCGAGGCCGAGCGCGAAGGCGTCGTGCTCATCCACCAGGAGTTCAACCTCGCCGAAGACCTGACGATTGCGCAGAACATCTTCCTCGGCCACGAGAAGCAGAAGGGACTGTTCCTCGACGACCGCACGATGAACGCCGCCGCCAAGGCGGCCATGCAGCGCATCGGGCTGCACGCCGATCCGGAAACGAAAGTCAGGAAGCTGATCGTCGCCGAGAAGCAGCTCGTCGAGATCGCCAAGGCTGTGTCGCGCAACGCCCGCCTGCTCGTCATGGACGAGCCGACGGCGACGCTCACACCGACCGAGACCGAGCGCCTGTTCGCCCTGATCGCGCAGCTCAAGTCGGAAGGGGTGACGATCATCTACATCTCGCACAAGCTCGACGAGGTCGAACGCGTCACCGACGAGGTCGTCGTCATGCGCGACGGCCGCTTCGTGGCGCGCGCCCCCACCGCCGAAACGCCGCGCCAGCAGATGGCCAACCTGATGGTCGGCCGCGACGTGTCCGACATGTACCCGCCCAAGGATGTCCCGCCGGCCGCCGCGCCGATGTTCAAGGTCAGCGGCGTCACGGTTCCCGGCTGGGCGCAGGACGTCAGTTTCGAGGTGCGTCCCGGCGAAATCCTCGGCTTTGCCGGGCTGGTCGGGGCTGGCCGCACCGAGTTGTTCGAGGGATTGCTCGGTTTGCGTCCGCGCAGTGCCGGCCGGATCGAGATTGATGGCCAGGCGATCGACCTGAAGAGTCCGCGCCAGGGCGTGCGCCACGGCATCGCCTACCTCTCGGAAGACCGCAAGGGCAAAGGGCTGCATGTGCACCTCGGGCTGCGCGAGAACCTCACGCTGCTCACGCTCGAACGCTACGCGCACCCGCTGCTTGACCCGAAGGCCGAACGCGCGGCGTTGCGCGAGAAGGTCGACGAGTTCGGCATCCGCACCGGCGACCTCAACAACCGGGCCGCGTCGCTCTCCGGCGGCAATCAGCAGAAGCTCGCGCTCGCCAAGTTCCTGCACGCCGACCCGAAGATCATCGTGCTCGATGAGCCGACGCGCGGCGTCGACGTCGGCGCCAAGCGCGACATCTATTTCCTGATCCAGCGCCTCGCCCGCGAGGGCCGGGGCGTGGTGGTCATTTCATCCGAACTTGTGGAACTGATCGGCTTGTGCCATCGCGTCGTCGTCATGCGCGGCGGCAAGGTGCAGGCCACGCTTACCGCAGACCAGCTAACCGAAGAGGAGTTGATCGCTCATGCCACCGGTACTCACTAAAACCACCGCCGACACGTCCGCCGGCCAGTCCGGTCGACTCGTGCAACGCATCCAGGACCTCGGCCCGCTGCTCGGCCTCGTCCTGCTGTGCATCGCCGGCTGGGCGCTCAATCCCGATTTTGCGACCGCCGACAACGTTCTCAACGTGCTCACGCGTACGGCCTTCATCGGCATCATCGCCGTCGGCATGACCTTCGTCATCATCTCCGGCGGCATCGATCTGTCGGTCGGTTCGATGGCCGCGCTGATCGCCGGCGCGATGATCCTGCTGATGAACGGCATCAGCACATCGATCAGTTCGCCGTATGTGGTCGTCACCATCGGCATCGTCTTCGCGCTGCTGCTCGGCGCGGTGTTCGGGCTGGCGCATGGCTTGCTGATCACCAAGGGCCGCATCGAGCCGTTCATCGTCACGCTCGGCACGCTCGGCATCTTCCGCGCCTACCTCACCTACTTCGCCAACGGCGGCGCAATCACGCTCGACAACGCCGTCTCCGACGTCTATAGCCCTGTCTATTACGGCAGCGTGCTCGGCCTGCCGATCCCGATCTGGGTCTTTCTGCTCACCGCGCTGGTCGGCGCGCTGGTGCTCAACCGCACGCGCTACGGCCGCTACGTGCAGGCGATCGGCTCGAACGAGCAGGTGGCGCGCTACGCCGCTGTGGAAGTCGACCGCATCAAGATGCTGACCTACGTCGTGCTCGGCGTCTGCGTCGGCGTCGCGACGGTGCTCTACGTCCCTCGCCTCGGCTCGGCATCACCAACGACAGGGTTGCTCTGGGAGCTGGAAGCGATCGCTTCGGTCATCGTCGGTGGCACGGCGCTGAAGGGCGGCGAAGGCAAAATCGCCGGCACCGTGATCGGCGCCATCCTGCTCTCGGTCATCAGCAACATCCTCAACCTGACCAGCATCATCAGCGTGTATCTCAACGCCGCGGTCCAGGGCATCGTCATCATCATCGTCGCCTTCCTGCAACGCAGCCGGCGATAGCAGCGATTTTCATAGCAGCAGGATTCACCCACCGCAGTCACCAGCAATTCCGATCAATCGGCAATACAAGGAGACACTCACAATGAAATCGATCCTCAGCAAACTGACGCTTACCGCCGCCGCACTGGCCACCATGGCCGCTTTCAGTACAACCGCCGTCGCCGCCGAGAAGGTTGTCCTCGGCGTCGCGATCCCCGCCGCGACGCACGGGTTCACCGGTGGCATCGTGTTCTGGGCGAACCAGGCCAAGAAGGATCTCGAAGCTGCCAATCCGGACCTCAAGGTGATCGTCAAGACCGCTGCCAACGCCGCCGAACAGGCCAACCAGCTGCAGGACCTGATGGCCGTGAGCAAGATCAATGCGCTCGTCGTCTTCCCGTTCGAATCGGCCGCGCTGACCAAACCGGTCACCGAAGTGCATAACAAGGGCGTGTACGTCACCGTCGTCGACCGCGGCCTCACCGACACCAGCGCGCAGGACGCTTATGTCTCCGGCGACAACACCGCCTTCGGCAAAATCCCGGCTGAATATCTGGCCAAGGCCATGGGCGGGAAAGGCAATCTCGTCGCCATGCGCGGCATCGCCACCACATTGGATAACGAGCGTTGGGACGCCTTCACCGGCGTCTTGAAGAACTCGCCGGACATCAAGATCCTCGACGCCAAATACGCCAACTGGAACCGCGACGACGCCTTCAAGGTGATGCAGGATTACCTGACGCGCTTCAAGCAGATCGACGCCGTGTGGGCGGCTGACGACGACATGGCGGTCGGCGTGCTGAAGGCCATCGACCAGGCCAAGCGTACCGACATCAAGATCGTCTTCGGCGGCGCCGGCGCCAAGGGCATGATCAAGACACTGATGGACGGCAAGGACCCGCGCATCGTCGCCAACGTCTCGTACTCACCGAAGTTCATGTACGACTCGATCAAGCTCACGGCGGAAGCACGCCTGAAGGGCGAGAAGCTGCCGGCGACCTACATCATTCCGTCGGTGCTGATCACCAAGGAAAACGCCACGCAGTTCTATTTCCCGGACTCGCCGTTCTGATAACTGGCTGTTCTCCCACCACCGTTCGCCCTGAGCTTGTCGAAGGGCGGGATGCCCGTCCTGTGCGCCTGTTCATGGTTCGATGCCCCGAAGGAAATCCCCTTGGGGGACAAGCTCACCACGAACGGTGGATGTGTTAGCGCTTTGCAGCAAACCTAAATCAACTCAGTATCTGGAGGAGAGGACCATGAAATCGATCGTTCGCAAACTGCTGGTTACCGGTGCTGTTGTCGCTTCCACCTTCGCTTTCGCCCAGGCCGACAAGATCGTGATGGGTGTTTCCATCCCGGCGGCGACGCACGGCTGGGCCGGCGGCGTGGTGTATTGGGCCAACCGCACGCAGGCCGAGTTGGAAAAACAGTATCCGGGCATCAAGGTCGTCGTGAAGACGGCCGGTTCCGCTGCCGAGCAGGCCAACCAGATTCAGGACCTGCAGACGGTCAACAAGATCAACACGCTGGTCATCCTGCCGTTTGAATCGGCACCGCTGACGCAGCCGGTCGCGCAGATCAAGAACAAGGGCGTTTTCGTTACCGTGGTTGACCGCGGCCTGACCGACACCAGCGCACAGAACGCCTACGTTGCGGGCGACAACCCCGGCTTTGGCAAGGTCGCGGCCGAGTTCATGGCCAAGGAAATGGGCGGCAAGGGCGACCTCGTCATCCTGCGCGGCATCCCGACTGTCATCGACAACCAGCGCGTCGATGCCTTCAACGAAGTCATCAAGGCCAATCCGGGCATGAAGGTGCTCGACGCCAAGCACGGTAACTGGAACCGCGACGACGCGTTCAAGGTGATGCAGGACTACCTGACCCGCTTCAAGAAGATCGACGCAGTCTGGGCATCGGATGACGACATGGCCGTCGGCGTACAGAAGGCCATCGAACAGGCCAAGCGCAGCGACGTCAAGCTCGTCATCGGCGGTGCCGGCGCCAAGGGCTACGTGAAGAAGGTCATGGACGGCGACCCGATCGTCAAGGCCAACGTCACCTACTCGCCGAGCATGATCGCCGACGCGATGAAGCTGACCGCCGACGCCCGCGTCAAGGGCGCCGAAATGCCGGCCACGACGATCATCCCGTCGGTGCTGATCACCAAGGAAAACGCCGCGCAGTACTACTTCCCGGATTCGCCGTTCTAGGAGGAAGCCACGTCATTCCGGCGAACGCCGGAATCCAGTAGTGCACCTCTGGATTCCGGGTCAAGCCCGGAATGACGGAAGCCGAAAAGTTATTTGAATCATCTTCGCAGCACAGCTCGTACAGCGACCACGCATTCGCATGAGGACACCATGACCCGACCAATCACACTCTTTACCGGCCAGTGGGCTGATCTGCCGCTCGCCGAACTCGCGCCGCTCGCCAAGTCGATGGGCTATGACGGGCTGGAACTCGCCTGCTGGGGCGACCATTTCGATATTCAGGCCGCGTTGGCCTCGGACAGCTACGTGCGCGACAAGCGCGCGCTGCTCGAAAAGCACGGCCTGCAATGCTTTGCGCTCGGCTGCCATCTGGTCGGCCAAGCGGTTTGCGATCGGATCGACGAGCGCCACCAGAGCATCGTCCCGCCGCACGTGTGGGGCGACGGCGATCCCGAAGGCGTGCGCCAGCGCGCCGCGCAGGAAATGAAGGATTGCGCACGCGCCGCCGCCAGGTTCGGCGTCAAGACGGTCACCGGCTTCACCGGCTCGTCGATCTGGCACTCGATCTACGCCTTCCCGCCCACCTCGCAAGCGTATTGGGACAAGGGCTTCGCCGACTTCGCCGCGCGCTGGACGCCGATCCTCGACGTCTTCGATGAAGTCGACGTCGACTTCGCGCTGGAAATCCACCCGACCGAGATCGCCTTCGATCTGGCGTCGATGCAGCGCACGCTGGAAGCCGTCAAGCAGCACAAGCGTTTCGGCGTCAATTTCGACCCGAGCCACCTCGGCTATCAGGGCGTTGATTACGTCAAGCTCCTGCGCACGCTGGGCGACCGTGTGCGCAACGTACACATGAAGGACGCCTGGTGGGACCGCGGCGACGGCTCGGTCGGTGTCTTCGGCGGCCATGTCAGCTTCGGCGATGCGCGCCGTTACTGGGACTTCCGCAGCGTCGGGCGCGGCATGATCGACTTCGAACAGATCATCGTCGCGCTGAACGACATCGGCTATCGCGGCCCGCTCTCGGTCGAGTGGGAAGACGGCCGCATGGATCGCGTCCATGGCGCGACCGAGAGCGCCGCCTTCTGCCGGCGCGTCGATTTCAAGCCATCGGGCGTCGCCTTCGACGCGGCATTCGAGAAGAAGTAGTCCAAAAAAATCTCACCGCAAAGGCGCAAAGATCGCAAAGACAACGAACAACGCATTGATGGCACATGGTGTTCACCCTAAGTGCTTGCGTAGCGTTTTGATTCTCTTTGCGAACCTTTGCGCCTTTGCGCCTTTGCGCCTTTGCGGTGAAGAACTGAGCTTTTCAGGACAATCAGGAGAACCCAAATGGAAAAACTGCGCTATGCAATGGTCGGCGGCGGTCAGGGCGCCTTCATCGGCGGCGTGCATCGCCGCGCGATGGCGCTCGATGGACAAATGGAACTGGTGGCCGGCGCCCTGTCGTCGAGCCCCGAAAAGGCACTGGCTTCCGGCCGTGAACTGGGCCTTGCCGATGCGCGCAATCATCCGACCTGGCAGGCGCTACTGGAAGATGAGTTGCGCCGTCCGGCGTCCGAGCGCATCGACTTCGTCAGCATCGTCACGCCCAACCACATGCACTACCCGGTAGCCAAGGCCTTCGCCGAGGCCGATATCAACGTCGTCTGCGATAAGCCGCTGGTGCATACCTCGGAGCAGGCGAACGACCTGATCGCCACGGCGGAAAAGTCCGGTGTCGTCTTCGCCGTCACCTACAACTACACTGGCTACCCGCTGGTGCGGCAGGCGCGGCACATGGTCGCCAGCGGCCAGCTCGGCGAAATCCGCAAGGTGATCGTCGAGTACAACCAGGGCTGGCTGTCGACGCTGCTCGAAGGCACGGGCAACAAGCAGGCCGACTGGCGCACCGACCCGGCAAAGAGCGGTATCGCCGGCTGCGTCGGCGACATCGGCTCGCACGCCGAGAATCTGGTGGCGACGATCACCGGGCTGGAGATCGAGTCGCTCTGCGCCGACCTGACGACCTTCGTCCCCGGCCGCAAGCTCGACGACGACGGCAACATCCTGATGCGCTACACCAACGGCGCGCGCGGCGTGCTCATCTCGTCGCAGATCGAGATCGGCTGCGAGAACGACCTGCGCATCCGCATCTTCGGCAGCAAGGGATCGCTGACCTGGCATCAGGAGAACCCCAACCAGCTGTGGTTCGCCCCGCTCGACGCGCCGCCGCAACTTTTCACGCGCTGCGGGCCGGGTTTGTGCGATGCCGCCGCCAAGGCGACGCGACTGCCCTCCGGCCACCCGGAAGCCTTCTTCGAAGCCTTCGCCAACCTCTACGCCGGCGCCGGCGAAGCGATCCGGGCGCGCAAGGAGAAGCGCGCGCTGGCGCCGCTCGAAGGCGACTTTCCGCGACTGATCGATGGTGCACGTGGCGTGCGCTTCATCGAGAAGGCGGTCGAGTCGGCGCATTCGAGCGTGAAATGGACGACGTACTGAACAAATGTACATGCTGGAGCAAAGCTCGCTGCGCGATCACAGCGTTTCCGCTTGCGGACCCGTCCATTCGCCCGATGAATCGGGCTCCTGCAAAGACCCGCGGCGAACGCGCCATCAATACGAGGGC
>NZ_JAGOIT010000129.1 GCF_017995515.1 Propionivibrio sp.
GAATCGGTAGTGCTGTCCAAGGGCGGGCGGCTGGTCGAGCAACTGCAGCGCGAAGGCTCACGCCACATCGCGCGCGACCTCGGCCGCAAGTCGCCGGCCACCTTCCTGCAGTACCGCGCGCTGCGCACGCTCTTCGAGCAGGAGCGCTTCGACATCGTCCACGCCCGCTCGCGCCTGCCCGCCTGGGTGGCCTGGCTCGCGTGGCGCAGCATGCCGGTAAACGCCCGGCCGCACTTCGTCACCACGGTACATGGGATGCACTCGGTCAGCCGCTACAGCGCCATCATGTGTGCGGGCGAGCGCGTGATCGCGGTCAGCGACACGGTGCGCGACTACCTCCGCACGCACTACCCGCCCAGTCGCTGGCCGCACCTGGCGGACGAGCGCATCACGGTGATCCCGCGCGGCATCGATCCGGCGGAGTTTCCGCGCGACTACCAGCCGGCGGATGAGTGGCTGGCGCGCTTCCACGCCGAGTTTCCGCAGATTGCCGGGCGCAAGGTGCTGACGCTGCCGGGGCGGCTGACGAGGTTGAAAGGCCATCACGACTTCATCACCCTGGTCGGCAAGCTGGTCGCGGAAGGGCTGGATGTGGCCGGGCTGATTGTCGGCGGCGAGGACCCGAAGCGGCCGGGCTATGCAAAGGAGATCCGCGAACGCGTGCAGGCGGAAGGCCTGGGCGAGCGCATCGTGTTCACCGGGCACCGCAGCGACGTGCGCGAGATCTATGCGATCTCGGACTGCGTGCTGAGCCTGTCGAGCACGCCGGAATCGTTCGGGCGCACGGTGCTGGAGCCGCTGGCGATGGGGCGGCCCGTGGTGGGGTATGCGCACGGGGGGGTGGCGGAGATTCTCGGCGAGCTGTTTCCGCATGGGGCGGTGGCGAAGGGCGATGTCGCGGCCGCCACGGCGCGGGCGGCGGACGTGGTCGCCGGGCGGACACCGGTGGTGGAGCTCAACACGCGCTTCCTGCTGGAACGCATGCAGGCGCAGACGCTGGCGGTGTACGGAGCACTCGCATGACCCTGTGGCTCGTCCTCGGCGCGGTGCTTGCCGCCGGCTGGTTCTCGAACCGCTACGCCTGGTGGCGTCGACCAGTGGATTGGCGCCATCCGCGCGTGCTGATGTACCACATGGTCAGCCCGCACCGTTCGGGCGCGAAATTCAACGGTCTGCGCGTGACGCCCGAGCGCTTCGAGGCCCAGCTCGCCTGGCTACAGCGCGAGGGCTGGTACTTCTTCACCGTCAGCGAACTTTGGGAACAGTGGGACACGCTGCCCGAGAAGAGCGTCGCGATCACGTTCGACGACGGCTACGCCGACAACCTGCACAACGCGCTGCCGGTGCTCGAGAAATACGGCGCGAAGGCGACGATCTACATGGTCGTCGACCGCCACGAGCGCGACTGGTCCACCGCCAAGAAGGCGCACCACGACACGGGCGAACTCACGCGCGAGCCCAAGCTCAGCGACGAGGAACTCCAGCGCCTGGTTGCAAGCGGCCGCATCGAGATCGGCTCGCACACGCTCACCCACATCAACCTGCGCACCACGGCCGCGGACGACAAGCGCCGCGAACTGGTCGAATCCCGCCGCCTGCTGCAGGCGCAGACCGGACAGGCGGTGGCGAGCTTCGCCTATCCCTTCGGGATCTACGGCGACGAGGACGTGGCCCTGGCGCGCGAAGCCGGCTACACGACGGCGGTCACCACCATCGACGGCATCGACGCCCGCACCCCGCGCCCGGATCCGCTGCAGCTCAAGCGCATCAAGGTCAGCGGCAAGGACAACATGCTGGCCTTCGTGATGCGCATGCGCGGCGGCAAGCGGGGGTGGAGGAAGTGAGCCCGATCAACGTCTGGCTGCTCAGCGACGGCGCACCCGGCCACCTCAGCCAGAGCCGCGGCATCGTCGACGCGCTCGCCACCCGGCGCGCCGTGGAGGTCACGACGGTCGAGCTGAAGGTGCGCAGCACGCTGTGGAAGCGCCTCGGCCGCCTCGCGCTGCCGCGCATCCGCGACGCGGCGGCCTGGTTCCGGCGCATCTACGGCGTCGCGCCGCCCCCGGGCCGGCCCGAGCTGATCGTCTCCTCCGGCGCCAACACCCTGCTCGCCAACGCCCTGCTCGCCCGCCTGCACCGCGTGCCGAACGTCTATAGCGGCACGCTCAAGGGCTACGACCCGGCCGCGTTCGACTGCGTGTTCAGCGTGGTGCCGTTGGGCGTGGCCTGCAACCATGTGCTGCCGCTGCCGCCGGTACCCGGCGAGCTCGCCCGTCCGCTGCCCGCAGCGCCCGGCGGCGAGCGGTTGATCGCGGTGCTGATCGGCGGCGACGGCGCCGGCTACGCCTTCAATGATGAAGACTGGCGCGCTTTCGCCGACGGCCTCGCCACGCTTGCCCGGCGCGAGGGCGCGCGCCTGCTGCTGACGACCTCCCGCCGCACCGGCGCGGCCGCCGAGACCCTGCTGCGCGAGAACCTGCCCGCCGAACTCCTCGCCGACGCCGTGTGGTGGTCGCAGGCGCCGCGCAAGGTGATGCGCGACTTCCTCGCCGCCGCGCAGGCGATCGTGGTCACCGAGGACAGCCTCAGCATGGTGGCCGAAAGCCTCTACTCCGGCCGGCCGGTGCTCTCGGTCGCGCCCGCCGTCGCCCAACCCAATGCCAACGACGGCGCTGCGTTGCAGGGCTATGTCGAACGCGGGCTCCTCGCGCGCACTCCGATCGCCGGACTAGCCGACGCCGCCTTTCCGTCGCGCACGGCGGCGATCCCGGACGTCCAGGCCGAGATCGCCGAAGTCGTGCTGCCGCTGCTGGAGCGCTCCGCCGCATGAAGAAGAACGTGCTGATCTGGGGCCGCTACGGCAACTACGGCCCCGACTACCCGCGCAACCGCGTCATCGAATCGGTGCTGCGCAGCCTCGGCTGCGAGCTCAGCCGCTTCCTGCCCACGCTCTCGGCCACCGCCGACATCGAATACGCCCTTCGGAATACCCTGCGCCGCGGCCCGCACCCAGACCTCGTCTGGGTGCCCTGCTTCCGTCAGCGCGACCTTGCCGCCGCCGCGCGCTACGCCCGCCGCCACCGCATCCCGCTGGTGTTCGACCCGCTCATCAGTGCCTACGACAAGCAGGTCCACGAGAAGCACAAGTTCGCCGCCGACAGCGCCAAGGCGCACAAGCTGCTCGCCTGGGAGTCGCGCCTGTTCAACCTGCCCGACTGGCTG
This sequence comes from Propionivibrio sp., assembly GCF_017995515.1. Classification (GTDB taxonomy): domain Bacteria; phylum Pseudomonadota; class Gammaproteobacteria; order Burkholderiales; family Rhodocyclaceae; genus Propionivibrio. Next base: position 3,223 of record NZ_JAGOIT010000129.1, read on the forward strand.
ATCGCCGACACCGAAGGCCACGCCGACTACTTCCACGCCAATCACGGCGTGGCGCGCGAACGCATCCGCGTGATCCCGGTCGGCGCCGAAGAGGCGCTGTTCACTCCGCAGCCCTGGCTGCAGAAACCCGCCGACGCGCCGCTCGAGCTCGTCTTCTTCGGCACCTTCATCGGCCTGCAGGGCGTCGACGTGCTGGCCCAGGCCATCCTGCAGTACGACGGCCCGCCCACCCACTGGCGCCTGATCGGCGAAGGCCCGATGAAGGCCGACTGCGAGCGCCTGCTCGCCCCGCTAGCCGGCGCCACCGGCCCCAACCGCGTCAGCTTCGAGGGCTGGGGTCCGCTACCCGAACTGCCTGCCCGGCTCGCCAGCGCCGACGCCATCCTCGGCATTTTTGGCACCAGCGACAAGGCGCTGCGGGTGATTCCGAACAAGGTGTACCAGGGGCTGGCGATCGGACGGGCGGTGATTACGGCGGCGACGCCGGCCTTCCTGCCGGACCTGCGTGCGAACGAAGGGCATGGCTTGTTGTGGGCCAAACCCGGTGATCCGGGTAGCATCTGCGACGCCGTGCTGCGGCTCCATCAGCGGCGTGATGAACTGCCGTCACTCGGCAAGGCCGCGCGCGCAAGCTACGAAGCGCACTACTCGAATCGCGTGATCAGCCACGTACTTTGCGACCTGCTCAATAAAAATAATCTCACTTATGCCTAACGCCCGATGAGCCCCCTCATTTCCGTCGTCATCGCCAATTACAACTATGGCCGCTACCTGGCAGAAACCATCGAATCTGTCCTGGCGCAGACTTACCCCCACGTCGAGGTCATCTTCATCGATGACGGCTCGACGGATGACAGCCTGGAAATCGCGCAGCGCTATCCGATCACAGTCCTCGCTCAGCAGAACCAAGGGGTATCGACCGCCCGTAACAACGCAGCCCAATATGCGCGCGGCGAATACATACTTTTCCTCGACTCCGATGATTTGCTCTACCCCGACTCGCTCGAAGTCCTGCAGACGAGACTGGAAGCTGAAGAGCCTGCGGCAGGCTTCGCTTACGGCCAACTGCAGTATTTCGGTGAAAAGAACACCATCTTCAGCTCGCAAGCTTTCGATTCCAAGGCCCTGAGTCGTGAGAACTACATCCAAACCAGCGCGCTGATCAGGCTCGCCGCATTCAACGCAGTGGGTGGCTTCGACCGCGGATTCGATCTGCGCGAAGACTGGGAGCTTTTTATCCGCCTTTGGCATTACGGCTGGAAGGGGGCATATCTCCCGCGACCCGTCATCCAATACCGAAAGCATCGCCCGAAAGCCCAAGTTCGCGCTCAAGGGAAGTTCCGCAAGCGCCTGTCAGAGGCAAAGCTCATCACCCTCTATCCAAAGTTTTTCTGGCAAAAGCTTGTCAGGCATCCCTTGCGCTATCTCATCTATCGAACACGATACAAAGTGGTCAATTTGATCGGCCGACATGGCCCGTCCGGTTCGGTCACGAAGATTCATCCCAAAACTGAAACTTCCGAATAAATGCTCGCCAGCCAGCATCTACCCACTCATTTTTCGAGTCCGTTTGAGCGCGCCCTACATTGGACTAACTCTGCACTCGTATTCTGGTTCTTCACTTTCCTAATCACCGGGCCCAAGACCTCATATGCAACGAGCACCCTGCTCGCGCTCAGCCTGGTCACACTGCCGCTCACGATGCGGACAGTGCCAACAGTCTGGAAGCAGGTCTCCCCGTGGCTGATCGGCCTCGGTGCGTATTGCGCTTATCAGATCATCTACCGACTGATCGATGGCGGCCTCGATGCCCGTATCGACCCCCCCGCACGCTATCTCGGCGCCATCCCCATCGTGTTTTACCTGTCACGGTATGGGTTCCGCATCGAAGCCGTGTGGGCGGGGCTCGCGGCCGGTTGCATCATCGGCGGCGTTGTGGGCATGCAGGAAGTGCTGATAGATGGTGCTTCCAGAGCGCAGGCAGGCCATCATCCAATTGCCTACGGCAGTCTCCTGGCCCTGATGAGCATGGCGGGATTGTATTTCGCGACAATTGCGAAAACACACATGTGGCGCGCCGTGCTAGGAGCAGGAGTGATCGCGGGCCTGATCGGCGTTCTGCTGTCAGGCACGCGTGGCCTGTATCCGGCGCTCATCGTGTGCTTCACCTACATTGGGTATCGCCAAATCAAGCGATTCGGAATTCCATTCAAGAGCGTTGCGCTCGCTGTCTGCGCTTCGCTTGCCATCATGGCGGCAATCGCATCTCAAGTCCCGGCGGTTCAGAAGCGCTTCGAGCAGACTCACTCGGAATACAGCCGACTCAGCAAGGGCAATCTCGAAACATCTTTCGGCCACCGGATACAGATGTGGCATGCGGGGCTATATATCATTTCGCAGCGCCCTTTATTCGGCCTTGGCCCTGACGTTACGAGGCGACTCGATTTTGCGCGCGAGTTCATGGAAAAGAACAGACTCAACAAATCGGTCCTCACACGGTACGACCACCTTCACAACCTGTACATCAACGAAACCGCAACCTTTGGCTTCGTCGGCCTGGCTGCACTCGTTGCGCTCCTCTACGGCGCTTTCGGAAGGCTCACCGGTGAGGCAAGGCACATAATGACGATTGCAGTCCTCATCATCCTCGTCGAAGGTTTAACTGAAACCGTACTCAACCATCACCGCTTCATGATGGCCTTCGTCATGCTCGCCACAATGTTGCAGGCCGAGCAATTCAGACGCGCTTCGCTGGCCAACCAGACGGCATCCGATGCTGCCCAAGCCCCCAGATAGGGCGGTAGTAAATCGCGTCAGTGATCTGCCTTCCCCATTTATCAAGACGTGAAACAAGTTTGCGCGACCTGCCCGAAGCCACTTCGACCTGACGCCTGTCGTGCTCCAGCTGCGAGGGGGCTGTCTCAAGGTAGCCGATACAGAACGGGTCCAATCCTCCAAGCTCCACACCGGCTAGCTTGCGATACGCCACCCAATCGTCCGCTGACAACCAGGCTGGCGAATTGACCCGCCGCATTGCTTCCGCGGCTGCACGGTTGACCACGTAGCCATACCCTTCCCAAGCGCGGCGAACCCTCACCAAGCGGTAGCCCAGCTCAAGGCTGCGTGCGCCGCGCTTGAGGAACGCCCGGATGGGCGTCAACAGTAACAACCGCGGCCTGGGCTGCAACAACCAGTCTCGAACCTGCGGACTGCGAAGAAGCGGAAGGACGTCCGGAAGCAGGACGGCATCGTCTTCCAGAATCAACGCGGAATCGTCCGAGCCAGCGAGTAGCCGTTCGTAGGCGCGAACATGACTCAGGGCACATCCAAGCTCGCCGGCCGTGAGCACGCGTCCATAGCGACGCACCGATCGAGCATCGTCTGCTCGCAGCGCACGCTCGCCAGCAGAAAGTGCGCTACCGCGAACAGCATCGATGACAACCGGGGAATCAAGGCCAAGATCCGCGAGGTGGCTCCACACTCGCCGACGGCGCTCGTGCGCCTCAGCCAGGTTAATGATGTAAGTGACGAAATCCACAGTCAGCCCCCGACTCAGGACGTCGAATCATCGTTCATGCAGCGCATGCAGAACCGCTTTATCGTGACGAACTCTCGAAGCCGAGACGCCGAAAGGCGCACTGCGCTTTCTATCCTCATGCTCGCGCCCTCGCTCTGGCACCATGACTTCGCGCAACCACGTCGCAGACATGACGATCGAGCAAAGACGCGATGACTTCATCGGAATAGCTGCGCTCCGCCTGTTCGCGACCTTTTGCCGCCAGCCGTCCACGCAGACTGGGATCATCATGCAAACGCCGGAGGGCGCGCGCCAGCGCGGCGGGGTCCATGGGCGGGACGACCAAGGCCGTATCACCGTCCTCGTAGCAACTCGATGGGCCATCGACGTCCGTGCCGATCAAGGCCTTGCGCCAGGCAAAGCTCTCGAGGATGGTGATGCCCTGGACATCCCATTCGGAGGTGAAGCACACGACGTCGAAACCGTTGAAGAACGACGCCTTGTCCTCAGGACCGATCCAGCCCGGGAAGTCGATGCGGTCGCGAATGCCCAGCGCCTCGGCCTGCGCCATCAGCGTCGTGCGCAGCTCGCCATCCCCGGCGATGGTCGCCCGGAACTGCATGCCCTCCCGAGCCAACAGGCCCAGCGCAGCAACCAGATGCTGAAACCCCTTGTTGGGCACCATGCGTCCGATCGCGCCGACGCTAAAAGCCGCGTCATTGCTGCGCACCTCCAACACGTCCAGCGGTGGCACCTGCACCGCATTGCTGATCACAAAAGCCGGCTTTTGCCCTCCTGTCGCTGCATCGACGATCCGCTTCATGTAGGGCGTGATGCAAAAGAACGCGTCTGCTTTCAGCGTGCGCTTGATATTGTGGCTGTGGTTGAAGGCGATCACCGGCACGCCGGACGGCGCCGCGCGCTTGAGCATGTAGATCGCCCGACCACTGTGGGCGACGATCGCATCGACACCCCGGGCACGGATCAATCGGCGAGCCCGGAAGCTCGCGAGCAGATCGTAATGACCCGAGTTGCGCAGGGTCACCACGTCGATGTTCGCCTGTCCGTAGTCGGGCACCTTGTCCGCATCCTCTGGCGCGATCAGCAGCGTCACACGATGCCCGCGGCCAGCCAGGAGCTCCGCCGTCTTGAGCGTCGCACCCCATCGCCCACCGGTGGAGTCACCATAAACCGCATTGAGTATGTGCATGAAACTGAGAGTCCCGCGTCGCAGCCAGATGAAGCCTGGCTGCGATTATAGACGCTCGCCTTCGAGCACTCGACCGGCATTACATTCCCCCGGCACACAAACCAACCGCCGCCCCACCCGCGTTCGATTTCGTCCAGCGCCAGATACGCGTCGCCATGCCCCTCGGATCTGACGACCGGTCTTTCCAGGCCCGCCAATCTCGAACAGCCAGCCTCGGCCGGATAGCGCAACCCGCCGTCCGTCATGTCAGCTCAGCCTGACAAACGACGCACCGCCCTTCGGCCTGCTCGTAATTTCGAACATAAAATCCTCTGCGCTCGATTTCACAATCATGAAAATCTCGCAATCCGCCGCCCTACCCCCCACCTGCTGGATCAAGCCACACAGATTGGTCGCCGCCTGGCACGACTACGCCTCGCCCGTGGCATCAAGCAGACCGATGCCGCGCTCCGTGCAGGCCTGTCGCGCAACACCGCCTACCGGATCGAGTGCGGAGACCCCGGGCTGGCGATCGGCCAGGTGCTGCGTTACCTCGACGCCATCGCCCCCGGCAGCACACTGCTGGATCTACTGTCCGAATCCGACCCCGCACTCGCCGCACTTG
>NZ_JAGOIT010000050.1 GCF_017995515.1 Propionivibrio sp.
TTCTACATCACCGACGTCATCGAGCCGTGTGATACCCGTTCGACGATCGCCATCGCCTTGCGCAAGACGCTCGGCAAGCGCGAACTCCGTCCGGGCAAGAAGCACGGGAATATGCCGCTTTAATCAGAAACCCAATCAAGGTCAGTCGCCATGCAAAGACATTTCAAGCTCAACGTTAACGGGACGAATTTCGACGTCGTGGTCGAGGAGGTCTCGTCTTCCTACACGCCGGTTGCCAGCGCCCCCGCCGCCTACATCCCGGCGCCGGTGGTCAGCGCCGCCGCGCCGGTGGCCGCACCGGCAGCGCCGAGCGCACCCGCCGGCGCCGGCGATCAATGCGCCCAGATGGGCGGCGTCGTCGCCAGCATCGCCGTGAAGGAAGGGCAGGCCGTGAACCCGGGTGATCGCATCGCCGAACTGGAAGCGATGAAGATGAAAGTGCCGGTCATGGCCACCTGCTCGGGCAAGGTCAGTCGCATCGCCGTAGCTGTCGGCGATGCGGTCGAGAGCGGGCAGGTGCTCGTCGTCATCTCGTAGCTGGAATGGCGGCCGGTGTTGCTGCCGGCCGCGTCCGGCATTTGTCCTTGAAAACGCGGTTGAATCGCACCGGAACCGTTCACCCTTCGACAGGCTCAGGGCGAACGGTTCTTTTGGGTCTCACCCGCCGGGTGATTCCCCGAAATCCCGCTCGTGCTGAGCCTGTCGAAGCATGAGCCTGTCGAAGCATGAGCCTGTCGAAGCATGAGCCTGTCGAAGCATGAGCCTGTCGAAGCATGAGCCTGTCGAAGCATGAGCCTGTCGAAGCATGAGCCTGTCGAAGCATGAATGGGATTTTGGCGCCACAATCGCGGTTCCAGGGTTTATTCGGCGGCGCGTTTGTAGTTCGCGATTTCCGGCACCTGCAGGCGGCGGAACGCGTCGCCTGAAGCGTCGAAGAGGTGGCATTCCACCGGGTCGAAGCCGATCGTCACACTGTCGCACATCTCGACCAGCGTCTTGCCGTCGACCAGCGCCGTGACGGCGTGGTCGCCGGCGCTCAGCACTTCAATGAAGGTCTCGTGGCCGAGCCGCTCGACGAGCTCGACCTGGCCGCGCAGCGCGACGCCGAAGCCGTCGCCGACCTTGACGCTCTCCGGCCGGATGCCCAGCGTCAGTGATGCTCCCGGCGGAATTCGCTCTCCAGCGACGGGAATCAGCGCCTCGCCGAAATCGGGCGAGCGCACGGTGATCCCGGCGTCGCCCGCCGCCACCGCCTCGACGGTGAGGAAATTCATCCTGGGCGAACCGATGAAGCCCGCGACGAACTGGTTTTGCGGCCGGTGATAAAGCTCGAGCGGCGAGCCGATCTGGCGCACATGCCCGGCCTCCAGCACGACGATCTTGTCGGCTAGCGTCATGGCCTCGACCTGGTCGTGCGTCACGTAGATCATCGTCGCGCCCAGTTCGCAATGCAGCCTGGAAATCTCGGCGCGCGTGTTGACGCGCAGGGCGGCGTCGAGGTTGGAAAGCGGTTCGTCGAAGAGGAAGACCTGCGGGTTGCGCACGATCGCGCGGCCTATGGCGACGCGCTGCCGCTGGCCACCCGACAGCTGGCTCGGCTTGCGGTCGAGCAGCGCCTCCATCTTGAGGATCGCAGCGGCGTTGCGCACCTTGCTGTCGATGACGTCCTTCTTCTCGCCGGCCAGCGAGAGCCCGAAGGCCATGTTCTCGAACACCGTCATGTGCGGGAAAAGCGCGTACGACTGGAACACCATCGCGATACTGCGCTCCTTCGGCGGCAGGTCGTTGACGCAGCGTCCGCCGATGTCCAGCGTGCCGGAGGTGATCTCCTCCAGCCCGGCGATCAGACGCAGCAGCGTCGATTTGCCGCAGCCGGACGGCCCGACGAAGACGACGAACTCGCCGTGCTCGATACTGATATCGACGCCCTTGATGATCTCGTGCTGCCCGAAGCTCTTGCGGATTGCTTTCAGTTCCAGGTCTGCCATGTTCCGACGCCTCTTCGTTATTGGCGAACGCTGCGTGACGATCGCCGACCGTCAATGAATCCTTCTCAGGTTGTGCTCGGTGTCTCCTGGTCGTCAGCCGAAACCTGCATCCAGCGATTCGGGCGAAAGGGTAGAAAACAGCCGAACAAGCCGACGTATTGTAGAACGGTTTACGTCAAAGTAAAGAGTGTGAACTGATCAATGTGCTTCCGATCCTTCGCCATTGGATCAACGATGATCGGTGCGGAGGCTTTTTTGGTGCCGATCTGGATGGTTGAGCGCAGGCCTTGCTAACCTAAGTTAACCAATTGTTTTTAAGCGATATGTGCTGAGTTTTACATCTGCTCTGCGGATGGTTCGGAGGCGTCGTCCCCGTGATGACTGGTTTGAGCTTGGCGTTGCTGCCCGTGCGCCATGCGGCGCGTCGATGAATGCCGATGGTGCCAAAAAGGTGTTTACAAAAACGTAAACCGTTCTACCATCATCTTCACCGATTCGTCGCAGGGCGTCTCGGGAAACAATCCATCGATAACGCAGGGAGCAGCCAATGACGTCGAGCGACCACACCGGACCAACGAGCACGTGCCCAATCGAGCGGCGGCAATGGTCGGCGCAGATGATTCGTCCGGAGACGGATGCCGGCATCGGCAATCAGTCGCCGTTCGTCGAAACGACGCTGGTGCTCGACGCCGACGCGCCGGATGCGCGCCTGTTCATCAGTGCGCTCGGCTTGTACCGCTGCTTCATCAATGGCCGGCGGGTCGGCGACGATGTGCTGACGCCGGGCTGGACGAGCTATCAGGATCGTCTCTCCTACCAGAGCTACGCGGTCGGCCAGCTGCTGCGCCGCGGTGAAAACACGATCACCCTGTGGCTGGGCGACGGCTGGCTGCGCTCGACGATGTTGTGGAAGGGGGTGCGCATCGACAACACCTGGGGCAAGCATCTGGGCGCGATCGCCGAGATTCGCGCCGGCGACCGCGCCGGTGACCGCCTCCTGCTGGCGACCGACGCGCGCTGGAAAAGCGGCCTCACGCCGATCGTCAAATCCGGCATCTACTTCGGCGAAACCTACGATGCGCGCCAGGAAGGTCGGCCGGCGACGCGCGGCTGCACGGTGGATGCGGGCTTCGATGCGGCTCGCCTGATTGCGCACGAGATCAACGGCGTCAAGGAACTCGCGCCGTTCGCGCCGATCAGCGAAACGCGGGACGCGGAAGGGCGCACGATCTACGACTTCGGCCAGAACGTCGGCGGCTATGTCGCCTTCTCGGTCGAAGGCGAGGCGGGCGCCACGGTGCTCGTCGAGCACGCGGAGATCCTCGATCACGAAGGCAAGTTCAACAACACCAACTACCGGCTGGCCGAGGCGCGCATCGACTACACGCTCAAGGGCGAAGGCGTCGAACACTATCGGCCGACCTTCACCTTCCACGGCTTTCGTTACGCCCGCGTCACCGTCAGCGGGCGCGCAACGGTCCGCTCCATCGTTTCCGTGCCGATCACCTCGGCAACGCGGCCGACCGGGACGTTGACGACGGCGAGTCCGCTCGTTAACAAGCTCGTCGAGAACACCGTCTGGTCGCAGCGCGGCAACTTCATCGAGGTGCCGACCGACTGCCCGCAGCGCGACGAGCGCATGGGCTGGTCGGGCGACGCGCAGGTGTTCGCGCCGACCGCGTGCTACCTGCACGAGAGCCACGCCTTCCTCGTCAAATGGCTGCGCGATCTGATGGCCGACCAGCGGCCGGACGGCGAAATCCCGCACTTCTCGCCCGATCCGACGCGCGGGCACGAAGACATCGTCGCCGGCTATTACGGCAGTACCGGCTGGGGCGACGCCATCTGCATCGTGCCCTGGGTGTTGTGGACGCATTACGGCGACCGCGCCATTCTGGCTGAGGCCTTCCCCGCCATGCTGCGCTGGAACGACTTCGTCTGGTCGATCAGCGATGGTCCGATCGTCAACACGCCGCGCCAGTGGAAGGAACGCGGTTTCAGCTTCGGCGACTGGCTGCAACCGAGCGGGCCGACCGAAAAGCCGTATCCGACGATCGGCGACGATGCCGCGGCGACGATCTATCTCTACATTTCCTCGGCGCTCACCGCGAAGATTGCCCGCGTACTCGGCGACAGCGAGGCCGAGCGCCGCATGTCGGCGCGCGCGGATGCCGTCAAGCAGGCCTTCGCGCACGAATTCATCGCGCCGAGCGGCCGGCTGGTCTATGACGACCAGACGTCCTATGCGCTCGCCTTCCTGCACGACCTGATTCCGGAAGACAAGCGCGATGCCGCCAAACGCTACTTCCGCGCCACCATCGCGCGCAGCGAAGGGCGCATCGGCACAGGCTTCATCGGCACGCCGGCGCTGCTGCCGGCGCTCGTCAAGATCGGCGAATACGAACTCGCCGCCGCCATGTTCCTGCAGGAAGAGGTGCCGGGCTGGCTGTACCAGATCAAGCACGGCGCAACGACGATCTGGGAGCGCTGGGACGCGATCCGCGCCGACGGCAAAATGTTCGACCCGGCGATGAACTCGTACAACCACTACGCCTACGGTTCGGTCTGCCAATGGCTGTTCGAGGGATTGGCCGGCTTCCGTCCGGACCCGGACGAACCGGCATTCCGGCATGTCATCTTCGAACCGCTCGTCGTTCCCGCGCTCGCTCCACTCAAGGCCACGCACGATTCGACGGCCGGACGCATCGAAGCCGGCTGGCAGGTCGATGGCGACAAGGTGACGTACAAAGTCGAAATTCCGGAAGGCGCGCATGGCTCGTTGCGCCTCAGGGCGTGCTATTCGCTGTCGCGCATCGACGGGCAAGCGGCGACAGCGAGCACCGCGCCGATCACGCTGGGCGCGGGCAAACACACGATCGAGTTTTTCATGGCAGGTCTCTGAAACAACGAGGAACAAAGCGCGTACCGCCTGGCACAAGGCGGACGCCCATTCTTAATGTTTTTTCGACGCGATCTATTAAAGCGTTTTCCATCAAGGAGAGGGTTGATGAAGAAGATGTGGAGTAAGCAACTGTTGTCCGTGGCGGTCACTTCGGTGGTCGCCGCCTGTACCGGCGGTTACGCGTTCGCCGCACCGACCGTGACGCTGACGGTACTGACGTCGAACCCACCGCAGGATATCAAGGCGGTCGAGGGGCTGGCCGCCGACTTCATGGCCAAGTACCCGTCGATCAAGGTCGAGGTCGAAGCGCGACCGGGGGGCGGCGAGGGCGACAACATCGTCAAGACGCGGCTGGCCACCGGCGAGATGGCCGACGTCTTCCTGTATAACTCCGGCTCGCTGTTCCAGGCGCTGAATCCGAAGAAGAATCTCGTCGACGTCACGAATGAACCCTTCCAGGCCGACGTGCATGACACCTTCAAGAAAGTGGTCAGCGTCGAAGGCAAGGTCTACGGCGCGCCGATCGAGACCGGTATGGGCGGCGGCGTGCTGTACAACCGCAAGATCTACCAGAAGTTGAATCTGCAGGTGCCCAAGACCTGGGCCGAGTTCCAGAAGAACAACGCGGCGATCAAGGCGGCCGGCATCGCGCCGGTGATCCAGACCTTCAAGGACACGTGGACCTCGCAGCTCTTCGTGCTTGGCGACTATTTCAACGTGCAGGCTGTCGAGCCGGACTTTGCCGACCGCTACACGAACAACAAGGCCAAGTTTGCGACCAGCCCGACAGCGCTCAAGGGCTTCCAGAAACAGGAGGAAGTGTTCAAGGCCGGTTACCTGAACAAGGACTTTGCTTCGGCCGGCTATGAAGATGGTCTGCGCATGGTCGCCAAGGGCGAGGGCGCGCACTATCCGATGCTGACCTTCGCGATCGGTACCCTCGCCACCAATTTCAAGGAAAACCTCAGCGACGTCGGCTTCTTCGCGCTGCCCGGTGACAATGCCGCCAAGAACGGGTTGACCGTGTGGGTGCCACCCGGCCTGTACATCCCCAAAACGACGCAGCACCTGAAGGAGGCGAAGATGTTCCTCGCCTTCGCCGCCAGCGTCGAGGGCTGCAACTCGCAGACCAAGGCGGTCGGCGCGATGGGGCCGTACATGGTCAAGGGCTGCGAACTGCCGACCGACGTGCCGCCCTCGGTGAAGGATCTGGTGAGCTACTTCGGTGCGGGCGGCCAGAATGCGCCGGCGCTTGAGTTCCTCTCGCCGATCAAGGGGCCGTCGCTCGAACAGATCACCGTCGAAGTCGGTTCCGGCATCCGCAAGCCGGCCGACGGCGCCGCGCTCTACGACGAGGACGTGCGCAAGCAGGCGATGCAACTCGGCATTGCGGGCTGGAAGTAGAGCGAAACGCGGTATCTTCGGGAAGATTCGCTATGTGATCGACGACAATCCACCACCGTTCGCCCTGAGCCTGTCGAAGGGTGGGTGACCGTCCTGCGCGCCCGTTCATGCCCTTCGGCGGGCTCAGGACAGGATTCGACAGGCTCACCACGAACGGTGGAAAGTTGTCGGTCACTTTGGCGACCTCAGTAGGCATCAATAACGCCTCACCAAGCGTTTCGCTTGAACGGCAAGGTGGCAAACATGGCAGCAGCGCAATTGGCACCGGTACGGCGCAGACTCGGCACCGCGTCGTACCCGGCCTGGTTCTATATCCCGGCGGCGGTGGTTTTCGGCGTGCTCTTCCTGGCGCCGATGATCATGTCGTTCTATTTCAGTCTCACGCGCTGGACGTTGTTCGAATCGACCTTCATCGGCTTCGAGAATTTCGTGCAGTTCTATCGCGAGCCCTTTCTGGTCAAGGGACTCACCAACACGCTGATCTACGCCGTCGTGACGTCCGGCCTCAAGGTCATCTTCGGCATGCTGCTCGGCGTGCTGCTGACCTCGGATATCCGCGTGCGCACCTTCCTGCGCTCGGTCGTCTTCTTCCCCGTGCTGGTCAGCACGGTCGGCATCGGGATCACGTTCACCGCCCTGATGCATCCGAGCAACGGCGCGATCAACGTCGGGCTGAGCTTCTTCGGTATCGAGGGGCCGGGCTGGTTGACCGATCCCGCCTACGCGCTGCTCTCGGTGGCGCTCGTCGACGTGTGGAAAGGCGTCGGGCTGGCGACCATCATCTTCATCGCCGGCATCGTCGCCATCCCGCGCGAGTATTACGAGGCGGCGAAGATCGAGGGTGCGACGGCGGTTCAGCAATTCTGGAAAGTCACCGTGCCGCTCGCCCGGCCGGCGACGACGACGGTGATCATCCTGAGCTTCATCGGCGGCCTGCGTTCCTTCGACCTGATCTGGTCGATGACGCGCGGCGGTCCCGGCTTCACGTCCGACGTCATTGCGTCGGTGATCTACAAGCAGTACCAGGCCGGCTTCTACGGGCTCTCGACGGCGGGCAACGTCGTGCTCTTCCTGCTGGTCTCGGTACTCGTCGTACCGCTCTCGATGTACTTCAACCGCAAGGAGACCCGGCCATGAAATTTAGGTGGAAAATCGTCACCGAGATTCTGTCCGTCCTCGGCGCCAGCCTCGTTTTCCTGGTGCCCTTCGCCTTCATCATCCTCACCGCGGCGAAGAACAAGCAGGAGGCGGCGCTACTGCGCTTCTCGTGGCCGAACGTCATCGAGGCGTGGGGCAACCTCGTACAGGTTGTGCAGGCGCGCGACTATATGTTGCTCACGGCCTTCTTCAATAGTCTCGTCATAACCGTCGTCAGCGTCGGCTTGCTCGTCGTCTTCGCCAGCATGGTCGGCTTTGTCCTGCAGCGGCGCGCCAGCCGCTGGAACGGCGTGATCGAGATGCTCGTGCTCTCGGGCCTGATCATGCCGCCGGCCGTCGTGCCGACGATCTGGGTGCTGCAGGAGATCGGCCTGTTCAAGACGATGACCGGGATGGTCCTGATCGAGGTCGCCTACGGTCTTTCGTTCAGCGTGCTGCTCTTCCGCGCCTTTGTCGCGACGATTCCGAAGGAGCTTGACGAAGCGGCCGTCATCGAAGGGGCTGGGCCGATCGCGCTCTTTTTCCGCGTCATCCTGCCGTTGATGAAGCCGGTCGTCGTCACCAACATCGTCGTGCAGTCGGTCGGCATCTTCAACGACTTCACTAATCCGCTCTACTACCTGCCGGGCGCGCGCAACGCGACGGTGCAACTCACGCTCTACAACTTCCAGAGCATGTTCAACACCTCGTACAACCTGCTCTTCATGAACATCCTGCTGATCACGATTCCGCCGCTGATCATGTTCCTGTTTTTCAATGGCAAGATCGTCGAAGGCATGACGGCTGGGGCGGTCAAGGGATGAGGCACGGTAGAATGCGCGCATGAGCAAACGGCCCACCATACAGGACGTTGCCGATCGGGCAGGCGTCTCGCGATCGGCGATTTCGAAGGTGCTGCGCAATGCCTATGGCATCAGCGACGAGATGCGCAGCCGGGTCGAGGCGGCGATCGCCGAACTCAACTACCGGCCGCAGTTCGCCGCGCGCGGACTGCGCGGGCGGACTTTTACCTTCGGCGTCACGCTGCCGGACATGCGCAACCAGTTCTTCGCCGACATCATGGACGGCGTCTGGGCGGCGACCAAGCCGACGTCGTATCAGTCGCTGCTCGCTATCCGCCCGTCACAGGATCTGACCGACAAGAACCAGATCGAAACGATGCTCGACCGCAAGCTCGACGGCTTGCTCCTCGTCGCGCCGCGTATCGAAATGCGTCAGTTGATCAAGCTGGCGGAAACCGTCCCGATGGTTGTCATCGGCCGCCACGAACCGGATGGCGGGTTCGATACGGCGAACAACGATGACGAGCAAGGGACGCGGCTGGCGCTCGAACACCTGATCGCCGCCGGGCATCGCAAGATCGCGCATGTGACCTTCCAGGTGCTTGAGGATGCGGCGGTGAATCCGGTCGCGTATCGCCTGAAGGGCTATCTCGACGTGATGCGCGAGCACGGGCTGGCGAGTCACATCCACGTCGTCGAGCAGAAGTTCAGCGCGACCGACGAAGAGCAATCCCGGCAGATTCATCACCTCCTGACCGCGAAGAACCGGCCGACGGCCATTTTTGCGTGGTCCGACAAGGCGGCGATTCCGATCATGTCGGTGGCTGCGGAGTGCGGGCTGCGCATTCCGGAGGACTTTGCACTCATCGGCTACGATAACTGGCCGATGTGCGCCATCCCGCAGATTTCGCTGACGTCAGTCGATCAGGACCCGCACCGGCTCGGCATGCGCGCGGCCGAGCTGCTCATCGAACGCATCGAAGGGCGGACGACGCCTGTGCATTTTGTGACCGAGCCGCGCCTCGTCGTCCGCTCGTCGTCCCTTTCGCCTGCGGCCAGCTGAGTACAGGCAAAGTGCGCGATTCAGCGCGCCGTCAGCGGTTCGACCACGCGCACCGTTCGGGTTTCAGGGCTCGTTGCCCCGGCGCCTTGTCTTGGCGGTGCGCACGAGCCGCGATCGACGAACTCCTGATTGACCTTAAGTCCGTAGAGCTTCTGCTTGGCGTGGCGTAGCCGGTTCATCAGGAACTCGCCGGTGGTCGAGCCAATGATGTCGGTGTTGATGCGCATCGTGTTGAACTGCGGGATATAGGGCTTCGAGTAGTCGAGGACGTCGCCCGGCGCGATGATCGAGACGTCCTCCGGCACGCGCAGGCCGCGTTCGCTGAGCACCATGTGCACGCGCAGCGCGAGTTCGTCGTCGAGCACGAAGAGCGCGGTCGGCGGGTTCGGGCGGTCGAACAAGTCGGCGACCTCCTTGCGTAGCACGGCCATGTCCTGCGTATCGGCGTTGACCTGCAGCGCCGGGTCGAAATCGAGGCGGAACTCGCTGATCGCGCTCATGAAACCCATGAAGCGCTCACGCATCAGCGCTTCGAGGCTGAAGCGGTCGCAGCCGATATAGGCGAGCGAGCGGTGGCCGAGTTCGATCAGGTACTTGGTTCCCTCGTAGGCGCCGTGGAAGTCGTCGGAACAGACGCTGTAGTAGTTCTCCAGGTGCTTGTTGTTCATGACGACGACGACCGGGATGCCCCGGTCCTCAAGCCGCACGAAGGCATTGACGTTGGCGTAGTGCAGCGAGGCGACGGCCTTGACGCGGGCGTCCATCACCTTCATGACGATCTCGGCGTCGGTCGACTGGAACGAGATCGGGATCAGCACGACGTCGTAACCGTCTTCGCGCACGCGCTTTTCCAGGCTTTCGATGATCGTACTGATGAAGTAAAACATGTAACTGAACGACTGGTCGATCACGAGCAAGAGGCCTAGCGTCTTGCGCGGCTTGTCCACGCGCGCGCCGTCCCCATACTTCTCCTGGCGCAGATAGCCTAGATCGGCGGCCACCTTGAGCACCTGGTCGCGCGTGTCGGGCGAGATGTTGCCCTTATCCCTGAGCACGAGCGACACCGTCGCGGGCGAAACGCCGACGGTTTTGGCGATATCTCGTAAAGTCGGTTTCATTTAGTAAATTGTTTACTTGAGTTGCTGCATCATAGCGTCGCACTTTTTAAATATCAAATATTTGTTAAGTGCCGTAAACCGCTGTTCACCCATTCGTGCTCCCGTGTTCCGTTTCCATTCTTGTGACCTCGACGTCAGCGTCATTCAAGTCACCTTGTCTGAGTCGAGTTAGCGCCTGCGATCCTTGATACGTAAGGTGATCTGGAATGTTGCTGGACACCTCGCCGCTTGTGCTCGATGGTCATTCCCTTGCGTGTGCTGAGAGGTCGTGTTCGGTGCTGTTGGCGTGTCATTGCGGTTATCGGCTAAATGGATTTGGAGTGAATTATTCACTTGAGTCGAGTTAAGAAATTAATAAAATTTAGTTGACAAGCGTTGGCCGATTTCTATACTCGTCAAAAACAGGGAGGTGACCATGAAGCGCCACGGAGAACTGATCGGCATCAAACGGGAGTGCGTTGCTGCATACATCGACTACCACTGCGCCGTCTGGCCGGAGGTGGCCGCCAAGATCACCGAATGCAACATCCGCAACTACACGATCTTCATGCACGACGGGTTGTTGTTCGCTTACTACGAGTACGTCGGCGACGACTTCGATGCGGACATGGCGAAGATGGCCGAGCACCCCAAGACCCAGGAATGGTGGGCGACCGTCAAGCCCTTGCAGTCCCCGCTCAACTCGCGCAAGAACGGCGAGTGGTGGGCTGCGATGGAGGAGGTGTTTCACCAGGATTGAGCCCGCGTGTTCAGTTTCCCAGCGGGTTGGCAAAACTTGTTCCGAATCATTTGCTGTCAGGTTCCAGGTAGGTTTTCACGAATGCCGACGCATTTTCGTGTGCCGGTTTGATAATCATGGAGGGTTCAAATGAGGAAGTTTGGTCTGAAGTTGGCGGCGATTGCCGCCGCCGTAGCGATCGTTTCAGCGGGTGGTTTTGCGACGTCGGCCGTGGCGGCCGGTCCGGTCGAAATTGGCGCAATCCTGCTTGATACCAAGCACGAGTGGTTCGCCGAAGTCATCGAGGGCATGAAGAAGGCGGGGACCGACCTCAAGGCGACGGTCAAGATCCTGAGCTCCGATTCCGACGTGGCGAAGGAAGCCTCGGTCATCGACAACCTCATCGCGCAACAGGTCAGCGCCATCTCGATTTCGCCGCAGAGCGACACGGCGTCGGTGCCGGCCTTCGAGCGTGCCGTCGCCGCCAAGATCCCGGTCGTCACCTGGAACTCGAAGGTGAACTCGCCGAACTCGAAGTACTTCGTCGGCGTCAATAACTACGATCTCGGCAAGGGTACGGGCGCCTTCGCCGTCGATTACATCAAGAACAAGATGGGTGGCAAGGCCAAGGTCGCCGTCATCGGTACCTCCAAGTACTCGGTCGGTATCGACCGCGTCAAGGGCTTCGTCGACCAGATCAAGGCGGTGCCGGGCGTCGAGATCGTCGCGCAGCAGGATGCTGAGTTCAAGGAACTGGGCTTGTCAGTGACCGAGAGCATCCTCGAAGCGCATCCCGAAACGCAGATCGTCTGGTGCTGGAACCAGGGCGCATTGCTCGGTTCGCTCGCCGCGCTGAAGGCCAACCCGAAGGCCAAGGTGCTACTGATGGGCACCGACATGAGCATCGACCTGGCGCGCGCCATGCTTGAGCCGAACGCCTTCCTCGTCGCCGTGACCACGCAGCAGCCGTTCGAGATCGGCTACACCTCGGTCAAGAACGCCTACGACCTGGCGACCACCGGCAAAGCCCAGAACGAAGTGCTCGTGCCGCTCAAGACCTACAAGCTCGACGACAAGGCCGATATCCAGAAGTACCTCGACGACCGCAAGAACCTCATCAAGTAGGTCCTTCCCGACGGGGGCGAAAGCCCCCGCTTCTTTCGCAGGGCGGTTGGTGAAGGTATTGGAAGTTCAAGCAGTTCCAGGATATTGACCATGTCTACGATTCTTACGCTTTCGAAAATCAGCAAGACCTTCGGAGGCATCCGTGCGCTCAACGAGGCGGAATTCAGCCTTGCTGCTGGCGAGATTCACGCGCTGGTCGGCGCCAACGGGGCGGGCAAGAGCACGCTCATCAAGATACTCACCGGTGCGCACAAGCCTGACGGCGACTCGGGTGTAATCGAGTTGTTCGGCGCGCGCGTCGTCATCGAAAACCCGGCGCACGCCCGTGCGCTCGGCGTTGCAGCGGTATATCAGGAGTTCAGCCTGATCAACGGGCTGTCGGTCGCCGAGAACATGTATCTCGGCCGACTGCCGAAGCGCAACGGCTTCGTCGTCGACAAAGCGGCGATGTTCAAGAAAGCGGGCGAGTATCTCGCGCGGCTCGAGGTCGACATCGACCCGAAGGCCAAGGTCGGGACGCTGAGCGTCGCCCACAAGCAGATGGTCGAGATCGCAAAGGCGCTGTCCAACGACTCGCGCCTGCTGATCCTCGACGAACCGACCGCGTCGCTCTCGGCGAGCGAGGTCGAGCATCTGTTCAAGAACCTGCGCCGCCTGCGCGAGCAGGGCATCGGCATCGTTTATGTCTCGCACCGGCTGGAGGAATTGCCGATCCTCGCCGACCGCGTCACCGTCTTCCGTGACGGGCGCTACATCGTTACGCTGCCGATCGACCAGGCACCCAAGCCCGTGATCATCCGTCACATGGTTGGGCGCGAAGTGCAAAGCAATCGTCGGCCGCCGCGCACCGGCAGCGGCGAACTGTTGCGCGCCGAAGGGCTGTGCGGCCCGACCGGCTTCCGCAACGTGAGCTTCAGCCTGAAGAGGGGTGAAATCCTTGGCCTGGCCGGGCTGGCCGGCGCCGGTCGTACCGAAACCGCGCGCGCCATCTTCGGCATCGACAAGCTCACCGCCGGCAAGCTCTACATCGAAGGCCAGGAAGTCACGATCCGCAATCCGCGCGAGGCGATCGCACACGGCATCGCCTTCATCACTGAGGATCGCAAGGAAGAAGGGCTGGTCCTTGGTCTTTCGATCCTCGACAACCTGACGATGGCGATCTATCGCGATCTGTCGCGGCTGGGCATCATCCGGCGTCGCGCGGAGACCGAACAGACCTCGGGATCGATCCGGCACATGGGCATCAAGTGCGCCTCTGCCGCGCAGAAGGTGCGCGCGCTTTCCGGCGGGAACCAGCAGAAGGTCGTGATCGGCAAATGGCTGGCGACGACGCCGTCGATCCTCATCATGGACGAACCGACGCGCGGTATCGACGTCGGTTCGAAGAGCCAGATCTACGACATCATCCATTCGCTCGCCGACGCCGGTAAGGGCGTCATCCTCATCTCGTCCGAGATCCCGGAAATCCTCGAACTCGCCGACCGCGTCGTCGTTTTCGCCGCCGGTCGTCCGACCGCTGAACTGGACCCGACAGAAACCAATCAGGACGGGATCGTCAATTTCGCCACCGTGCAGAACGCGGCGTAGTCAGTCAGAAAACATCAGGAAGGAGTCATCATGGAAGGCAATACAGGCGTGGCGACCGCGGATGGCGCCGGCGGATCGACGAATCAGGTCCGCGTTAAGGAGTTTCTCCTCAAGTACTCGTTCGCGATCGTCTTTGTGCTGCTCGTCGTCTATCTCTCGTTTGCGACGTCGAAGTTCCTGACGGTTTCGAACATTGTTAACGTGTTCCGGCAGGTCTCGAACCAGGGAATCATCGCCGTCGGCATGACGATGATCCTGATCATGGGCCAGATCGATCTTTCGGTCGGCGCGCTCGTCGCGTTCGCCGCCGTGCTCAATGCGATCTTCCTCAAGTGGGGGCTGTCGATCCCGCTCTCGATCCTCGCCACGCTCGGCGTCACCTGCCTGTGGGGCGTGCTCAACGGGTACGTCACCGCGCGCTTCCGCCTGCACGCCTTCCTCGTCACGATGGCGACGATGACGCTGATTCGCGGTGTGACCTATACGCTGACCGGCGGCTACCCGGTTGGCGGCCTGCCGCAGGACTTCTTCATCTACGGCTCCGGGCAGCTTGGCTTCATCCCGTATCCGGTGCTCTACATGATCGCCATCTTCCTGATCGGCGCCTTCGTCATGTCCTCGACGACCTTCGGCCGTTCGATCTACGCGCTGGGCGGCAACGAGGACGCGGCTCGCCTCTCCGGCATTAACGTCGAACGCGTGAAGATCGGCGTCTTTGTCGTCAGCGCGGTGGTCTCCGGCATCTCCGGGCTCGTTCTCTCGTCGCGCCTGATGGCCGGTTCGCCGGAAATCGGCATCGGCTGGGAACTCGACATCGTCGCCGCGGTGATCATCGGCGGCACCAACATCGTCGGCGGCGAGGGCAAGCTCTCCGGCACGCTGCTCGGCGTCCTCTTCATCGGCGTGCTTTCGAACGGAATGATCCTGCTCGACATCACGCCCTACATGCAGCAGGTCGTCCGGGGGCTGGTGATTCTCGGCGCGGTCATTCTCAACAGCTTGCAAGAAAAACGTTAGGAGAACATTCATGGATCACATCGAGCGTTTTGTCCGGACCATCGAACGCAAGCCGGTCGATCGCCCGGCGACCTGGATCGGCGAGCCGGTGCATTCGGCGATCCCGGCCCTGCTCAAGCACTTCGGCGTCGACTCCTTCCTCGAACTGAAGAAGAAGGTCGACGACGACGTCTACCACGTGAATGTTCCCTACCAGTCGCCGACGAGTAACCACGTCGCTGCCGCCTTCGATTTTGCCAAGAAGGACGGCCTCAACCACGACTACGAGGAGCGTACGCTGACGGCGCCCGGCTTCTTCGAGGATTACGAAGACCCGGAGGGCGTCAATGACTTCGACTGGCCTGATCCCGAGAAGTACATCGATCCGGTGAAGTGCCGCCAGGTCGTCGAGGAAGTGCCGGAAGACGCGGTGCCAATGGTGCTCGCCTGGTCGGCGCACTTCCAGGATGCGTGTGCGGCCTTCGGCATGGAGACGGCGCTGATCAAGATGATGACCGAGCCGGAGATGTTCAAGGCCGTCATCGACCGCATCATGCAGTTCTACCTCAAGGCCAACGAGATCTTCTACGAGTCGACCAAGGGCAAGCTCAAGGCCGTGCTGATCGGCAACGACTTCGGCAGCCAGCAGGGGCTGATGCTCTCGCCGGCGCTGATCCGCGAACTCGTCTTCCCCGGTACCAAGCAGCTCATCGACCAGGCACATGCCTATGGCCTCAAGGTGATCCACCATTCCTGCGGCTGCATCTACGACATCATCCCGGACCTCATCGAGCTCGGTGCCGACGCAATTCACCCGATCCAGGCGCTGGCGCACAACATGGAAGCCGAACGACTGGCGCGCGACTTTGGCGGCAAGGCCTCGTTCTGCGGCGGCGTCGATGCGCAGAATCTGATGGTTCATGGCACGCCGGATCAGATCATCGCCGAGGTGAAACGGCTGGCGACGCTGTTCCCGACCGGACTCATCATCAGCCCGAGCCACGAAGCCATCCTGTCCGATACGCCGCCGGCCAACGTCGAAGCCATCTTCACCGGTGTGCACTCGCTCTAACGATCAAACAACAACTGAATTTCCGGGAGTCGAAACCAAATGAGCCTACTTGAACAAATCTCCACCGCCCTGCAAAAAGGCAAGGCCAAGGACATCAAGGAGCTGGTGCAGCAAGCCATCGACCAGAACATTCCCGCCGAAACGATCCTCAACGACGGCCTGATGGCCGGTATGAACGTCATCGGCGGCAAGTTCAAACGCAACGAAGTCTTCGTCCCCGAAGTCCTCGTCGCCGGTCGCGCCATGAACATCGGCACGGCCATGCTGAAACCACTGTTGGTGAAGGACGGCGTCAAGAACAAGGGCAAGGTCGTGATCGGCACGGTGAAGGGCGACCTGCACGACATCGGCAAGAACCTCGTGCGCATGATGATCGAGGCCAAGGGTTTCGAGGTCATCGACCTCGGCGTCGACGTGCCGGGCGAATCCTTCCTCAAGACGGCGCAGGACAGTCAGGTCGACATCGTCTGCCTGTCGGCGCTCCTGACGACGACGATGAACGAGATGCGCAACGTCGTCGAACTGTTCGAGGGCGCCGGCGTGCGCGAGCGCTTCAAGATCATGATCGGCGGCGCGCCGATTACGCAGTCATTCTGTACGACGATCGGCGCCGACATCTATACGCCGGACGCGGCGAGTGCGGCCGACGCGGCGATGGGTCTCGTCGCCGAGGCCGCCTGATTCTGCCAATCGAGCGCTCATGCGACTCTGCGAAGTCTTCGGTGAACCGGGCGTAACGCTACTCGAAGCGCTGCGTCTCGATCACCAGCACATCGACGCGCCCTGCGGCGGCCGCACGCGTTGCGTGCGCTGCATGGTGAAAGTGACCGAGGATGCTGCGCACGCGCTTGACACGCCAGCGGCGTTCGAAGCCGAGTTGGTCGGCCACAAGCGGCTGGCCGACGGCTGGCGGCTGGCGTGCCGTGCGACGTTTCTACGTCCGCAGCCGGTCGCGGTATTGGTGCCGAATGCGCGGCTCGACATCCCTGACTTCCCGGTGCGTCGTCGGCGTACTCAAGTCGCCGTACCGTCCGAGCTTATGGCCGACGTCGTCGCGGTGGTCGACATCGGCACGACGACGGTCGTTGCCGTGGTCGCGGATCGAGAGACCGGCGATGTCATTGCCCGCGTCGCCGAACCGAATCGCCAGCGCGCCTGGGGCGCTGACGTCGTGGCGCGCATCGAAAGCACAATTACCGAACCGCCCTCGCTCGCCGCGATGCGCAAAGCGATCCACGCACAACTCGACGCCATGCTCAGCGAGTTGCAACGGCAGACGGGCCTGGCCGAACTGCCGGTCGTGCATATCTGCGGCAACACGACCATGTTGCATCTCTTCGAAGGTGCCAACTTGCGCGGGCTGGGTAGCGTGCCGTTCTCGCCCGTCTTCCTCGATGCGCGAGAAACAGCGGTCGGCCCGCGCCAGCTGCCGGCACGGCTGGTTGCAGGCATCTCGGCCTTCGTCGGCGCCGACATCCTGGCCGGCCTCTATGCCTGCGGCCTCGACCGTCCGGTCAGCGCGCCGCAACTGCTCGTCGATATCGGCACCAACGGCGAGATGGCGCTCGTGACGCCCGATCGCATCTACGTCACCGCGACGGCGGCGGGTCCCGCCTTCGAGGGCGAAATGATCAGCTCCGGCTCGCCGGCGGTGGAGGGCGCGATCGATCACGTCTGGTTGGGCGATGACGGAACGATTCACTACTCGACGATCGGCAATGCGGAAGAACACGGCGCGGCGACCGGCATCTGCGGCTCCGGTTTGCTCGATCTGCTGGCCTGCCTTCGCCGCAAGGAGATCGTCGACGAATGCGGCGGCTTCGCTGACGACGACAACAAGGTGTTCTCCTTTGGCGGTGGTTTGCCGTCGTTGAACCAGGCCGATGTGCGCAACCTGCAACTCGCCAAGGGCGCCATCGCGGCCGGTGTCGACATTCTGTGCCGCAAGGCGGGTGTGCGTTACGAAGAGATTGAGCGCCTGTATCTGGCCGGCGGCTTCGGATCGACACTGCTTCCGGAATCGGCCCTCGACATCGGCCTCCTGGCGTCAGCGCTGGCTGGAAAAATCGAAGTGGCCGGCAACTCGGCGCTCGACGGCACCATTCTGCTCGCCGCGCATCCGGAACTTGCGGCGAGCGTTGCGGCGCTGCGTGAGCGCATCACCGTCGTTGAACTCGCTGCCGAACCGGGTTTTCAGGACGCCTTCGCCGACGCCATGTTGTTCCCCGAGTTCGAGGTCGCGTGAGCTTACGAACCATGAAGCGCCTGCTCGCCATCGTCTGCGAAGTCTTCCACCGCGAAGCCTGTGCCGCCGCCGCACAAAGCCGATTGCGCGTCGATTTCGAGTTCCTGCCCAAGAGCCTGCACGACATCGGCGAAGAAGCGATGTCCGCGCGCTTACAGGCGACGATCGACCATGCGTTGCAAACTCGTTCAGCAGACGAGCAGCCGGGCGCCATCGTTCTGCTCTACGGCCTGTGCAACAACGGCATCTGCGGCTTGCATGCGCCGGTGCCACTCGTCGTCGCCCGCGCGCACGACTGCATCACGCTGCTGCTCGGCTCGCGCGAACGCTACGAAGCGCATTTTGCCGCGCATCCCGGTACCTTCTACAAGTCGCCCGGCTGGATCGAGCGCGACAGCGATCCCAACGACAACCCGGCGAGCGTCACCAGCCGCCTCGGGCTCAGCCGCAACTACGCCGAACTCGTCGAACAGTTCGGCGAGGATAACGCGCAGTACCTGATGGAGACGATGGGCGACTGGCTCAAGCACTACAAGCGCCTGTGCCTCATCACGACCGGTGTCGGGCCGGAAGAAGAGTATCGACAGTGCAGCCGCGCACAGGCCGAGGAGAAGGGCTGGCTGTACGAGGAAGTCGCAGGCGATACGAGCCTGATTCAGCGCTTGCTGAACGGCGAGTGGGACGAGCGCGAATGCCTCGTGCTGCCGCCGGGACAGAAGATCGTCGCCAGCCACGAGGAAGGCGTGATCCGCGCGGCATGTGCCGACTGCGCCGGATGCACACAAGTCAACGAATCAATCTGAAGGATCGCAGTAAGGCAGCGCAGACATTGGAGACCCAAAGCATGGACAAGAACTTCTACCTCGAACTCGCCCGCAGCGGGCGCCGCATGCCGATCGCCACGCATCTCGTCCTGCACGAGAAGTCCGATCCCGAAGCGATCCTGATCGACGGCGAACAGCTGGCAGCGGTGATGCTGGAAACAGCCGAACGCTTCGGAAATCCGCTCGCCCTGCCGATCATGGACCTCACGCTGGAGAAGGACATCCTGCTGCGCACGATGGGCGTGCCGCCCGAGCAGACCGAGAGTTTCCACTTCGACGCGCTGCCCGACGCGGCCGCTGCAGCCAAGGTGACGACCGACACCGACGTCCTCGTGCATCCGCGCATCAAGGCCAACTGCGATGCGCTACGTTTGCTCGCCGAGGGCGGCAAGGTAATTCCGGTCGGCATGAGCATCGGACCGTTCTCGCTGCTGACCAAGCTATTGAAGGACCCGATTACGCCGATCTACATGGCCGGCACCGGACTCGGAGCCGAAGATGACGACGATGTCGCCCTCATCTGTGCCTTGCTCAAACTGTCGGAAACGATCATCCACGCCACCTGTATGGCGCAGATCAAGGCGGGCGCGAAAGCAATCTTCCTCTGCGAGCCGGCGGCCAACCTCGTCTACTTCTCGCCCAATCAGATCCGCGACGGATCGAGCGTGTATGACGACTTCGTCATCCAGCCCAACCTGCGCCTGAAGGCGATGTTCGACGCGACGGGTACCGACCTCCTGTTCCACGATTGCGGCGAGCTGATCCCCGAGATGATCGAATCCTTCAACGCCCTCGAACCGCGCCTCATCAGCTTCGGCAGCCCGGTCAAACTCTGGGAAGCCGAGCCGCACGTCGCCAAGGACATCGTCCTCTTCGGAAACCTGCCGACCAAGAAGTTCTACTCCGACGAGGATGTGCCCTTGGATGGCGTACCCGGCATGGTCGCCGAGATCGAGGAAGAGCTGAAAGCCAGCGGGCATCCGTACATCGTCGGCAGCGAATGCGATGTGCTCAGCATGCCGGGCTACGAGAAGGCGATCCTGGCGAAGATCAATGCGATGTGCGATTGCGGGCGCCATCAGGCCAGCTGAACGGATCGCTCTTCAAGTCTCAACGCCTCCTGCCCTGGCAATCGGGAGGCCCGCACCAAATCGGCCTACAATTCGGGTTTTCGCGTCGTCCTTCCATCCAGCATGGAAGTGCCGGCGCATGCCGCACCTGCGGCCGCCAACAAGAAACCCGAACCGATCATGCACCGACTCCCCCGCTTCCTCACCGAAAGCCGTGCGCTTGCGACGCTTTCGTTCCCGATCATCCTCTCGCAGGTGGCCTATACGCTGCTCGGCATGCTCGATACCGTGATGGCCGGGCATGCCGGCGCCGAGGAACAGGCGGCGGTGGCGCTGGGCGTGGCGTTCTGGATGCCGGTGTTCATCACGCTGATGAGCGTCGTGCAGGCGATCAGCCCGTCGGTCGCGCAGCATTTCGGCGCCGGCGACCACGCGGCGGTGGTGCAGGACACGCACGAGGGCTTGTGGCTCGCCGCCGTGAGCAGCGTGCTGCCGGCATTCCTGATGCCGGGCGTCGCGCCGATCATGCGCCTGGCCGAGATCGATCCCGTCCTCATCGACAAGACGACGCTCTTTCTTTGGGGCATCGTCGTCGGCCTGCCTGCCGCGATGATCTTTCGCGCGCTCGCCTTCTACTCGGCCAGTATCAATCGGCCGCAACCGATGATGTACCTTGCCTTTGCCGGTGTGGGCGTCAATGCCTTCTTCAACTGGTTGCTGATCTGGGGCCATTGGGGCTTTCCGGCGCTCGGTGGTGCCGGCTGCGGCTGGGCGACGGGCATCGGCATGTGGGTCGCGCTGCTCGCGCTTGCCGCGTGGACGGCGTGGGCGCCGGAGTACCGGGCCTGCTACATCTGGCGCGGCTGGCATTGGCCGCATTGGAACATCCAGAAGCGCTTGCTGCGCATCGGCCTGCCGATGGGCGGCGCGGCACTCGCCGAGGTGGCGGCCTTCACCAGCATCGCCGTCTTCGTCGGACGCTTCGGCGCGACGCAGATCGCCGCGCACCAGATCGCGCTCAATATCTCATCGGTGCTCTTCATGCTGCCGATGGGCCTGGGCGCCGCGCTGACCATCCGCGTCAGCCAGAAACTCGGCGCAGGCGATCCGGCCTCCGCGCGCTTCATCGCGTGGACCGGCGTGGCGATGGGACTGATCGTCGCCAGCATTGCGGTGCCGCTCATTCTGGCGGCGCGCGAGCTGATCGTCACCGCATACACGCCCGACCCGGCAGTGCGCGAGATCGCCATCAGTCTCATGCTCCTCGCCGCCGTCTGGCAGCTGGCCGACGCGACGCAGGTGATCGCGCTCGGCGCCTTGCGCGGCTACAAAGTGACGCTCGGCCCGATGATCGTCATGTTCGTCGCCTTCTGGGTCATCGGCCTGCCGCTCGGCATCCGCCTCGGCTACCACGGCATCGGCAGCGTCGCACCGATGCAGCTCTACGGCTTCTGGACCGGGCTGGTGACGGCGCTCATTCTCGCGGCGATCGCGCTCTCCGCCTGGCTGCGCACGGTCGCCCGCGCGCGACTGCAGTAGTCGTTCACCACTCCGTTCGCCCTGAGCCTGTCGAAGGGCGGGATACCAGGCACCCCGGGTGCGCCGTTCATGCCCTTCGGCAGGCTCAGGGCGTGGTTCGACAGGCTCACCACGAACGGGAGATGCTCAGGAACCGCGCGCGATATAGCGGCTGTGGCACCAGCCGACGAGGTCCATGACGCCGCTCACGGTGTCGAGCACGTCGACGCGCCACCACAGCCCTTGCTGTTCGAGTAACGCGACGCGCGTGCCGGCAGGCAGCGGGCTGCCGGGCAGCGCGGCGAACTCGGTGCCGGGGCCGGCGCGGACGTTGAGCGCCGACGTTGTCACGTAGTGATCGACTTCATCGTCGGCGCGGCCCATCAGCCGGGCGCGGAAGCTGGCCATCGGGAAGGCCGGGCCGGGATCGGCCTTGCGGCCGGGGGCGATGTCCTCGTGGCCGAGTACGTCTTTGAGCGCGTACTTCTCCATCAGCAGCAATCCGACCTGCGCCGCGACTTCGAGCTGCGCCTCGCTGTACTCGTGCCAGCCGATCGGCGGCGTGCCGGGGCGGTCGTGCTTGTGATTGGCGACCAGCACGTCGTCGTCGGGGTAGGCGCGCTTGCTCACCGCCGAGATCCAGCGGTTGCCGACACGCTCCAGCTTGCCGGCGTTATCCAGCTCGATGCCGATCGAAAATCCGTTGAGGCCGCTGCGCCCCTCCCATTCGGATTTCCCGGCATGCCAGGTGACGCGGTTGAACGGCGCGAGCTGCGTCAGGCTGCCGTCGCGCCCGATCACCAGATGCGCCGCCGCCTTGGCGGCCGGGTTGCACATCCACGACACCGAACCCTCGGCGCTGCTGCCGGCGGTGTAGTGCATGACCAGGTACTCGGGCGTCATCAGTCCGCTCTTGTTCGGCGTCTCGACGTAGCGGACGGGAGTCCCGTCGTCGGCGATCAGGCGGTGGTTCTGGATTTTCATGGCGGACTCCGTGATGGTTGACGTTCGTGTGAGCGGCTAATCTATCTGGTCCACCGTTCGTCCTGAGCTTGTCGAAGGACGGAGCGCCCGTTCATGGTTCGACCAGCTCACCACGAACGGTGGATTGATTGTGTGCAGTTCAGTCATAGCTCAGGTCATGCCGCGAGAACAGTCGCGTCGGAGCGCCGCCTAGGATGCGGTGGAGCACCGAGTTCATCGTCGCCACGTCGTTGTCGAAGCCGCCGTGCGACGTGCTCTGGCTCGATGCCGTCTCCTGCCCATCCGGTTCGCGGTTGGCGCCGGCGATGATCAGCGATGGCAGGCCGTCGGGTGCCTTGTTCTGGTAGGCGGCGATCATCGCGTCGTCCTGCTTCAGGAAGGTGTGCATGCCGAGGATCGGCGTGCCGCGCTTCTTCTCGCAGGCGTTGGAGACGAGGTAGAGCAGTGATTTGCCGTACACCAGCTGGCTGCCGACGGTGTCGTCGAGTTCGCCGGTTTCTGAAAGCAAGTAGAGGATGGGCAGCGGGCATTGGCCTGCGCTGGCCGGCACGAAAACCTTGTCGCGGAAGACGTCGAGTTCGACGGCCGGAGCCAGGAACTGCACGCTCTTCAGCGGCAGGCCGAGTTCAAGGATGTGGCGCAGCATGTAGGCGAAGAAGATGCTGCCGGCCGAATGCGCGACGACGTGCAGCTCCCAGTTGCCTTTCTTTCCGCTCTTGCCAGCCGCCTTGATGTCCTCGGCCAGCAGCTGCATGGCGCCGCGTCCGGCGTGGTGCTCGGAGGCGAGGCGTCCGTTCTCCTTCATCTCGCCCCAGATGCCGCGCAGCGGCGACGCCAGGCTGCGCTCGACCATCCAGTCGCGCCCCTCTCCCACGCTGTCGATCAGGCTGCGTCCGGAGAGTTTGTCGGCGTTGGTGAACCAGTCGCCGAAGTAGCTCTTCAGCGACTCCATGAAACCGGTCTCCCACATCACGTGCAGCGGATAGATTTCGTTCGCCAGGCAAGGGCCGCGCATGGCGGCGACGCGCTTGGCGGCCGACTTCTCGTCGTTCAGGCCGCCGTGCAGGTAGAGCATGACGCGGCGTTTCGCCCACGCCTTGGTCGTCTCCGGGATGTCCTGCGTGACCAGCCGCTTGAGGTCTTCCGGCGTCGTCCAATAATCGCCGTTGCCCGAGAGCTCGCCGTTGTTGCCGACGTCGATGACGTACGGGCGCAGGCTGTCGAGCGTCAGCGCCGGCAACGCGCGAGCGGCGCCTTCGGAGACCTTGTCGTTCTTTTTCTCTTCCTCGGCCCACACATCGACGCTGACCGGCACGCCGAGCTGCGCGACCCAGACGTCGGTGGCGTGCATCATGTAGTCCTCGTAGGGCAGCAGCGCGAAGCCGCCTTCACCCCAGCTTGGTCCCCACGAGTTCTGGATGATGAAGCCCTGTTCGGCGTAGCCGACGATCGCCACCGCGTGTCCGCCGTCGGCGCGGCCCTTGCGCGTGATGATCGGCAGCTTCAACGACTTCTGCTCGCCGCCGTCCGCGTAACCGATCGTGGTCGTGCCGGGGCCGGGCTCGAACCAGCCGTCGTGCACCATCAGCGTGACGTAGAGGATGCCGACCTCGGCGAGCGCCGCGTGCATGTCGCGCACCTGCCGGTGGTTCACGCGGTAGTAGGCGCCGCCCGGGCATTTCATCGCGTCGCGCACGACCACCGGCGTCATGTGCGCGGTACCCGTCTGCGTGTCGCCCCAGACGCTGCGCTGGGCGACGCCGTGGCGCAGCCAGCCCTTCATCGCGCCGCGTGCCGACGAGCCTTCGTACCACTCGCCCGGCCACTCGTCGTAGCGTCGCGCCATCTCGTAGAACATGCGCGGGCTGACGCGCCGCTCCTGCCCCTGGTTGTGCAGCAGATAATTGGCGACTGCCGCCAGCGCGAAGCCGGTGCATGCGCCTTCCTGCCCCTGGTCAAGAATCTCCGGCACGCGGCCGCAGTTCACCAGCACCGGTGGCACCGGCAGCAGGCCGGGCTGGTAGACCCAGTCGCGGATGTCGATGCTGTCGGGCATCGCGTTCAGGCTGGATTTCAGGCTGGCCCAGGACCTTTGGGGAGTGGCCGCCTTGGCCTTTGGTTTCGCTGTACCTGTTTCTGTCTTCTTTGCCATGACTCTCTCCTCATTGCCGATCGCTAAAGTAACTGACAGCCTTTCCACCGTTCGTGGTGAGCCTGTCGAACCATGAAAAGGCGCACGGAGCGGACTCTCCGCCCTTCGACGAGCTCAGGGCGAACGGTGGTGGAGTATGGTCAGTCATGTTCACTAACCTCACGAAAACTCAGGCGCTGTTGCCCGCGTCCCGCGGTGCGATGGCCATGCTGGCCACCTGCGTCACGAACGCGGCGGTGGTGAATGACCCGTTCGCCGCTTCGGCGGCAACGCGGATCGCACGAAACAGTTCGTCGCCGATGTGAAACCCGAGTTTTCGATAGCTCTCGAACTGGTCCTCGTCGAACGCCTGGTCGGCCGTCGTGTCGTGTGGGAAGACCGTGTGGTTGGTGGCGTAGTTGAGAATGTCCGGGTCTTCGCCTCCGGTCAGCGAGGCTTTGACGTAGAGCAGCACGCCTTCGTTGCCGTCAGCGTAGTGAATGCGGCCGACGGCGTGATGGGCTTTGGTGTGCTTGAAGCCATCGATGGGGCGTATCGGTTCGACGTTGATCTCGATCTCGGCGCCGAGGTCGATCGAGCACTTGCGCAGCGCGTTGGCCAGGTCGTCGAACGCGTAGTCGGGGTCACAGCCGGCGTCAGTGGCGATGATCAGGCGGCAGCCGCGGCGCACCAGTTCGTAGATGCCGAGGTTCTCGAAATGCCCGCCGTCCGAAAGGTAGAGGAACTTGGCCTCGGTGTTGGCGGTGGCCGTCAGTTCCTTGAGCAGGTAGCGCGCGCCAAATTTCGGCGATGAAGACTTCCACGCCTCGGCGTCGCCCGGATTGCCCAGCCACTGGCCGAGGCGGACGTTGAAGATGGTCATCAACGCGGCGAGCGGTGCCGACGTGTGATAGCCGGCGAGCGGGCTCGCCGCCGCGCCCGAGATGCTCATGGCGCTGCCGAGATAGGTGCCCCAGCGGCTCTGGTAGTACTCCGTCGGGCGATAGCCGCCAAGCGTGCGCGGCGTCTGCTCGACGCCGGAGGTGGTGCGCGTCGCGCGGTACTCGAAACCGCAGAAGAGCGGCGTGAAGGTGAACGATCCGGCGCGCCGCGTCTGCCAGGCGAGTTCGTCGCCACCCGAGAAGTTGAGCGCGGCGTTGATGATGTGGAAGGGGCGCTGGTCGCGCAGCAGGCACATGCGTATGTCGTCGTCGGCCGAGAAGCCGGTGAAGGGATGGCTCTTTCGGTTCGGATAGTTCGACGCGCCGAGGTAAGCGCGCACCAGCCGGTTGCGGTAGAAGTGGTGCAGCGAGAAGAGGTTGATGTCGATGCGCCAGGCGGCGAGCAGGAAGGCGCCGACGCAGCTGACGAGGCCGAGCAGCAGGTAGCCGGTTTCGAAGCGCCCCATGTTGCCGAACACGTCGTGCGCGATGGCGAAGAAGTCGCGCGCGACGAACTTCGTTTCCAGGCACGCCGGGCAGGCGGTGACGAACGTCTTCTCCTCGAAGGGGGCGACGAACTCGCAGGTTGGGCACGACTGGTCGACGAAGAGGGAATACACGAACGCCGACAGGCCGACGGCGAAGCCGGCGAGGAAGACGTAAGGCGTCGCGCGCACGCCGATTTCGAGCCAGAGGCGGCTCCTGGCGCCGTCCTTGCCGCTGCCGGTGATCGGGCTTTTCGCCAGCCAGACGCCGATCAGCGTCAGCGCCGCCCAGACCCCGCCGACTTCGACCGTCCAGCCCTTCGCCCAGATGGCGAGCACTGGGGCGAGGCCGGCGAGCACGAAGGCGATCAGCCAGACGAGCGCCGCGGCGAGCAGCAGACCGCCGATGCGGCTCCACCACTCGCGCGCCTCATGCGAGAGCAGGCGGCTCAGGAGGCCGATGTGCAGCGCCACCGGCAGCGAAAAGCTGAGCATGACGAGCGGCGAACCGACGGCCATCGTCCACCACGCCTGCTGCATGCCGTCGGTATCGCTGCCGGGCAGGC
>NZ_JAGOIT010000005.1:0-27365 GCF_017995515.1 Propionivibrio sp.
ATGTCAAGGTGATTTCCCCGAAGGACGTTGCCAAGGTTCAGGTGGCACTCGGACGAGTTGAGGACCGCACCTGGGCAACATCGGCTGAAGCATACGAGGCGGGGCTACAAGAGGACGCCCCTAACGTTTGAATTCACCGGACTGCGCGGCTTTTTGCGCAGGTCCGGTGGAATGATGGGTTGGGCGGTTCATGAGTGAGAGACGGACTTGGAAAACAGATTGAGAACAACAACGCCAGCCACGATGAGCGACATGCCTATGATTGCCGGAAGATCAAGAGCTTGCCCATAGAGAACCCACGCAACCAATGCAATTAGAACGATGCCAATTCCGGACCAGATTGCGTAGGCCACCCCAACTGGAATTGTTTTGAGCGTGAGTGAGAGGAAGTAGAAGGCCAGCGCGTAGCCAATGGTGACAATAACTGAAGGCCATAGACGCGAGAAACCTTCCGATGCCTTCAAGGCCGATGTGCCGATGACCTCACTAATAATCGCTGCGGTCAGAAGTATCCAGTGCATTTGCGGTGATCCTCAGTATTGAGACGCCCAACTATTAAGTGAGCCTCCTAAAAGGAGGGGTAAGTACATCTGATTGTTCTAAAAAAGTTCTTAAAAATCATCTGAGTGGTTTAGAATTCGGCCTCCGAAACTTCCCGCCAAATACGTCGATGACTCAACAGCCTCCGCGTTTGCTGGATCGTGTTCGCGAGCGCATCCGTTACAAGCACTACAGCTTAAGGACCGAGGAATCCTATGTCCAGTGGATACGGCGCTTTGTCCTGTTTCATGGCAAGCGTCATCCTTCCGAGATGGGCGCGCCGGAGGTCGAGGCGTTTTTGACGTCGTTGGCGGTTGAGGGGAACGTGGCGGCGTCGACGCAGAATCAGGCGCGGAGCGCGTTGTTGTTCCTCTATAAGGAAGTGCTGGGGAGCGAGTTGCCGTGGCTCGACAATGTGGAGCAGGCGAAGAAACCGCGTCGCTTGCCGGTGGTGCTGAACGAGGATGAGGTTCGCTCCCTTCTGGCCGCGCTCGACGGCGTTGCCTGGCTGGCGGCGGCCTTGCTCTACGGCGCGGGGCTGCGCTTGATGGAGTGCTTGCGTTTGCGCGTGCAGGATATCGATTTCAAGCGCCGCGAGATCCTCGTGCGCGACGGCAAGGGCTTCAAGGACCGGGTGACGATGTTGCCGGCGAAAGTCGCCACGCGGCTGCAGCAGCATCTCGTCGCCGTGAAGGCGGCGCATGAAACGGACCTGGCCGAAGGATTCGGCGAAGTCTATTTGCCCTATGCCCTGGAGCGGAAATATCCGAACGCGGATAAAAGCTTGGGGTGGCAGTATGTTTTTCCGGCGGCTAAACGGTCGCTCGATCCGCGTTCCGGGAAGGTTCGGCGGCATCACCTCGATGGGCAGGCGATTCAGCGCGCCGTCAAGCAGGCGGTGGTGCGTGCCGGCATCGTCAAGGCGGCGACGCCGCACACGCTGCGTCATTCCTTCGCCACGCATCTGCTGCAGAACGGGCAGGACATCCGCACCGTGCAGGAGCTGCTCGGGCACGAGGATGTGCAGACGACGATGATTTACACCCATGTTTTGAACCGGGGCGGCCGTGGTGTCACGAGTCCGCTGGATAACTGATCGATGAACCTGAAAACCTCACTGCAAAGGCGCGAAGGCGCAAAGATCGCAAAGGAAACAACGGGTTGATCGTACTTGACCATTCGCCCTGTGGGTCAAGATGGAAGACAGGTGCTGTTCGCGTAGCGCTTTGATTTTCTTCGCGAACCTTTGCGATCTTTGCGCCTTTGCGGTGAAGAACCGGGTTTTTCAGGTTAACCAGAGTCTCAGAGGCCGAGTTGCGTCAGGTCGAGCTGTCCATCCCTTATCGCCGGACACCAGTAGTAGGCGCCAGAGACCGGCTGGGTGAATTTGAACAGCGCGTCGACGACGCCGTCTTCGTTGCCAACCATGCGGTTTAGTTGTGCTTCGAAAGCAGCGAAGGCGCGGCCGAAGGCGACGAACATCAGGCCGCCTTCATTGCCGTCAGCCCACGGCATCGAGCGACGGAGGACGAAAGCCTCCGGCGTGAAGCTTTCCTGCGCCGTACGCTTGACGTGGGCCGATTCCGGAGCGTCGTCCAGTTCTTCGTTGTCCGTGCGGCGGCGACCGACGGTGTTGTCTTGCTCGCTGCCGGACATCGCTTCAAAGCGGTCGAAGCGGTGCGCCCAGCGCTGGACGGCGACGAAGCTGGAGCCCGCCAGTGCCGATGCGCCGCCGACGATAGCCGCGCTGACCGCCTCTTCTCCGATCGGATTTTCGGTTCCGTCTTCGTAGCCCGAGAGGTCGCGGCCGTTGTCATGCTTGAACGCGTCGCAGATATCCTTGAGCTCAAAGGCAGGCGAAAGGGCTTGGGTCATTCGGCGCGAGCGGTGCAGGAGTTCGCCGCGGTCGTCGCCGCGCAACCAGATCCAGACGGCTTCCGGTGCGCGTTCAATGGAAAGTCCCGGGGCCGTAATCAACGGAAAATGGTTCAGGCCCTGAATGTTCGCATCCAGGGCGGCGGTGAGCGTGAGGCCAAAGCCGACGACGGTGTTTTCCCCGTCTGCCAAGTCGCGCAGAGCGCGCAGGCACGAGGGGACACTGACGGGATTGACGAGATCGAAGGAGAGGTAGCGCGCGTTCGTTGGGATAGGGAGCAGGATCCCTGCTTGTGGTTCGGTCATGGAGCGGCTTTCAGGATATTCAAAGGGAGTTCCAGGATTAATCGAAAAATCAATCGAATACGTACGACCACAGGGAGCGTACGGTTTCGATGCGCCGGGCGTAGGCGTCACGCTCGACGCGTGCGCCGCTAATGCCGTCGAGGCGGAAGGCGTGTTGCAGGCGCCGGTATTCGCGGTAGGTGACGCGCGTGGCTTCGGCGAGGTCGGCCGGGATCAGCCCGAGTTCGGCGGCGATGCCGAGGAGCGCGATATTGCCGAGGTTGCCGCACAGGCGCTCGTGCTGGTGTGCGTAACCAAGGATCAGGTATTGCACGATGAACTCGACGTCGATCAGGCCGCCGGGGTCGTGCTTGACGTCGAAATACTCCTCGCTGTTCGTGGCGTGGCTGTCGAGCATGCGTTTGCGCATGGCCAGCACTTCCTCCTTGAGCTTTTCCAGATCGCGCGGCTGGCGCAGGATTTCGATGCGGATCGCTTCGAAGCGCGCGCCGAGTTCGGCGTCACCGGCGCAGAAACGGGCGCGTGTCAGTGCCTGATGTTCCCAGACCCAGGCCTTGTTCAATTGGTAATCACGGAAGGCTTCGATTTCGCTCACCATCATGCCGGCGTCGCCGTTGGGGCGTAGCCGCAGGTCGGTCTCGAAGAGGATGCCGGCCGAGGTCTGGCTGCCCATCCAGGTACTCATGCGTTGGCCGAGGCGGGCGTAAAGTGCGCCGACGTCGGGTGCCGGGTCGTTGTGTACGAAGACCAGGTCGAGGTCCGATCCATAGCCGAGCTCCTTGCCGCCAAGCTTGCCATAGGCGATCACCGCGAATTTCGGCGGCTGCTCGGGATGCGGATGGCGGTCCTTGAGCTTGGCCCAGCACAGGTCGAGCGTCGTCTTGACGACGATGTCGGCCAGTTGCGTGAGGTGGTCGGCCAGCCGCTCGACGGTCTGCAGACCGGCGATGTCCTGCGCGAGCAAGCGGAAGACCTGGGCGTGGTGCGTTTCGCGCAGGATGTCCATCTCGCGTTCGGTGTCGCCGACGCACTCGTTCAGGCGGAACTGCATTTCGCTGATGAAGCCGTTCCAGTCGGTGGCGATCTCGTAGAGGCGCGGGTCGAGGACTTCGTCGAGCAGGATCGGGTGGCGCGTCAGGTAGGTGGCCGCCCACACCGAACTGCCGATGATTT
The DNA here is from genome assembly GCF_017995515.1 of Propionivibrio sp. Taxonomy (GTDB): domain Bacteria; phylum Pseudomonadota; class Gammaproteobacteria; order Burkholderiales; family Rhodocyclaceae; genus Propionivibrio. The sequence continues at coordinate 3,895 of NZ_JAGOIT010000005.1, forward strand.
CAGCGAGCTTGGTCAGCGTTTGCGGATACTGCTGCAGTAGCGCGAGATAGGCGCCGCGCCGGCTGATCGTCTCGAAGAAATCGAGGCCGCGCTGCCAGGTTGCGTCCGGCGTCTTGGTTGCCGCCGATGCTTCGATCAGGCGCGGACCGAGCGCATCGAGCCGTTCGCGGATTTGCGCCGGCAACTGCTGGTACTTGGCACTCTGGCGGAAGCCCTTGAGGCGATCGAGCATCGCTCTTGGCTGGCGGAAACCGAGTTCGGCGACGGCTTCCAGGGCGTCGTCACCGTCGATCTGTTCGAACCACAGCCCGCTCAGACCGTGCGCGCCTTCCTCCGGCTCCGAGAAGATCTGCTCGAAATGGCGCGCGACGCGCTCGCGATGGACGTCAAGTACCGAGAGCAGCGTCGGCCAGTCGGAAAAGTCCATCGACGCGGCGATCAGTGCGCGGTCCTCGTTCGTGGTCGGCAGCATGTGCGTCTGCGCGTCGTTGATGTACTGCAGGCGATGTTCCAGTCGGCGCAGGAATTCGTAGGCTTCGAACAATTCCGTCTCGCTGTCTTCCGGCAACAGGCGGCGGGCGACGAGCAGCGGCAATACCTTGAGCGTCGGCCGGATCTGCAGCGCCGGATCGCGGCCGCCGCGTATCAGCTGGAAGACCTGCGCCATGAACTCGATCTCCCGGATACCGCCGGGACCGAGCTTGATGTGGTCGGCCATGTCCTTGCGCGCGACCTCGCGGCGGATCTGCGCGTGCAGGTCACGCATCGCGTTGATGGCGCCGAAGTCGAGGTACTTGCGGTAGATGAAGGGGCGCGCGATGCGTTCAAGCTGCGCATTCCACTCGGGCTGCAGGTTGTCGCCCGTGTTCATGATGCGCGCCTTGATCCACGCGTAGCGCTCCCACTCTCGGCCTTGCGTGATCAGGTAGTTCTCGAGCGAGGTGATCGAGCAGACGAGCGGCCCCGAGTCGCCGTTCGGGCGCAGGCGCATGTCGACGCGGAAGACCTGGCCGTCGCCGGTGATCTCGCCGAGCGCGGCGATCAGGCGTTTGCCGAGCCGGGTGAAGAAGTCGTAGGCCTCGATCTTGCGCCCGCCGTTCGGGGTTCCGGCCGTATCGCCGTCTTCCGGATAGATGAAGATGTAATCGACGTCGGACGAGACGTTCAGTTCGCGCCCGCCGAGCTTGCCCATGCCGATGACGAGCATGCGCTGCGGTCGCCCCGGCTGGTCGAGCGGCTCGCCGAACTGTTCGACGAGTTGGCGATGCAGGAAGTCGAGCGCGTAGTTGGTCGTGAAGTCGGCGAGTTGCGTCATCGTCTCGACGACCCCTGCGAGCGAAATCGTGCCGCCGATGTCGCGCACGATGAGCGCCGCCATGACGCGCTGGCGAAGCCGGCGCAGGCTGCGTTTCAGACTGTCCTCGTCGGCCGGGGCTTCGTTCCGGAGAAACTCCTCCATGAGCGGCAAGTCCAGATCGCGCTCCGCCTGCTCGCGCAGCCAGTCGGTGATTTCGGGTCGGGTTTCTACGAGCTGGCGCAGGTAACGGCTATGCGCCAGTGCCGGCGCCCATTCGGCCGGAATCGAGGGAGTGTGGGGTTCTGGCGTGTCGGTCATGTTTTAGTCTGATTGAACGAGGCGGCGAAGGCGGTGCCTGCGCCAGCCGGCCGCGGGGCCGGCGCGTTTCAACGCCGGCTTCAAATCGGGCGGCGCCATCGGGTCAAGCCGTTACCCGGTACAATTGCGCCTTCCACGCTTTCAATGCTGCACGCCATTCTAGTGACCCTCCCCGAACTTAGGCAAAGACTTCCACAGGTGATCGTCTGATGATGCGCCGGGAAGAGTTGCGGCCGGCGCTTTACCACCGTTTTCACGCATTGGTGCCGTTCCTCGCGAGCCGCCATGCTGCGCGTCTTTGGCGCACGCTGGTCTGGGGCTTCTGGATCGTCTATTTCGGTTTTGTCGCGTTGGTGCTGCTGTTGCGCTATAGCATCCTGCCCAATATCGAGATCTATCGACCCGACATCGAAAAGATGGTCAGCCAGCATCTCGGCCAGCCGGTCAGCATCGGTCGCGTCGAAGCCAGCTGGGACGGTATCAACCCCGATCTGACGCTGCGCGATGTGCGCGTCGCCGATGCGCAGGGACGGCCGGCGCTGGCGTTCTCGGAGGTCGAAGCCATCCTGTCCTGGTGGTCGGTGCCGCGAGGGACGATCCAGCTGCGCCTTCTGCGCATCGACGAGCCGACACTCAACATTCGGCGCGACTCGTCCGGGCAGTTCCTGGTCGCCGGAATTCCGCTCGGCCAGACCGATGGCGGCGGCAATATCGCGGACTGGATACTCGATCAGCGCCGTATTCGCATTCTGGGCGCGACGCTGGTCTGGGAGGATGAGGTGCGCGCGGCAGCGCCGCTCATCCTGGAAGAGGTGGACTTCGCGCTCGATAACGACGGACGGCAGCATCGTTTCGGGCTGACCGCGCTGCCACCCGGCACTGCAGCGTCGCGAGTCGACGTGCGCGGTGACTTGCGCGGGCGCAGCTTCGAGCATCTGGCGGCATGGTCAGGGAAGCTCTTTGCCGAAGTCGATTCGGCCGACCTGGCGGTCTGGAAGCAGTGGGTCGATTACCCCGTCGCCCTGCCGCACGGTCACGGGGCTTTCCGTGCCTGGGTTGAACTCACCGAAGGCCGTGTGCGCGAAGTGACGAGTGACGTGTCGTTGCGCGACGTCAATCTGCGCTTGGCCGGCGATCTGCCGCCGCTGGAACTCGAAAGCATGTCCGGACGTGTCCGCGTCGGCCTGGCCGGGAAGGGTTTCCTGGTCGATGGTAAGCAGCTTGAACTGGCGACCCGGGTGACCGATTCGGTGAGTCCGGCGACGCGAATCGAACCGATGGACTTTCACGTCGACTGGAAACCGTTGGCAAAGGAGGCGGGTGGTGCCGGCAACGCGAGCGCCAGCACGCTTGATGTGGGTGCGCTGGCGCGGCTGGCCCGGCACCTGCCGCTCGACGCGCGGACACGTCTATTGCTCGAAAAGTACGCGCCGCACGGTCGGGTGAGCATGGCGACGGCAAAATGGACGGGGAACGCCGAAGCGCTGCAGACCTACTCGTTCAAGGCCGCTTTCGAACAAATGGCGCTCAAGGCGCAGGGCTACTTCCCGGGATTCTCCGGCCTGTCCGGTTCGTTCGAGGCGAACGAAGCGGGGGGGCGCGTCAGCCTGGAGTCGCGCAAGTCGACGCTCGACCTGCCCGGCGTATTTCCGGTTTCCTTGATCGAGCTCGATTCGCTCAACACCGACGCGCGCTGGAAAATTGAAAAAGGTGCGCTCGACGTCGAGTTGCTGCGCGCCGAGTTCGCCGGCCCGGAAGCGGCCGGGACGGCCAGGGGCAAGTATCGCAACACCGGCAGCGGTCCCGGCATCATCGACCTGAAGGCCGCCTTGTCGCGCGCCGACGCCCGCGCCGTCTGGCGCTACATGCCGCATGAGGTGGGCGAGGGCGCGCGCCTGTGGTTGCGCGATTCGCTGCTGGCCGGAACGTCGAACGACGCCAAATTGACGCTGCGCGGCGATCTCAACGACTTTCCGTTCCTCGACAAACGCAAGGGTGAGTTCCTGGTGAACGTCAAGGCGCGCGACGTCGTGCTCGACTACGGCAAGGGCTGGCCGCGTATCGACGGCATCGACGGCGACTTGCGCTTTGAAGGCAACGGTATGGTCGTCGAGGCGCAGCGCGGCACACTGCTTGGTGCGAAGCTCAGCAACACGCGCGCCGAAATTCCCGACTTCGACAAGCCGATCTCGACGCTCCAGGTCAAAGGGCGCGCGGAAGGGCCGACATCCGAGTTCCTCAAGTTCATCGAGAAAAGCCCGGTCGCCGAGCGTATCGACCGTTTTACCGAAAACATGCGCGCCAGCGGCAATGGACACCTCGATCTCGATTTGTTCATCCCGCTCGATGAAACGAAGCTTGGTGAATCGAAGGTTGAGGGCACCTATTCCTTCAAGAACAACGAAGTGACGGTCGACTCGGCACTGCCGCCGATCCAGCAGGTCAACGGCAGCCTGAAGTTCTCGAGCAACGATCTGCGCGTGCCGGAGATCAGCGGCGTGTTGTTCGGCGGGCCGGTCAAGATCAAGGGTGGAACGCAGAAGAACGGCCGCGTCCTGATCGATGCCAGCGGCACGGCGAACATCGAGCAGTTGCGCAAACAAGTGAAGTCGCCGCTGATCGACCGGCTTTCGGGCTTCGCGTCGTATCGCGGCGAGATACTGATCAACAAGCGCGACGCCGATCTGGTCGTCGAGTCGACGCTCGTCGGACTCGAGTCGTCGCTTCCCGCGCCATTCGCCAAGGCGGCGAGTACGACGCTGCCCTTGCGTTTCGAGAAGAAACTCCTGCCTGCGCCGACGCCGGTCAAGGGAAAACCCGCGAGCGTGCCGGCGCGCGACCAGCTGACGCTCGCTCTGGGCGAAGGCGGCAGTCTGCTCTCGTTGCAGATGATCCGGCGCAACCAGGAGGGGGGCTTCGTCACCGAGCGCGGCGCAGTCACCGTCGGCCGTCCCGTGCAGTTGCCGGAAAAAGGGATCGCCGTCGGGGTGACGCTGAAGCAACTCGATCTGGACGCCTGGCGGCAGGCATTCAAGACGGAAGAAGCAGCACCGGGCGACGCTTCAACATCTTCGATGCCCGATTCGATCAGCCTCCGGACGGGCGAACTGACGGTCTTTGGCCGGCATTTCAAGGATTTTGACCTGGCGGTCGTTCCCGTTTCCCCGGATCAGCTGAAGATGTATTTCAGTTCGCCCCAGGCAAGCGGCGACGTGCTCTGGGACGGGGCCGGACGGGGCAAGCTGACGGCGCGGCTGAAGAAGCTGTGGCTTGAACCATCGGACCCGACGATCGCGTCGCTGGCGCACAAGGAGGTGGACGAACTGAAGGAGCTGCCGGCGCTCGACGTCATCGCCGACGACTTCGCACTCGGCGTTCGCAAGTTCGGCCGCCTGGAGCTGCACGCGCTGAACGAAGGCGGTACCTGGCGGCTGAGCCAGGTGAAGATGAGCAATCCGGACGGCGAGCTGTCCGGTAGCGGGCGATGGCAGGTCGGCGGCGGCAAGAGCCGGACCGCGCTTGATTTCGCGATAAACAGCAGCGACGTCGGCAAGCTGCTTGAGCGCGTTGGTTATCCCGGTACGGTGCGCGGCGGCACCGCCCATCTCGAAGGTACGCTCAGCTGGAATAACTCGCCCGCCGATCTCGACTATAAGTCGCTGGGTGGCGATATGCATCTGGAAGCGGCCAAGGGGCAATTCCTCAAGCTCGATCCGGGCGCGGCCGGAAAGCTGCTCGGCCTGATCAGCCTGCAAGGCCTGCCGCGCCGCATTTCGCTCGATTTTCGCGATGTCTTCAGTTCGGGCTTTGCCTTCGACAGCATCGCCAGCAAGCTCTCGGTCAAGGACGGCGTGATGCGCACCGAGAGCCTGCAGATCGACGGCCCCGCGGCGCGCGTCGTCATGCGCGGTGAAGTGGATCTGGAGAAAGAGACGCAGCGGCTCAACGTCGTCGTGCAGCCGGAGATGGGGGGGACGGCAGCGCTCGGCATCGGCCTCGTCAATCCGGTTGCCGGTGTGGCGACCTGGGTGGCGCACAAAATGCTGCAGAACCCGCTCAACCAGATCTTCGGCTTCGAGTACCTGGTTACCGGCACCTGGGATGATCCCAAGGTCGACAAGGTTTCCCGCAATGACCCGGCAACGGGCCAGCACGCGCCGGCCGTGAGCGGTGCCAAGGAGGAAGGAGCAGGCAATGAACCGGCCAGCAAGTGAATCCGTGTCCGATGGCGGCAATGTCCGCGTCGCGGCGCTGCAGATGGTGTCGACGCCGCGCGTCGAGGAGAACCTGAAGACGGCTGCCGGCCTCGTCGCGCAGGCCGTGGCGCAGGGCGCACAGCTCGTCGCGTTGCCCGAGTACTTCCCGATCATGGGGTTGTCCGACGCCGACAAGTTCGCCGTGCGCGAGGTCGACGGGCGGGGCGCGATCCAGGACTTTCTCGCCGCGACCGCGCGCAAGCATGGCATCTGGCTCGTCGGCGGCTCGCTGCCGCTCGTCGCCGCCGAGGCGGGCAAGGTGCTCAACTCCTGCCTGGTGTTCGACCCGCAGGGCGAGCGCGTGGCGCGCTACGACAAGATCCACCTCTTCGGCTTTCAGAAGGGCGCCGAGCGCTACAACGAGAGCGCGACGATCGAAGCCGGTTCGCAACCGGTCGTGTTCGATGCTCCGTTCGGGCGCGTCGGCGTCTCGATCTGCTACGACATCCGCTTCCCCGAGCTTTATCGGGCGCAGGGCGCCGTCGATCTGCAGATCATCCCGGCGGCCTTCACCGAAACGACGGGGCGCGCGCACTGGGAAATTCTCCTGCGCGCGCGCGCCATCGAGAACCAGTGCTATGTGCTGGCTGTCGCACAAGGGGGCAAGCACGAAAACGGCCGCGAAACGCACGGCAACAGCATGTTGATCGATCCCTGGGGCATCATCCTCGATCGCCTGCCCAAGGGACCGGGTGTCGTGGTCGGCGACGTCGATCACGCGCGCATCGCGGACGTCCGCGCCAGTTTGCCCGCACTCAAGCACCGCGTAATGTAACTTTGTAGAAATGTTGAAAGAACGGGAAAACCCATGACCGCCAAAGCCCAATCCCTGCTCGTGCAGGCGCAAAAGACCCTGCTGACGCCTTACGGCCTCGACGTGGCCGATCTGAACAAGGTGTTCGCGTCGATCATGACGCACGACGTCGACTACGCGGACCTCTACTTCCAGTACAGCCGCTCCGAGGCGTGGAGCCTGGAGGAAGGGATCGTCAAGTCGGGCAGCTTCAACATCGACGAAGGCTTCGGTGCACGTGCCATCTCGGGCGAGAAGACCGCCTTTGCCTATTCGGACGACATCAGCCCGCTGGCGCTCGGCGATGCCGCCTCGGCCGTGCGCGCCATCGCGGCGGCCGGGCAGAAGCGGAAGACGAAGGTGCCGGCAACACGGAACATGGTCGGCCACGCGCTCTACGTGCCGCATGACCCGCTCGCCTCGCTCGACGCGACGGCCAAGGTCAAGCTGCTCGAACGCCTTGAAGCCTACGCACGGGCCGAAGACCCGCGCGTCACGCAGGTCATGGCGCACATCGCCGGCGAGTACGAGGTCGTGCTGATCGCCGGCAGCGACGGCCGCCTGGCCGCCGACATCCGGCCGCTGGTGCGCGTCTCGATCACTGTTTTCGTCGAAGACGCTGGTGGCAAGCGCGAACAGGGCTCGTCGGGCGGTGGTGGGCGCACCGATTACGGATTCTTCACCGACGACGTGCTGCGCCGCTACGCGCGCGAAGCCGTGCATCAGGCGGTGGTCAATCTCGACGCCAAACCCGCGCCGGCCGGCACGATGACCGTCGTCCTCGGCTCCGGCTGGCCCGGCATCCTGCTGCACGAAGCCGTCGGCCACGGGCTCGAAGGCGACTTCAACCGCAAGGGCAGTTCGACCTTCTCCGGCCGCGTCGGCACGCGCGTCGCCGCCAAGGGCGTCACCGTCATCGACGACGGCACGATCCCCGACCGGCGAGGGTCGCTCAACATCGACGATGAGGGCAACCCGACGCAGCGCACCGTGCTGATCGAGGACGGCATCCTCAAGGGCTACATGCAGGACAGCCTCAACGCCCGCCTGATGGGCGTCGACCCGACCGGCAACGGCCGGCGCGAGTCGTTCGCGCACCTGCCGCTGCCGCGCATGACCAACACGACGATGCTGGCCGGCGACAAGAGCGTCGACGAAATCATCAAGTCGGTGAAGAAGGGCATCTACGCGGTCAATTTCGGTGGCGGCCAGGTCGACATCACCAACGGCAAGTTCGTCTTCTCGATGTCCGAGGCCTACCTGATCGAGGACGGCAAGGTGACGACGCCGGTCAAGGGCGCGACGCTGATCGGCAACGGGCCGGACGCAATGAACCAGGTGTCGATGATCGGCAACGACATGCACCTCGACCCCGGGGTCGGCACCTGCGGCAAGGACGGCCAGAGCGTCCCGGTCGGCGTCGGCCAGCCGACCTTGCGTATCGACGGGCTGACGGTGGGCGGCACCGACTAGCCTCCGCGTCAGGGCGTCGTCTGGGGCATCGAGTAAAATCGTGCCCCTTCTCTTTTTTGAAACTGGAACCAAGGAAGCTCAATGAACCTGATCAGCAAACCGAATACCGACGACCTGCGTATCAAGGAAATCAAGGAACTCGTGCCGCCGTCGCACGTGTTTCGCGAGTTTCCGGTCGGTGTTCAGGCGGCGCAGACGACACACAGCGCGCGCCAGGCGATTCACCGCATCCTGCACGGTGCGGATGACCGCCTGCTGGTCATCGTCGGGCCGTGTTCTATCCATGACGTCGATCAGGCCATGGAATACGCGCGCAAATTGCAGGCCGAGGTGCCGCGTTTCGAGAAGGATCTCTTGATCGTCATGCGCGTCTACTTTGAGAAGCCGCGCACGACGGTCGGCTGGAAGGGGCTGATCAACGACCCGCGTCTCGACAACAGCTTCCGCATCAACGAAGGGCTGCGCCTGGCGCGCGGCCTCCTGCTCGAAATCAACGAACTGGGCCTGCCGTGCGCGACCGAGTTTCTCGACACGATCACGCCGCAATACACGGCCGATCTCATCGCCTGGGGCGCGATCGGTGCGCGCACGACCGAGTCGCAGGTGCACCGCGAGCTGGCTTCCGGTTTGTCGTGTCCGGTCGGCTTCAAGAACGGCACCGACGGCAACGTGCGCATCGCCATCGACGCGATCCGTGCCGCGCAGTCGCCGCACCATTTCCTCTCGGTGACCAAGGGCGGCCACTCGGCCATCGTGTCGACGACCGGCAACGAGGATTGCCACGTCATCCTGCGCGGCGGCCAGGCGCCCAATTACGACGCGGCGCACGTCGACGCGGCGGCGAAGGAAATCTCGGCGGCGGCGCTCGCTTCGCGCGTCATGGTCGATTTCTCGCACGCCAACAGCAACAAGGAGTACAAGCGGCAAATCGACGTCGCAGCGGACGTCGCCGGTCAATTGGCGAGCGGTGAAGATCGCATCTTCGGCGTGATGGTCGAGTCGCACCTCGTCGAGGGCCGGCAGAACCTGACGCCGGAAAAGCCGCTCGAATACGGCAAGAGCATCACCGATGCCTGCATCGGCTGGGATGACTCGCTCCTGGTGCTGGAAACGCTGGCGAAGGGCGTGCGTGAACGCCGTTTGCACAAGGCGACGCAGTAGGTCCGGCCCAAGGTGCTAAACGGCGCCAACACAGAGGCCGCAGAGACACAGAGAAGGTCGGTCTGCCTTGCGGGTGGTTTCTCCGTGTTGAATGCGTTTGGTTTCAGTCGTGCGCCGTGGTTCTGGCTGGCAGCGCTGATCGTATTCCGTCTGTGGTTCTCCGTCGCCTTGCCGATGACCGGCGACGAAGCGTACTTCGTGCTCTGGGGCGAGCATCCGGCAGGCGGGTACTACGACCATCCGCCGATGGTCGGCTGGTGGCTGAGCGGCCTGCTCGCCTTCGGGCGTGCCGAATGGCTGCTGCGCCTGCCGGCGTTGCTGCTGCCGCTCGTCCTCGCTGCGTGCGCCTGGTGGCTGGTGCGCCCGCATGGCGCCGACCGGGCACGCGGCGCCGCCGTGCTCGTGTTGCTGCAGCCGGCCAACGTCTGGAACGTCCTGATCACCACCGATACGCCGGTCATCCTCTTTTCCATGCTCTCGGTGCTCGCCTATGTCGCGGCCCTGCGCGCTGCGGCGTACGCGCGGCGGGCGCTGGCCTGGCACGCACTGGCGGGGCTGTTGCTGGGCATGGCCTTCCTCGGCAAGTACTTCGCGGCGCTGCTCGGTGTCGCGTACCTCGTGCACGTCGTTTTCGTCCGCCGCGACCGCGGGCGCTGGGCCGGTTTTGTCTTCCTCCTGCTCGCGGTGCTTCCGGCGCTGATCTACAACCTGTGGTGGAACAGCGGCCATTGCTGGGTCAATGTCCTCTTCAACTTCATGAATCGCAATCCGCGGCCCATGTCGTCGGGACTTTCGTGGACGAATCCGGCGCTCTACGCGGTATCTCTGCTCTATCTGGCGACGCCGTGGGTGTTGTTGGCGTTGTTCCGACAGCGCGGCGGCGTGCGTCTGGCGATGCGCGACTCGGTGGCGGCCGGCGCCGTATTCTGGCTGATGGCGATTCCGCTCGGCCTCTTTGGTCTGATGTCGCTGGGGCGGTCGATCGGGCTGCATTGGCTCGCTTCCTTCATTCTGCTGATCGCCGTCCTGGCCGCGATCGCCGTGCCGCGCGACACCTTGCAGCGGCTGCTGCGCTGGTCGGCAGTTCTTGCCGGTGTGCACGTGCTGATCGTCATCCTCGTCAGCGTGCTGCCGATGCAGCTTTGGCGCAGCAACAAGCTCTACGACGGCATCGTGATGACCGTGCGCGCCGACGAGGTGATTGCGCAACTTGAGCCGTACGCCGCGGATTACCTGTTCGCCACCGGGAGTTACTCGTCTTCGGCGACGCTCGCCTACAACGCCAACCGGCCGTTTGCAGTTTTCGGCGAAGGATCGTTCCACGCCCGCCAGGACGACTTCCTGACCGACTGGCGCGCGCAGGACGGACGCAACGTGCTGATCCTGCAGAAGGGCGCCAGGAATGTGCCGGATGCGGCCGACTACGCGCCGTATTTTTCCCGTGTGGAGTTTCGGCAGTTCGAACTGCACGGCGTCCGCTTCGACGTCGTCCTCGGCCAGGGTTTCAACTACGCCGTCTATCGTGACCAGGTGCTCGCGCACGTGCGCGAGCGTTTCTACCAGATTCCTGCGTGGTTGCCGCAACACGGCTGCGAGTTCTGCGAGCGCTACTTCCCGGACGAACGATGAACCTGAAAAACTCGGTTCTTTACCGTAAAGGCGCAAAGATCGCAAAGGTTCGCAAAGAAAATCAAAGCGCTACGCGAACGGCACCTGTCTTTCATCTTGACCCACAGGGTGAATGGTCAAGTACGACCCACCTGTTGTTTCCTTTGCGATCTTTGCGGTGAGGTTTTTGGGATGAATCAGCTGGCACTTCTCCTCAAGCTCCTGCGCCCGCATCAGTGGGTCAAGAGCGGCTTCGTTTTCGTCGGCCTGCTCTTCGGGCATGTGTGGAACAACGGTCCGGTCGTGCATCAGGTGCTTCTGGCGGCGGTTGCCTTTTCGCTGGCCGCCTCGGCGATCTACGTCTTCAACGACATGGTCGATCGCGAGCGTGATCGCGAGCATCCGGAAAAGCGCAGGCGTCCGCTCGCTTCAGGCCAGGTCAGCCCGACGCAGGCGCTGCTGCTCGCCGGTGCCTGCCTGATCGTCGCGCTGGTCTTTGCCGCCGCCGCTTCGCTGGCCGTGCTCGCCATCGTCTCGGCGTACGTTCTGCTCAACGTCGCGTATTCGCTACGCCTGAAGTACATCGTCCTGCTCGACGTGTTCATCGTCGCGACCGGCTTCATGCTGCGCATCCTCGCCGGAACGCTCGGCGTCGGCATCGCGCCGTCGCACTGGATGATGCTCTGCGGGTTGATGCTGACGCTGTTCCTCGGCTTTGCCAAACGGCGCGCCGAACTGAATGCGCTCTCCGGTCACGGCGGTAGTCACCGCAAGGTGCTCGACGACTACGATCGGACACTGCTCGACGAACTGACCGGCATCTGTGCCGGCGGCGCGATCATCAGTTACAGCTTGTATACGGTGAGCGCCGACACCGTCGCCATGCACGGCACCGGCAATCTGATTTTCACCGTGCCCTTCGTCATCTACGGGGTTTTTCGTTACCTGTATCTGCTGCACCGGCGCGGCGGCGGTGGCGATCCGTCGGCGGCGCTGCTGCAGGACTACCACCTGCTCGTCGCCTTCTGCGGCTGGCTGGCCTCCGTGCTCCTGCTGTTGCGCTGAACGCGTCAGCCGCCGGCGAGGTGGCGCAAGGCCGCGCTGGCCGCGAACAGGCCGAACGGCGCCGTCACGCAGACCGATGAACCGTAGCCGGCGCAGTTGAGCCCGGCCAGCGTCGGCGGTTCGTCGCAAGTGGCGCCGCTTTCCGGGTAGCGCAAGGGCTCGGTGGAGAACACCGCCGGGATGCCGAATTTCTTCTTCAGGTCACGCGTGAACCCGTCGTTGGCGTACTCCTTGCGCAGCGTCGAGCGCACCTTCGAGAGCAGCGGGTCCTGGATGGTCTGCGCGAGGTCGGCGATCTCGATGCGTGTCGGGTCGATCTGTCCGCCGGCGCCGCCCGCGGTGACGACCGGAACACCATGACGCTTGCACCAGGCGATCATCGCCGCCTTGGTGCGCGCCTGGTCGATCGCGTCGATGACGAAATCGAAGCCGCGGCCGAGCAGCTGGTCGAGGTTGTCCGGCGTGACGAAGTCCTCGATCTCCTCGGTCCTGCACGCGGGGTTGATGGCCAGGATGCGCTCGGCCATGGCGCGCGTCTTGGCCTTGCCGAACTCGTCGCCGAGCGCGTGGATCTGCCGGTTGACGTTCGACTCGGCGACCATGTCGAGGTCGACCAGCGTGATGCGGCCGACCGCCGAGCGCGCCAGCGCCTCGGCCGCCCAGGAGCCGACGCCGCCGATGCCGACGACGCAGACGTGCGCGGCCTGGAAACGGTCGAGCGCCTCGGCGCCGTACAGACGGCGGACGCCGCCGAAGCGGCGTTCGAAGTCGGCTTCAGTCGATGGGCTTGAAAGGGGGGGGCTTGCCGGGGTGTCGGAGTGCGTCAGAGCGATATTCGTCATGCTTCAAGGGTCTTGTGTATCACCTGGTTGAACGGTTCGATCCATTCCGGCGCGAACTGGTTGTCGCAGGCGTTGATTTCGGCGATCGCGCGCAGCACCGAGCGGTTGCGGCCGCGGTGGATGTGCTTGAGCATGACCGCCTCGAAGGCGTCGACGATCGCCAGGATCTTGGCGCCGTCGCAGATCTGCTTCAGCTTCAGGGCGTTCGGATAACCCAGGCCGTCGGGCATCTCGTGGTGCTGCGCGACCATCTCCGCCGCCGGCCCCCAACCGTCCATGCGTGCCAGGAGGCCGGCCGCGTAGTCCGGGTGCGTGCGCATCACCTGTTTTTCCTCGTCGGTCATGCGTTCGACCTTGAGCCACACCGGCTCCGGCAGGAACATCATGCCGACGTCGTGCATGTAGACGGCCGCTTCGAGTTGCAGCGGGTCGATCGGCTTGTTGCGCAGCTGGTTGGTCTCGCTCGCCAGGCGCAGCAGGCGCGTCGTCCGTCCCTTGAACAGTGGCGAGCGCGCTTCGAGCTGGTTGGCCAGCGTGCGGAAGAAGCGCAGATCGTCGGCTTCCTGCGACTTCGAGCGGCTGGAGATCGACGAGCTGCGTCCGCGGAACAGCGCCGATGCAGCCACCGGCCGGAAGCCCGTCACCGCCTCGATCATCTCGCCGGCCGCGTCGTCCATGTCCGGAGCAGCTGCGATGGCCATCCTTTCCAGTCCCTGGAGCAGCGGCAGCAGGCGCAGGTTGTCGAGCGACTTGTGGGTGAGCAGCCCTTCGACGGCCAGCTCCAGGCGGTCGATGGCGAGGAGGATGGCTTCGGCGAGGATGTCGGTAAAGGCGATCTCGTTGTTGCGGAAGCGTGCCAGCACGGTCTCGATCGGATGCACCAGCGCCGTTGCCATGTCGACCTTGCACAGCGTCGCGTCGCCCTTGATGTTGTGCACCGCGCGGAAGAGACTGCTGATGATTTCGCGATCTTCGGGGGAGCTTTTCAGCTTGGCGATATCGCGCTCGATATTCGGCGTCTGGTCGATCAGGGCCTCGAAAAACTCTTCCAGACCGTCGCGGTCGTTGATTGAGGGGGCGATGATCGTGCGAATATCCATTTTGCCTCTCCCGGGAATTTCGTCCTCGAAGTTTAGCCCAAAGCCCCGGCGAAAGCCCGCGTCGAGCGCAGGCGAAGCCGGCGAACTGGCCGCGGCGGCCGGCCTGGTCTACACTCCGGCTTTCCATTGATGAGGGGAGCGACCATGTCGATTACTACCACGGAATCCGGTTTGCAGATTGAGGAAGTCAAGCTCGGCGACGGCGATACGGCCCATTCCGGTCAGTTCGTCAGCGTGCATTACACCGGCTGGCTGACCAACGGCACAAAGTTCGATTCCAGCAAGGATCGCGACGAGCCCTTCGAGTTTCCGCTCGGACGGCGCAACGTCATCGCCGGCTGGGACGAGGGTGTGCAGGGAATGCGCGTCGGCGGTGTGCGCAAGCTCACCATCCCGCCGCACCTGGGCTATGGCGCACGCGGTGCCGGCGGGGTGATTCCGCCGAATGCGACGCTGGTGTTCGAAGTCGAACTGCTCGAAATCCTCTGAACGAAGGCAGTTGCTGACTGATGTCTGATTCGCCCCGCAAGACCCTGGGTTTGCCCGCCAAGCCCGGGAACGAAACATCGCAGGACTCCGCTCGCAAGCCGGTGCGCGGCGGTGCGCCGAAGATCCGCACGATCAAGAAGGCTGCGGTCGAGCCAACCGCCTCGCCGAAGCCGGAACCGGCCAGAACGAGCGGCAACGCCAGTACTTCGAAGCGCGCCGGCGGCTACACCTTCCAGGCAAAGTCGACGGAATCGGCCGAGGGGGGCAAGCCGCGCGTCAGGATCGTCGCACAGGACAAACCGCGCGGTACGCCGTCGCGGGCACCCGTTGCTCCAAAGTCCGCAGGGGCCGTCCAGCGCCAGCCGAAGCCCGCCGATGCCGACAATGCGCCGCAAAGCGGTGTGCGCATCTCCAAGCTGATGGCCGAGCGCGGCCTGTGTTCGCGGCGCGAGGCCGACAGCTTCATCGAGCGCGGCTGGGTCTTCGTTGACGGCGAGCGCGTAACCGAGCTTGGTACTCGCGCCGACCCTTCCGCCCGCATCCGTCTGGACAAAGGCGCGCAAGCGGCGCAGCGGCAGCAAATGACGATCCTCCTGCACAAGCCGGTCGGCTACGTTTCGGGTCAGCCGGAACCGGGCTTCAAGCCGGCCGTCACCTTGGTGCAGCCGGTAAACCAGTACAAGACGCCGGATACGCCGGCGTTCCATCCGATGTATCTCAAGGGCCTGGCGCCGGCTGGCCGGCTGGACATCGATTCGACCGGCCTCCTGGTCCTGACCCAGGATGGGCGCGTCGCACGCCGGCTGATCGGCGAGGATTCGACGGTCGACAAGGAGTATCTGGTGCGTGTCGAGGGCAAACTCGACGCGAAGGGACTGGCGTTGCTCAACCACGGCCTCAGCCTCGATGGCCACCAGCTCAAGCCGGCGAAGGTCGAGTGGCTCAACGAAGACCAGCTGCGCTTTGTCCTGCGTGAAGGCCGAAAACGCCAGATCCGCCGCATGTGCGAGCTGGTCGGGCTGCACGTCGTCGGCTTGAAGCGCGTGCGCATCGGCAAGGTGCTGCTCGGCGACCTGCCGCTCGGGCAGTGGCGTTTCCTGAGTAGCGACGAATCTTTCTGAACGTGCTCTGAACCGCGTCGCGGCTACGGCGCGCGCTCGATGAACAGCGCCGGGTCGACCATCACTCCGTTGAGGACCATGCTCCAGTGCAGATGCGGGCCGCTGGCGCGCCCGGTCATGCCTGAGAGACCGACGCGCTGTCCCTGACTGACCGGATCACCAGCCTGCAGGTCGATGCGGTCGAGGTGGCAGTACATGCTGATCACGCCGTTGCCGTGGTCGACGAACACCGTCTTGCCGTTGAAGAAGTAGTCATCGACCGCCAGGACCGTGCCACGTGCCGTTGAATTGACCGGTGTGCCGCGCCGAATGGCGACGTCGAGTCCGGAATGGGGCGCGCGTGCCTCGCCGTTGAAGAAGCGGCGCAGGCCGAAACGGCTGGCCAGTCGCCCGTTGGCGGGCAGCACGAATTGCGCCTCGACCGCGTCTTCGGCGCCGACGCTGCGCCAATGTCGCTTGAATTGCTGGATCTCGGCGATTTCCGCCACGGCGCGCGCCTCGTCGGCAGGCGAGAGCGTCACCTTGCTCGAATCCTTCAAGCGGATGTGCTGTTCAGGATACGTCTTGGGCCGCACGACGAAATCGACCTGTCGCTGCTGCTCGCCCGCCTCGACGCGCAACTTGAGCGATCCCGGCGGCAGATCGAGCGCCAGCCCGACAACGGCGGTCCATTGACCCCCCTCGACGCTGACCCACACCCGTTGTTCGCCAAGCCAGGCGCGTGGCGTCGCCGCTCCCGGTACCGCTGTGCCGAGGCGAACCAGAGCGATGCCGCCGGGCACGGCGGATTCTCGGGGCAGCGCCCAGGACGGCGGCGATTGTGTGAGCGCGAGCGCACACAGCGCGACCGAGCCCCATCCGGCAAAGGTTCGAGGCATCACTGGGCCGCTCAATCTTCGGTAGGCGTTTCGTGCGCTTCGGCTGCCGCGGCGCGTTCGCGCTTCTGCAGAAAACGCGAGTTCTTGCTGCCGTCAAAAAAAGCGTAGCGCCCGTACAGTTCGCAGCCTTTCATGCCCGGATCGCAGGGCAGGTTATTGATCTTGCTGCACAATCCGTTGACTTCGTGGGGGCAGCTCCATCCTCCGCCGGTCATGGCCAATTCCTGTATCGAGTTGCAAAGACGTGATTGTCCGGTGCGGCGGGAATCATCGCAAGCTGTCTGCGCCCGGAACACATTTCTGCACATCGCGTTGAGGCACATCGCGTCCGAGTGCTGCGCGATCATTGTTGCCTGGCTGACGCTGTTCTATGCTGAAAACCGGAAGCACGGCAAAATGTCGAGCGGATCATCAAACACACAAGGAGCGACCCATGCCCAGATTCAATGACATCAGTCTGCGCGGAAAACTGATCATCAATTTTCTCGTGAGCGGCGGCGTGTTGATCGCTGCCATTCTCTTCTGCCTTTATCAGCTCCGCATTGTTGGTGGCGCCACTCGTGAAATTGCGACCAGCTGGCTTCCTTCGATCCAGCAAGCCGGCGAGATCAGCCAGTTGCGGCTGCGCTATCGCGTGCGCAGCCTTGAGTTCATGCTTGCGGCGGACGATGAGGAACGCGCGAAAATCGGGAAGTCGCTTGCGGCACTCAGCGCCACGCTGGGCGAAGCGCTCAAGAAATACGAGCCGCTGATCACGGAACCGTTGGCTGCAGACGCCGAGGAAAAGAAAAATTACGACGAGCTCGTGAAGGCGATTGCTGCGTATGAAGCGACCGTCAACGATGCGATAGCCAAGGCGAAGGACGGTCAGGTCGATGCGGCGCAGGAACTGCGAAGGACGAGCTGGGTCAAGGCGGCCGATGCCGTGCGTGACGCGACGGACGAGTTGCTGAAGATCAACCGCGCGGGAGCCGATGCGGCCTCGACGAATGCTGAAGCGGATGTGAGTGCCGCAACCAGCGCCGGACTTGTTGCGCTTCTGGCGGGTGTGGTCATCGCCGTCATCGCCAGCTTCCTCTTGTCGCGCAGCCTTGGCCGCCGCCTGTCGGACAGCGTCTCGGCGGCGCAGATGATTGCCGGTGGCGATCTGACCGGGCGAATGCCGCCTGCGAGCCAGGACGAAGTGGGCAAGCTGGTCGCGGCGATGACCGACATGCAAAAGGCGTTGCGCAGCGCCTTGCAGGAAACGCGGGCCAGTTCGCAATCGCTGCAGGAGTGCTCCGGCCATCTCAACGAGTCGGTGCGTCAGATGAATGATTCGGCGAGCATTCAAAGCTCGGTCGCCTCGGCCATCGCGGCCAACGTGGAAGAGGTGACGGTTTCGATCAACCACGTTTCCGACAACACGAGCGAAGCGGCGCACTTTGCCCACGATTCGGACCGTATGGCCAAGGAAGGTCACGACCAGATCGACCGATTGGTGGAGCGCATCGGCGAAGTCGCCCATGTCGTGCGCAGTTCGGCGGAACAGATCGCCCGGCTGGAAGGTGAGTCGGAAAAGATCTCCAACATCGTCAGCGTCATCAAGGACATCGCCGACCAGACCAACCTGCTGGCGCTCAACGCCGCGATCGAGGCGGCGCGGGCGGGCGAGCAGGGGCGCGGTTTTGCCGTCGTAGCCGACGAAGTGCGCAAGCTGTCCGAACGCACCGCCCTGTCGACCGGCGAGATCGGCAAGATGGTCGATGCCATCCAGGTATCGACGCGCGAAGTGGTGGCGCAGGTCGGAAACGGCGTGAAGATGGTTGACGAAGGCGTCGCGAACGCCCGCCAGGCCGGTGAAACCATCGGCGGATTGCAGGACATGGCGAAGAAAGTCTCGCAGCTCGTCGCCTCAGTGGACGAGGCGTTGCGCGAACAGGCGTCGGCGTCGAACGACGTGGCGAAGAAGGTCGAGGACGTCGCGGCGCAGGCCGAGGAAGCGACGGCGATTGCCAAGCAGACGTCGAGTGCGGCCAACACGATGACGCAAACGGCGCACGCCATGGAGCAGCTGGTGGCGCGCTTCCGGATTTAGCCGGACCGTTGCGGATCGGCGATCCGCAGCGATTGGGCCTTTCGGGATGAATAAAGCCGCGCAGCGCAACCCATTCAGGCATCTACGCGCCTCCGACGTGCGTGGCGCGGCGCGTCTGGCTGCCCAGGCGACGCGCAGTGTCAGCCGTATCGTCGAGGGCGTCCATCAGTCGGTCCGGGATCGTTTGGGTTTTCATGCCGCGGTGCCGGGGCAGACGGGCGGCGTGACCGGCCTCGTCTACAAAAGCATTCGCGGCGTGGCACAGGCGCTTGAGGTCGGTGTGGAAGCGTCCTTGTGCCTGCTGGAGAAGGTGCTCGATTCGCCGGAGTCGGCCGATGCCGTATCTGTGCAGCGCGAAGCGGTTCTTGCCGCGCTCAATGGCGTGATGGGCGACCGCCTGTTGGCGGACAACAATCCGTTGGTCATCCGCATGACCCTGCGCCATCGCGGTGAAGTGTTGAACTGGCACGGCTCGCCATCCCGTCAGGACCCTCCGGAAGTCACCGGCAAGCTCCTGCTGATGATTCATGGCCTGTGCCGCAACGACCTGCAATGGGATTCGCAGTACGAAGGGAATGCCGTCAATCACGGCGAGCGGCTGGCCGCCGAACTTGGGCTGACGCCGATCTATCTGCGCTACAACTCCGGTCTGCATGTCTCGCAGAACGGCCGCGAACTGGCGCTGCAACTGGAGCAATTACTCGGGCACTGGCCGGTCCCGGTTGAAGAGGTCAGCGTGCTGGCGCACAGCATGGGCGGTCTGGTCATGCGCAGCGCGGCGCACTATGCCCAACAAGACGGATTGGCCTGGCCGAGAAGGCTCAGGAACCTCGTTTTTCTCGGTACGCCGCACCACGGCGCGCCGCTGGAGCGTGCCGGCAACATCGTCGACGTCCTGCTCGGCAGCACACCGTTTACCGCGCCGCTCGCCCGTCTTGGCCAGCTGCGCAGCGCCGGGATTACGGATCTGCGTTTTGGCTATGTTCTGGACGAGGATTGGCACGGCCACGACCGCTTTCACCGCAAGCCGGACAGCCGCCAGCGCGTGCCGCTGCCGGAGGGCGTCGCCTGCTACGCCGTCGCCGCAACGACGGCCGCCAAACGCAGTCTGCTCGCCGACCGCCTGATCGGCGACGGCCTCGTTCCGCTGCACAGCGCGCTCGGTCATCACCGCGATGCGAAACGCCGGCTTGATTTCCCGAAGTCGGCGCAACGGATCGCCTACCAGACGAGTCACATGGCGCTGCTGAGCGATCCACAGGTCGCCGCGCAGATCTTGCGCTGGCTGCGCCCCGGTGGCTCGGTCTAGTCGTCCGAGTTCAGGAACTCCATCACTTTCTCTGCCGGCCGGCCGATGACGGCCCGGTCGCCGCGCACGACGATCGGGCGCTCGATGAGGATCGGATGGGCGACCAGCGCGTCCAGCCATTCCTCGTCGGTCAGCGTCTTGCCGGCGTAGTTCTCCTTGTAGACTGCTTCACCGTGGCGCACGAGTTCGCCCGGCTGCATGTCGAGCTTGTCGAGCAGTTCACGCAGTTCCTCCTTGCCGGGCGGGGTTTCAAGATATTCGATGACTTCGGCCTCGACGCCGAGCGCGGCGACGATGTCACACGCCGAGCGACTCTTGGAACAACGCGCGTTGTGGTAAATCACGACAGATTCTTTGGCCATGGCGGGTCCGCAAAAAATGAATGCAGCAGGAAAATCAGCGCCACATGCTGAGCGGCGGGTCGGTGACCACCGCCCGCAGGATGTCGCTGCGGGAAACGAAGCCGAGCAATACGCCGGCCTCGTTGACGATCGGCACGCCGTCGACGTCGCGATCAAGCATCACGCGCGCGATGCGCCGGATGTCGGTCAGCGGGCTGGCGGCGACGACCGGTGTCGTCATCACGTCGCCGACGAGTTTGGCCAGCACGTCGCGGACTTCTCCTGCGTCGACATTGAGCGTGGTCAGCAGGTTCCGCTCGCTGACGAGTCCGACCAGGCGACCGCTGTCGTCGAGCACCGGCGTCTGGTGAATCCGGTGCCGCGTCAGCGTGCGCCAGGCGAGCGCGACCTCGTCGCGCGCGCTCACGGCGATGACGTCCGGCGTCATGATCTGGTCGGCGTGATGGAGCGGGCCACGGTCGAGGCTTTCCGGAAGCATGGCCTTATAGGCGGCGATGGCCGGGCGACTGCGGCGGCTGCCGGCGACTGCGGCTTCGTTACCGTTGGTTGCCGCTTCGGTCGTCACGTCATCCTCGATCCGGCGTGCTGACGCGATCGGCGTGCGGCGCATGACCGGCGGCATGCGGCTGAGCGCTTCGAGCGTGCCCTGAAAGATCGGTCCGCTGACTCCGTAGATGGCGAACATGCGCGTGGTTTCCGGTTCAGAGGGCGAGGGCGGTTTCGTCGGCGTCGACGCCCGCGAAGCAGATCCGGTTGCGTCCCTCGTTCTTGGCGCGGTACATCGCCGAATCGGCGCGCTTGAGGATCTCTTCCTGGCGGACTCCGTTGTCGAAGTACAGCGTGGCGCCAATGCTCGACGTGCAGGCGTGCTCGACGGCGAGTTCCGTCCCGTCGTGCTGGCGCACGTTCAGGTGGTAGGGGCGCGCGAGGACAGTGGCGATCTTCTCGGCGACGTTTCGCGCGAGCGCGAGCGACTCGTCGGGTGTCGCGTCCAGCGCACCGAGGATGACGACGAACTCGTCGCCGCCGAAGCGCGCGACGGTGTCGATTTCGCGCACGCAGCCGTGCAGCCTTCGGGCGACTTCGATGAGCAACTGGTCGCCGGCGTCGTGGCCGTGCAGGTCGTTGAGCGGTTTGAAGTTGTCGAGGTCGAGAAAAAGCACGGCGCCGTAGGTGCCGCTGCGCTTGCTCTGCGCCATCGCCAGGCCGAGGCGGTCGTTGAGCAGGCGGCGATTGGGCAGGCCGGTCAGCGGATCGTGGAAGGCGAGTTCGCGCACCCGATCCTGCATCTCGCGGCGCTCGGTGATGTTGCGGCCGATGCGGCGGTAGCCGACGATGCGGCCGGCGGCGTCGCACTCGGGCGTCGACAGGATCTCTATCCAGATGTGCGAACCGTCCTTGCAGCGCAGTTGCATTTCAACCGTGGGCGGCTCGGCGTGTGGCGCCGTCCCCTCGTCTTGCAGCTGCGCCGTGCTGTCGTCCGGGACCAGCAGTTCATCAAGGTGGCGGCCGATGATGTCGTTTGCGGCAAAGCCGGTCACGCGAGTGAAAGCGGCGTTGATCGAGACGATCACCTCGTCGACGCCGGTGATCAGCGTGGCTTCCGTGCTCGAATCGAACACCGTCGCGTTGATCGCCTTGAGCCGCGCCGATTCCTCGCGCTGCGCCGCCTGCAGCATCTGGCGCCGGTAATAGGCGACCGAGAGCAGCGTGAGGCCGAGGAGAACCGGCAGCGCCACGCTGGCCAGCGTGATCGAAGCCGTCTTCCAGTTGCGTAGCGCGTACTCGCGGTCGATGCGCGTGACGACGACGACCGGGTAGAGGCGCGAGGCACGGAACGCGGTCAAGGTCGGGCGGGGGGCCGGCGGCGCGAGGCTGGCGCCGACTGATTCCTGCTCGAACTGGCCGAACTCTGTTTCGGCGAGATGGAAAGCGTTGACGGCAGCGTCCAGCAGGCTTCCCGGTTTGCCGCTCACAGTCGTCGTCATGAGCAGGGTGCCGTCGTAACGCAGGACGTCCACGCTGCCTTCGGCCGCGTCGAGTTTTTGCGTGAAGTGGTTGACGAAGTAGTCGGGGTTGAGCGCGATGAGCAGGGTGACGGTGCCCTCCAGCGTCGTCACCTTTTGCACCAGCGGAACGAAGTTCAGGTCGTCGCCCTCGACAGGCGTCTCCGGTGTGCTCGGGCGGCCCCGGAACAGGTCGCGTCCGGCCCACGGTGCGCCGACGCGCATGCTGCCCAGCTCGTCGCCGTCGGGCGGCAGGAAAGCGGCGGTGGAAACTGTCAGGCCGATGTTGGCGAGATTGGAACTCGCCGTGACGCGCCCGTCCTCGTTGAGCAGGGAGAGCGAGCGCAGGAAAGGGGCGTGGCGCAGCACGGTGGCGAAGGTTTCGGCGACGTGCGCCGGGTCGCTGCGCGGCCGCTCGTTCTCCAGGTTGGCGGCGGTGATCATTGCCGTCAGGCGCAGGCTTTGCGTCAGCAGATCCTCGAAACCGCGCGAATGCATCGCCGCGGTCTCCAGGCCATTCGTGATCGCTTCCGAACGCAGTCGCCACAGGCCGAAGGCCGAGATGACCAGCATGCTCCCCACCGCCAGCAGTGCCGCGGCAAGGAAGGTAAGGCGCAGGATTTGCGTGCGTTTCATCATGGGCTGACGATGGGCTCGAGCTTGTGTCGCCTGGCGGCCTCGAGCAGACGGCCATCGCGCTTGATGTCGGTGACGAAGCGCGCGATCCGCGCGTGCCAGGCGTCGTCGCCGAGCGCCGTTGCGTAGGCGTAAGGCGTCAGGTGATATTTTCCCCGCGGTGCGATCAGCTTTGCCCAGTCGTTGCCGGCGAGAAAGCGCTGGCTGTACGGATAATCCGTTATGAACACGTCGGCGCGACCGGCCTGCACTTCCTGCTCGCGCGCGAAGGGCGTGTCGAGGATGAGCAGTTGCGCGTCGCGCAGCATCTCCTTCATCACCGTCTCGTGCAGCGTGCCGCGCGCGACGGCGACGATCGTTCCGGGCGAGTCGATGTCGTCCCAGCTCGTGATGCGGCGGTTGGTGCGCGTCGCGATCGCGTAGATGTCGCTGGTCAGGTGCGGTGGCGAAAAGCTCAGTTTTTCGGCGCGCGCCGGCGTGATGCCGATGGCGAACATGGCGATGTCGCAGCGGTCGGCTGTGAGATCGTCGATCAGTCGGGCGAAGGAGCTGTCGATGAAATCGACGCGCGCGCCGAGTTCCTTCCCGAGCTCGTTCGCCATGTCGATTTCGATGCCGGAGAGTTGCAGCGTCTTCGGGTTGCGATACGTGATCCCGTAGTAGTCGGGCCAGATGCAGAC
>NZ_JAGOIT010000005.1:27465-44445 GCF_017995515.1 Propionivibrio sp.
TGCGTCGCGAAGCCGCAGGCCCAGGCGATCTCCTTGCTCGTCAGTGCGCTCTCGCGCAGGAGGCGTGCCGCGCGCTCGATGCGCTGGCGGTTGATGAACGCGGTCAGGTGCTCGCCGGTGGCGACGCTGAACACGTTGGAGAGATAGTCCGGCGTGCAGCGCGCCTGTTCGGCGAGACGGCGCACGCTGAGCTGATGGTCGCCGAGCTGGTTCTGGACAAAGACGCGCACGCGCGACACGAGCGACGGCTCGGCGGGCGCGCAGGAATCGGGCGCGGCGGCGTCGAGCGTTTCGAGCACGCCGGCGATGGCCGCCGCCAGGAGGCCGCGCGCCTGCCGAAATTCCATCGCGCCAGATGTCCCGCTGCCGTTCAGCTGGCTGGCTTCGATCAGCCAGTCGTGGATGCGCTGCGCCTTCGGGTGGTATTGCAGTTCAAGGTGGGCGATGCCGGGGACGCCCGGCTCCGTTTCGCAGGCGAGATGGCAGCGCAGGCCGCCGCCTTCGGCATACAGCACCATGTTGCTGAACGGCTCGCCGGTCTCGGATGGGCCGATCCGCTCCTCGTGCAGGAGCCGGGGTGGCAGGAGAATCGCCTCGCCGGCGTTTACGCGCCGACTGGTATGCGGAAAGTCGAAATGCGTCCAGCCGGTTCGCTGGATGAACAGTTCCGCGGCCAGATGGAAATGCCCGGCGCCTTGCGCCACCCAGGCATTTGGTGCGGAGACGGGCGGCAGGGGCCATTCGCCGGTTTCGAGCCGGTGCAGGAAGTCCGAAAGCAGTTCGCGCATCGAGCGCGCCAGTTCTTCGGTCGGGGGCGAATCGGCTGTCGAAGGTGCGGGTTTGCAGTCAATTCCCGTGGTTGTCGTGTAGAGACAGTCTTCCAATGCCAGCCGCCTTTCTCTGGATTCCAGGTCGCCAAAGATTCGTACTACGAATTGGAGAATTTTAGCAGCGGTTCGTCTTGGGTATGGGTGAAGTTGGCTACTAACATGACGTTGTCGGCCGAAGGGGTTTTCTTCATCGGCAAAGCTTTGTACCACTATTGGAAAGATTGTGCTTCATGGAAACGACTGATACTCCTTCCCCACGCTCTACCTCGAGACTTGCCCTGCGCCAGCGCGTCGTCCTCTCGCTCATCGTCGCGATGCTGCTGATCACCCTCGGCGCCGAAGCCGAGGCTCTCCTGCGCGAGGCGCGCGGCCTCGTGTCGCTCGTCTGGCCGATGGCGCTGCTCGTGCTGGCGATCTACTGGCTACGCATGTTCCTGCGCGGCTGGACGCGGCGCTTCGACATCGGCGAGCACGGCGACGAGTCCTTGTAGGATTTTCGACCGCTTCACTCGGCGCGCAGCGCCTCGACCGGGTTGAGCCGCGCCGCGCGGCGGGCGGGCAGGACGCCGGCGAGTAGGCCGATGGCGATGGCGATCAGCTCGGCGATGACGACGAAGGCCAGCGGCGTATGCACCGGCAGCGCCGGCGCCAGGAGGTGTATCAGTTGCGCGAGGCCGAAGCCGAGCGCCAGTCCGAGCAAGCCGCCGAGCGCCGAGAGCGCGACCGCCTCGCCGAGAAAGAGGCCGAGGATCGTCCGCCGCGGTGCGCCGAGCGCGACCAGGAGGCCGATCTCGCCGGTGCGTTCGCTGACGGCGATGGTCATGATGGTGACGATGCCGACGCCGCCGACGAGCAGCGAGATGCTGCCGAGCGCGCCGACGGCCATGGTCAGGACGTCGAGGATCGAGGACAGCGTGCGCAGCATATCCTCCTGCGTCGTCAGCGTGAAATCCTCGCGTCCGTGCCGTGCCTTCAGCGTTTTCGTGATCAGCGCGGCGACGCGGGCGGCCGGGACGCCTTCCTCGTAGGACAGGTCGATCGTCATCATCCCGTCGCGGTTGTAGAGTTCGAGCGCACGCGCCGTCGGGATGTAGGCGGCGTCGTCGAGGTCGATGCCCAAGAACTGTCCCTTGGCTTCGAGTACGCCGATCACGCGGAATTGCAGATTGCCCACCGTCAGGCGGGCGCCGAGCGCGTTGGCCGGGCCGAATAGCTCCGACTTCAGTTTTGCGCCGAGCACGACGAAAGCGCGTGCGTTCTCGACGTCCTCGGGCGGCAGGAACTGCCCGCTACGCACCTTGACGCCGTGCACCTTGAGCATCTCCGGTGTAACGCCGCTGACGGTCGTTCGCCGCAGCCGCCCGTTGCCCTTGACCTCGGTGTTGCCCCAGACGGCGGCGATCATGCCGTTGATGTAGGGCAGGCGGCGCAGGCTCTCGGCGTCCTCCAGCGTAAGCGGCCGAACCGAGGTCGGGAAACCGGTCGGCGCCGGCCCGGACGTCTTCACCTTGCCTGGCGTGACGCTGATGATATTGGTGCCGAACTGGGTGAATTCGGCGAGCACGAAGCGGTGGATGCCTTCGCCGATCGACGTGAGCAGGATCACCGCCGTGATGCCGACGGCAATCCCGAGCAGCGTCAGGAAGCTGCGCAGCCGATGCGCGGTGATCGCGCGCAGGGCGAGGTGGAGGGAGTCGGCGGGGCGGATCACGGCTAGAGACGCAGAAAACCGCTAACCACAGAGGCACGGAGGCACAGAGGGAGGCAAAATCAGGCGGGTCTTTCGCTGTGCATTCTCTGTGCCTCTGTGTCTCTGTGGTGAATGTTCTTTCATAACCATCACCGCTTCGCCAACGACTGCACCGGATCAAGCCGCGCCGCCCGGCGCGCCGGCAAGACGCCGAACAGGATGCCGGTGGCGAGCGCCGTGCCGAGACCGGCGAGCACCGCCCAATCGGGCGGGTAGGCGGGGAAGGCGGGGTAGAGCTGGCGCAGGACGAGCGCGCCGGCCTGCCCGAGCAGGTAACCGAGGAGTGCGCCGCCGAGCGAGAGCATCGCCGCTTCGGTCAGGAAGGCGGTGCGGATGGTGCCGCCGGTGGCGCCGAGCGCCTTCAGGAGCCCGATCTCGGCGGTGCGCTGGGCGACGGAGACGAGCATCACGTTCATCACCAGGATACCGGCCACGGCCAGGCTGATCGCGGCGATGCCGGCGACGGCCAGCGTCAGCGCGCCGAGCAGCTTGTCGAAGGTGGCGAGCACGGCGTCCTGCGTGATCACCGTCACGTCTTCCTCGCCCTCGTGGCGAAGCTTCAGGATCTCGGCGACGTGCGCCTTGGCCGGCGCGATCGCCTCGCGGCTGTTGGCCTCGACCAGGATGCGGAAGAGCGTGTTGCTGTTGAACATGGCCTGCGCCAGCGCGACCGGGACGAGCACGATCTCGTCGGTGTTCATGCCCAGCCCCTGGCCGGTCGAGGCCATGATGCCGACGACGCGGAAGCGCCGGTCGCCGATGCGGATGAGCTTTCCGAGCGCTGGTTCGACGCCGAACAGTTCGTCGCGGATCTTCGCGCCGATGACGGCTTCGGACGCGCCACGCCGCCAGTCGCTGGCTGATAGGAAACGCCCTTGAGCCAATTTGAGTGTGCGCACGTCGATGTAGTTGGCCGTCGTGCCGGCGATCATCACCTCGCGCAGCTTTCCGCCGTAGCTGATTTCCGAGGTGCCGACCGCGAGCGGCGCGACCCGGCGCACGGAGCGCGCGCGCTGAAGCGACTCGGCGTCGTCGATGGTCAGGTCGCGCGGCGTGCTGGTGATCGCGTTGCCCGGATTGAAACCGCCCGTCTGCGAGCGGCCGGGCAGGACGATGACGAGGTTGGTGCCGAGCGACGAGAACTGGTCGACCACGTAGCGCCGCGCGCCGTCGCCGAGCGCCGTGAGCACGACGACGGCAGCGACGCCGATCGCCATCGCCAGCACCAGCAGCGCGGTGCGCAGCGGGTTGCCGGTGGCGGCGTCGCGGGCGAAGCGGATGAGGTCCGCGGTACGCATTGCCGGACGAACCTTTAACCACGGAGACACAGAGACACAGAGAAAGACAAAATCAAGCAGGTCTTTCCCGGTGCATTCCCTGTGCCTCTGTGTCTCCGTGGTGATGGGTTTGTGCTCATTTCGAATCCTTCCTCAACTCCCCATCCTCCATCAGCAACTGCCGCCCGGCGCGCGCGCCGAGGGTGGCGTCGTGGGTGACGACGATCAGCGTGACGCCCGTTCGGTTGAGTTCTTCGAGCAGGCGCATGACTTCTTCACCGGTGGCGCGGTCGAGGTTGCCGGTCGGTTCGTCGGCGAGGATCATCGCCGGCTGCATGATCGTGGCGCGGGCGATGGCGACGCGCTGGCGCTGGCCGCCGGAAAGCTCGTTCGGGCGGTGGCTGGCGCGGTCGCTCAGACCGTAGTCCTTGAGCGCCTGGTTCACGCGGATCGCGCGCTCTGCGGGGTCGATGCCGGCCAGCGTCATCGGCAGCGCGATGTTTTCGGCGGCGGTGAGGCGCGGCACGAGGTGAAAGCTCTGGAAAACGAAGCCGATGCGCTCGCTGCGCACGCGTGCCTGTTCTTCCGGCGACAGGGTCGTGACGTCGCGCCCCTCCAGCCGGTAGGTGCCGGTGTTCGGATGATCGAGCAGGCCGAGCAGGTTGAGCAGCGTCGATTTGCCGGAACCGGACGGCCCCATCACGGCGACGTATTCGCCCGAATCAATGCGCAACTCAAGCTGGCGCAAGGCATGCACCTCGCTGTCGCCGAGATGGAAAACGCGCTCGATGCCGGCGAGTTCGATCAGCGATGGCATGGTGGGAACACCGAATTTGAACCACAGAGACACAGAGACACAGAGGAAGCACAGAGAAAGAAAACGTCGAGAAAAACCGAACGGGTTCTTTGTTGTTCTCTGTGCCTCTGTGTCCCCCAAGGGGACTTCCTGCGGGGCATCTCTGTGGTGAATGGTTCTGCTGTCATTTCGACTCCACCGTGTAGGCTACGCCGGCCTTGACGCCCACGCGTTCGAGCGAGGTCACGACCTTGTCGCCGGCGGCGAGGCCATCCAGCACTTCGGTGTACTCCCAGTTCGCCAATCCGGCCTTGATCGTGCGCTCTGCCAGCTTGCCGTCGCCGCCGGCAACCAGTACGCGGCTGTCTTCGAGCAGCGCCGAGGTCGGCACGCGCACGACGTCGTTCCTCACGGCGAGGATGACTTCGACGTCGGCGCTGTAGCCGACGAGCAGCTTGCCGGGCGCTTGCGGGTCGTCAAAAGTCGCCTCGATGTCGACCGTGCGCGCCTGCTTCTCCACCGCCGAGACGTACGGCGCGACGCGCTTCACCTTGCCGGGGAAGGATTTTCCGGGCAGCGCGTCGAGGCTGATGCGTACCGGCTGGCCGGCGCTGATCCTGGGGGCGTCGATCTCGTCCATCGGCGCCGTGACGTAGAGGCAGGAGTCGTCGATCAGGTCGATCGCCGGCGGCGTCGGCACGCCGGGCGGCGACGGCGTCGAGTACTCGCCGACTTCGCCGACGATCTTGGCGATGGTGCCGGCGAAGGGGGCGTAGAGCACGGTGCGCCCCTGCTCGACGCGTGTTGCATTGACCCGCGCCTCGAACTGCGCGACGTCGGCCTTCGCCGCGGCGCAGCTGGCGCGTCGCGCCTGTGCTTCGGTGCGCGCCGTTTCCTCGCGCGAACCGGAGACAAAGCCCTTCTCGCGCAGCGCGCTTTGCCGCCGGGCTTCGCGTTCGGCGTTGGCGGCCTGGCTGCAGGCCTCGGTTACGCGCAGCCGCGCCGTCGCCACCTGCGCCAG
This sequence comes from Propionivibrio sp., assembly GCF_017995515.1. Lineage (GTDB taxonomy): Bacteria > Pseudomonadota > Gammaproteobacteria > Burkholderiales > Rhodocyclaceae > Propionivibrio. The sequence goes on from NZ_JAGOIT010000005.1 coordinate 33,140, forward strand.
CGCCAGCGTGCTTTGCGCCTGCTGGTCGTCGTTCCACAGCTTCATCAGCAGCTGGCCCTTCTGCACCCGGTCGCCTTCCTTGACCGCCAGCACCTCGATGCGGCCGCCCATGATCGGCGACAGCTTGGTGCGCTGGCAGGCATCGACCGTGCCGGCGCGCGTGTTGGCGATGCTCGATTCGACGATGCCGCGATCGATTTCCTTGACCGTCACCGCGATCGGTTTCGGGCGACCAATCCACCAGACGGCGCCGGCGAGGGTGGCGACGATGGCAATGGCGATGAGCGAGCGGCGGATGAGCGGTGACATGGCAGGCTGTTGCGCTATGGTGGTGGTCGCGAAGTAACCATGGTCCGCGAAACGTTCCAGGGAGGCAAGCATTCATCTGCGGAGAATCGTGCCGCGGCAACCTCGTCCGCCGGTGCTATATTGCCGGGTCAATTGGTTCCGCATACGCTTGATTCCCGGGCTGTCGGACGTTGGCTGACACCGGGCTTTTTCAGAGAAGCAATCCATGAAAGTGAACACGCACGCGACAGTCGGTCCGGCCGGCTTCGTCAAAGCAGTTCTTGTCCTGATGGTGTCTCTTTTGGCGATGCCGGGGAGTGCGCAAGACCTCGCCGAGGTTCGCGAAAACGGCGTCCTGCGCCATCTCGGCGTGCCCTACGCGCGCTTCGTCAGCGGCGGCGGCGAAGGCTTCGACGTCGAACTCGTCCAGCGTTTTGCCCGACACATCGGCGTGCGCTACGAATACGTTCCGGCCGAATGGACCGGCGTCATCCAGGACCTGATCGGGCAGGAGCTTGAGTACGAACCGACGATGCGCGCCGTCGGCAGCCGGCCGATACGCGGCGACATCATCGCCAACGGCCTGACCATCCTGCCGCCGCGGCAAAAGGTGATCGACTTTTCTGCCCCGACCTTCCCGTCGGCGGTGTGGCTGCTCGCTCGCGCCGACTTTTCGGTGCAGCCGATCAAGCCGAGCGGCGACCTGCAGACCGACATCAAGGAGACCAAAAAGAAGCTGAGCCTCGGCAAGACCTACGTGATGGACAACTCCTGCCTCGACCCGCGCCTGTATGACATCGAGGGCAAGGGCTATCCGCTGCATCGCTTCACCAAGAGCGCCAATCTGAACGACATCGTCCCGGCCGTGGTCAAGGGCGAGAGCAAGATGTCGCTGCTCGACGTCCCGGACCTGATCGTGGCGATGGAGAAATGGAGCAGGCAGATCAAGGTGATCGGGCCGATCTCCGAGCCGCAGCTGATGGGGGCCGGCTTCCGCAAGACGTCCCCGGCCTTGCGCCAGGCGTTCGACGAGTTCCTCGCCGGGGTGCAGAAGGATGGCACCTACATGCGCCTGGTGAAGAAGTACTACCGTGCCGCGCCGCGCTATCACCCGGAATTCTTCCAGAAAGTGTCGGGCGGGCGCTGATGCGCGAAGAAGCTGAGGAATCCGGGCGTTTCCCCTACCTCGCGCGTTACAGGAAAAGCATCATCACGCTGCTGATCTTCGTCACGTACGCGGGCGCGGTTTTCTGGGGCAACTTTACGTCGATGCAGCGGCTGCAGGGCAACGCGCTGACCCAGCTCAAACTGGAGACGGAAAAGCAGGCCTCGGCGATCTCGTATTTCTTCTCGGAACGGCGGAGCGACATTTCCGAACTGGCGGAGTCCGACACGATCGGCAGCTTTTTCGCCAATCGCGACCTCGGCATGACCTACGAGTACGGTCTCGGCCTCAACGTGCAGGTGATCGAGGACCGGCTGGAAACCGTCGCCGCACGCAAGCGCATCGGCGAGCAGGCGATCTATTCGGCGCTGGCGCTGATCGACAGCGACGGCATGCTGGTCGCCAGCTGGAACACGCCGATGCGTCTGGAGAATTTGCCCACCTGGCTGGACGCCAACAACCGGGCGACGCGCATTCGCCTCGACACGAAGAATCGCGAGCTGATGGTCAGCGCGCCGGTGTGGATCAACAAGGGCTATCGCGGCGAACTGCTGGCGTGGCTGCGCGCCGACACGAGCTTTGCGCAGTTCGGCCGCTCGCTGCTGGACGGCCAAAGCCTGCTCGTCGACCGTGAAAGCGGCGTGCCGCTCAACGTGAACGGTACGTCCCACTGGTTGAACGTGCACTGGGCAGAGCTCAAGGGGCAGGGAGCCATCAACGCCGGCGCCATCATCCACAGTACGGTCGATGAGCACGTGCTGGTCAAGGTCGATATCGCGCAGACGCCCTTGTCCTTCATCTCGCTGGCGGCGAACCCGGTAAGCGGTGTTTCGGACCGCATGTTCCTGGTCGCTGCCGGCGTCATTCCGCTCATCGTCGTCCTGCTCGCCTTTCTCGACGTCATGGAACGCCGGCGGCTGGAGCGCATGCGCGAGGAGGCGCGCCAGGAAGCCGAGCGGCTGGCGCAGGCGCGCAGCGACTTCCTCGCCAACATGAGCCACGAAATCCGCACGCCGATGAATGCGATCATCGGCATGACCGAACTGTGCCTGGCGACCGACCTCAATTCGAAGCAGCACAACTACGTCTCGAAGATCCAGCGCGCTTCCGATTCCCTGCTGCGTATCGTCAACGACATCCTCGATTTTTCGAAGATCGAATCGGGCAAGCTGACGATCGAGAAGACGCCGTTCGAACTCGATCGCGTGCTCGAGAGCGTCGGCCAGCTGTTTGCCGAGAAGGCCGGCGCGAAGTCGATCGAGCTCGTCTTCGACGTCGATGAATCGGACAAGCGGGTGTTCGTCGGCGATCCGCTGCGGCTTGAACAGGTCCTGATCAACCTCGTCGGCAACGCCATCAAGTTTTCAGAGCAGGGCAACGTGGTCGTCCGCGTTCGCGCCGATGCCATCGACGAGCGCTCGGTCGATCTCGTCTTTACGGTGATCGACGAAGGCATCGGTCTCTCGGAAGATGAGGCTTCGCGCCTGTTCAACGCCTTCACGCAGGCCGACACGACGACAACGCGCCGCTACGGTGGCACCGGTCTGGGGCTCGCCATCTGCAAGCAACTGGTCGGTTTGATGGGCGGCCGGATCAGGGTCGAGAGCGTGCCGGGGCACGGCAGCCGTTTCAGCTTCTTCGTCCGCCTCGGGATCGATCCGGGCCAGGTGCCGCAATGGGCGCAGATGGCGCAACAGTTGGCCGCTCACGGCGGTCGGCCGGTGCTGCTTGTTGACGACAACCCGGCCGTGCAGACGGCGATTGCCGCCCAGTTGAGCCAGATCGGTCTGCGTACCGAGGGGTGCGTATCCGGCCGGGTGGCGCTGCTGGCGGTGACGCGCGATGGCGCACGCGAATATCTCGCCGTGCTGCTCGACCTGAGCCTGCCGGACGAGGACAGTCTGCAGATCCTGCGGCAGATGCGTGCGCAGAAAACCGGGGACAGCTTGCCACCGATCATCCTGATGGCCAGCAGCGCCCGCGATCGGCGGCTGGAGTCCGGAGCTGATCTGTTCGATGGCTTCATGGTCAAACCGACGACGGCGAGCGGCTTGTTCGTCGAAATCTCGCACCTCCTCGGTCTGCGTGCAGCGGGCGAAAAAACGGCTGTCGCCGCCGGTTCTTCCGCGCGAGGGCGCAGCGAAGCGCAGCCGTTGAAGGGCGTCGAGGTGCTGCTGGTGGACGACGTGGCGCTCAATCAGGAAGTGGTGCGCGACATGCTGGAGAGCGCCGGGGCGCGCGTGCGCATCGTCGGCAACGGGCAGGAGGCGATCGATGTCCTTGAGGCCGTCGAGCAGCGCTTGCCGGATTGCGTGATCATGGATTGCCAGATGCCGGTCATGGACGGCTACGAGGCGACGCGCCGCATTCGGCAGGACGAGCGCTATCGCAAGCTGCCGATCATTGCGCTGACGGCCAACGCCCTGCCGAGCGAGCGCGAGCGCTGCCGCGAGGCCGGGATGGATGGCTACATCACCAAGCCCGTCCGTTCGGCAGACTTGCTTGCGGCGCTTGCCGAACATCTGCCGCGCCCCGTCGTCAGCACGATCATTGCCGCCACGCCCGAGGCGAAGCCTGCCGTGCCGGCAATGGCGAGCCTGCCGGTCCTGTCCGGCGTCGATACCCGGCTCGGTGTGCATTACGCGAACGGCAAAACCGACTTGTACCGCAAGCTGCTGAAGCTCTTTCTCGAGTCGCACGGGCGCGATTTTGGCGTGCAGTTTCCGGCCGCCTGCGCCGCCGGGGACATGAAGACGGCGACGCGTCTCGCGCATTCGCTCAAGGGCGCGGCGATGATGATCGGTGCCTCGAATCTGAGCGAACTGGCGCGCAGTCTGGAGGACGTCTGCCGCGACGGACCGGAGGAATTGATCCGGCCGCGCCTCGATGCCGTACTGCAGGAACTGGCGATGGTGTGCGCCGGACTGGCCCGACTTCCCGCGGTGTAAGGTCGGTCCGGCGGCATGCCGGTATACTGCGGCCATCGTCCGAACACGTTTTGAAGAGGAGAATCGCTATGGAAACTCGCAAACACGCCCCATTGGCGGCGCTGGCCGTTGCCTTGATGCTTGCGCTTTCGCCGCTCGGCGCCCTGGCCGAGAAGGGCGGCAAGCACAACAAGGACAAGGGGAACAACGGCCACAAGAACGGTGATAACGGCGGCACTTCGGTGTCGGTCGAGTTCCGCTTTGGCGACAGTGACCGGCGCGCCGTTCAGGAGTACTACCAGAGCCCGGCGCGCGGCAAGGGTTGTCCGCCCGGCCTGGCCAAGAAAGGCAACGGCTGCATGCCGCCCGGTCAGGCCAGGAAGTGGGCGCGCGGGCGTCCGTTGCCGCACGACCTCGTCGTTTATGACTTGCCGCGCGACTTGCGCTATCGCCTGCCGCCGCCACCGGCCGGACACCGCTACGTGCAACTTGGCGCCGATGTCCTGATGATCGCCGTCGGCACCTCGATGGTCGTCGATGCGATCGAAGATATGGTTCGTTGACCATCCGCGGCGCCGGGACGCCGGCGCCCCGTATTTTTCCGTTCCCGGATCAAGCAATGACGACCCGAATTTTCCGCGCCCTTACCCTGTCACTGTCGATGATCGCTGGTCAGCCGGCACTGGCCGAGGAGGCCGCGCCGGCGGCCGTAACGATCGTCGGCGCCGAGTTCGGCATCTTCGACGCCAGTGATTCGCGCGCGGTCGCGTTCGCCCCGACGCGCGTCGTCCCGCACCGCGAAGGCCAGCGCTATGGCTGGGTGATCGAAGTCCAGACCGCCCGGCGCAGCCTCAGCGTGCGCGAGGAGTACCTGCTGCCGAATCCGGTGAAGCAGCCCAAGTCCGACGATCCGATCGTCGCCGACCTGGAGATGCCGCTGTCCCGCCACAATCAGATCAGCCAGCGGCAACTGGTGCCGGTGGAAGGAAAGATCTACGGCGAATGGGAAGTCGGCCCCGATGAGCCGGCCGGCCACCGCCATCTACAGGTGGTGATCGAAGATCAGGTGGCGGCCAGTTTTGAGTTTGACGTGAAGTAAATGCTTGTTGCCGGTAGCGCCAATGCCTCAGTGGCTGCCGACGAGCGGCGTGTTGGTCGAGCCGTGCTTCTTCGCCTGTTTGGCCGCTTTCTTTTCCTTGGGTGTCTTGGTCGGCTGTTTCTTCGCTTCCTTGCTGGCTTCCTTGGCTTTGCCCATGATTGCGCTCCTCTCGAATGTCTGCGGATGCAGAGCAGGTTCAATATAGGCTACTTTTTCCGGCGCTGACAAAGCGAATCGCACCCAGCTGGCACGCCCCGATAGCGACTGACGACTGAACTTCCATGACAAACGATCTTTTTGGCACTGAACCGCCAGCCGATACAATCGGCAAGCTGGACAAGCACGGGCTTTCCGCCGACACCCACAAGGTCGCGTTGGCCAGCGCGCTGCTCTGGACCTACCGTACGCGCACCGATCTTTACAACGTGCTGCCGCACCTGGGGCTCAAGAACCCGGACGGGCGCAACTTCACGGCCGAGAAAGTCAAGGCCGGGCTCGATGAACTGCGGCGGAAGAAGCTGATCGAGGAACATCCGCAGCGGCCGGGTTACATCCGGCTGGCCGACGGGCTGCGCGTCGCGCTCTACCGGCAATTGCTTGAGCTCAAGGATGGCCGCGAACTGGTTGCCCTGATCTGTCGTTTTCACGGCTACGACCTGCGGCAGCTGCGGTACTACACCTTCAGCAACAGTCATTCCGGCGCGATTGCCTTGCTGCGTGCGATGTTTGTGGCCGGCAGTACCCGGGAGGAGGTTTTTCCCATTCTCAAGCTGATCAACCAGCTGGAGAGTTGGGTGCCGTTGGCATTCGAAGCCGTCGTGCTGCCATTCGATGCGGCCTTGTTCGAGCGCCTTGATCCCTTCTGGCAGAGCGAACTCGCCTACCAGGCCGTCCTCACGTTCGGCAACCTCTGGGCCGGCGAGTACCTGCCGGTCGTCGACTGGGCGGTAGAGCGCTTGCAGATCGATCCGGGAAGCCTGGCGCCGGGCCTGCGCATGGCGTTGGCCGATATTGCCCTCCAGCGCGACGACCGTGAGCTGATGCAGAAAGCGCTGGATCGCCTTGACGGGTCGGGCTGCGACGCCTTGCGTGCGGCCGCGTCGATCGCCGACGGGCAGTGGCTCGCCGGACAACAGGCGTTCGAGGTCGCCCTCAAACGCGGCCAGAGTGATTTGGGCATCCGCAAGCGGGTATTTCCGGCAAGCATCGCCTGGCTCTACCCGCTCAGTTTGTTGGCGCAGGGCGGCGAGAAGAGGCTCCAGCTGGCGCGCAAATTCTGCATTGGCGAGGCCGGAACGCGAACCCCCTGCGCCCATGACGACTGGGGCCGCTGGGTCCATGCCATCGACGTGCGTCTGGGCAATGCTGCGCTGGTGCCGAGTGTGTTCTCGCTGCAGGATTCACGCTACGAGCGTTATTCGCTGTCGCTCTTCTGGAAAGTCCAGCTCGCCGCCTGGCTGGGCACCGAGAAACTGGGCGTGAGCGAAAAGGTGGGCGAGGTGGCGGTGTTTGGCGGACTGCGCGAGCGCCTGAGAAACTTCCGCTTCAACACGCTGCTCGCCATGCTCGACGGCGCCGAAGCCGTCCTCGCCGGGGGCGAGCCGCCGGAAGGGTTCTTCGTCGACGGTAATGGCGATCCGTGGCGCGATGTGCTAACCGCGCTGCGGGAACTGGCGGGCGACGGGGCGTCGGACACCAAGGGTAAAGATGGCGGCGAGAAAACGCGCATCCTGTGGGTGCTGTCGATCGGCAAGCACGGCGAACTGCTCGACATCAAACCCTTCGAGCAGAAGCGCAGCCGTCGTGGCTGGAGCAGTCCGAAGGCGCTGCCGCTCTCCCGGTTGGCTGCCGATCAGTCCTTGCTGCCGGAGGATGCCAAGCTGGCCCGCTGCCTGCGCCCCGACCGCTACTACAGCAAACGCTTCACCCTCGATCTGGCCGCCGCCGTCGGTGCGCTGGTCGGGCACCCGGCCGTCGCGATCGAGCCTGCGCCGGCGTTGCTGGTCGAGCTCGTCGAAGCGCAGCCCGAGCTGGAGGTCGTCCGCCGCGGCGACAAGATCGCCATGCGCATCAGTCCGCCCATACGTCCCGAAGAGGAGGAGCGCTACTACCACGATGCGGAGGAGAAACGCGACGCCGAGGCGCTGCGCCTGATCACCCTGCAGCCGGACGGGCCGCAGCGTGTCCGGCTGATACGCTACACGGTGGCACAGAAACGCGCTGCCCAGCTCGTTTCCGGCCGCTTCGCGGTGCCGGCGAACGCCGAGGGCGCGACGGCCGAACTCGACAAGACCCTGCAGGCGCTGACCGGCCACTTCCAGGTGCACGCCGATTCGGCGCAGGCTTCGCGGCAAGTGCCGAGCGAGTCCCGTTTGCGGGCGGAGCTGGCGCCGGTCGGCGAGTCGTTGTCGCTGCGCCTCGTCGCCGCGCCGTTCGGTGCCGACGGCCCGCGCCTGCCGGTGGGCGGCGGGCGCGTGCGGCTGATGGCGGCAATCGGCGGCGAGACCGTGGGCACGGAACGCAATCTTTCGGCCGAGAAGAAGCACCTCGAGAGCCTGCTCGATGCCTTTCCGTTCCTGGAAGATACCGGCGATGCGGAAAACGGCGACTGGTTGATCGAAGACCCGGAGCTCGCGCTCGGGCTGGTCGAAGGCCTGCCTGCGCATGCCGCCATTGCCGAAGTCGATTGGCCGAAAGGAAAACGCCTTCGTACGATCAGCGTCGATGCCGGAAAGCTCGGCATCACCGTCAGCAAGGAGCGCGACTGGTTTCGGGTGTCCGGCCAGGCGCGCCTCGACGAGGGCCTGGTCGTACAACTGGAAACGCTGCTTGCCGCGGCGCGCGACAAGAGCCGTTTCATGCCGATGGGCGACGGCGTGTACGTCGCGCTGACGCGTGCGCTGAAGCAGAAGCTGCTCGATCTTGCCGCCGTCGCCGAAACCGACAAGCACGGCAGCAAAGTGCCGCAGATCGCCGCCGCCTGGCTCGACGAGGTGCTCGACGGCACCGAGCTCGAGGCGGGTGCCGACTTTCGCCAGGCCATCGAGCGTCTGCGCGCCGCCCAGTCGGTCGAGGCGAAACTGCCGAAAACCCTGCAGGCCGATCTGCGCCCCTATCAGGAAGACGGCTACCAGTGGGCCATGCGTCTCGCGGCGGCCGGCATGGGCGGTTGCCTCGCCGACGACATGGGGCTGGGCAAGACGTTGCAGGCGCTCGCCGTCATGCTTGAACGCGCGCGCGGCGGCGCGTGCTTGGTCGTCGCGCCGACCTCGGTTTGCGGCAACTGGCTGGCAGAAACGCTGCGCTTCGCGCCAGGTCTGAACGCCCGCATCTACAGCGAGGCGGACGAAAACGAGCGCGAGCAGCTGATCGCCGAGGCCGGACCGCAGGACGTGCTGATCGTCTCCTACACCTTGCTGCAACTGGCGCAGGCCCGTTTCGCCGGGCGCAGCTGGCACACGCTGGTCGCCGACGAGGCGCAGGCGATCAAGAACGCGGCCGCCAAGCGCTCGCAGGCGGTGTTCGACGTGCCGGCCGATTTCTGCCTGGCCCTGTCGGGCACGCCGGTGGAGAACCGCCTGGCCGAGCTGTGGTCGATCATGCGCTTCGCCAACCCCGGTCTGCTCGGCACCATCGGTCGCTTCAACGAACGCTTCGCCGGCCCCATCGAGCGCAGCCGCGACCGCGAGGCTCAGCACGTGCTGAAACGCCTGATCGGACCCTTCGTCCTGCGTCGCACCAAGGCGCAGGTGCTGCAGGATCTGCCGCCGCGTACCGAACTCGTCCTTTCGGTGACGCCGGACACGGCGGAAGCGGCCCACTACGAAGCGCTACGCCGGCAAGCGATCAGCGACGTCAATGGGCTCAACGACAACCTCAGCGCCGCCCAGGCCGGGCAGGCGCGTTTCAACATCCTGGCTCAGCTGACGAAGCTGCGCCGTGCCGCTTGCGACCCGCGCCTGACCAGTCCCGAATTCGGCATCGCCGGCGCCAAGGTGCAGGCTTTCGCCGAACTGGCCGCGGAGCTCACGGCCAATGGTCACAAGACGCTCGTCTTCAGCCAGTTCGTCGATTTCCTGCAGATCCTGCGCGTGCCGCTCGACGCCGCCGGGATCCGCTACCAGTACCTCGACGGCGCGACGCCGGCCGCCGAACGCAGCAAACGCGTTGCCGCCTTCCAGGCCGGCGACGCCGACCTCTTCCTGATCAGCCTCAAGGCCGGCGGTTTCGGCCTCAACCTGACCGCTGCCGACTACGTCGTGATCACCGACCCCTGGTGGAACCCGGCGGCCGAGGACCAGGCGATGGGCCGCGCCCACCGCATCGGCCAGCAGCGGCCGGTGACCGTCTATCGGCTGGTCAGCAAGGGCAGCATCGAAGAGCGCATCGTCGACCTGCACCACGAGAAACGGGCGCTGGCCGACAGCATTCTGGATGACGGAGATGCATCGTCACTACCCTCGACCGACGATCTCATCGCGTTGATTCGCGGCGACTATTGATCTGGCACGAAGAAGTCTCAATTTCCGTTCGGGCTGAGCCTGTCGAAGTCCGCCCTCCCTTCGACAAGCTCAGCCCGAACGGACTTCAAGCATTTCCTCGCCGTATCAACAACCCTCGTGGGGGAGGTTTAGACCAGTGTCACCAGACGCTGGTCGTCGATGTGGTCGACGAGGATGCGGCGGACGCGTTCCTGCCACAGGTCGGCGAAAGCGCGCGCGATGGCGGGGTCGCTCTCGCCCGCCAGCAGGCGCTGCAACAGCGGTGCCGTGCGCGGATCGGGCGGCACCTGCTCGAGATGCAGCGTCAACTCGAAGCGCTTGCCGTTGTCACGGCGCATGAATGCGACTTCGCCGGGTTGATCGGGATCGTCGAACCGCAGCAGGTCGCGGCGGGAAAAACGGCCGGCGATACCCTTGAACCCGCCCACCCCGGCTGCGCCGGTGATCAGCCCGACGACCGCTGCGATGACGCCGGTGACGCCATTCTCCTGCGCGTTGCGGAACTCGACCTGGATGTCGCCGCGTTCCGGCAGCGCGTCCGGGTAGAGCGCGGCGAGCGCACGGCGGGCCAGCAGGTAGGCACCGGCGACCGTCGGGCAGGAATGGCCGGCGAGTTTGACGGCATCGGCGTAGCGATATTCGATGATGCCGCCCTCGGCGGCGCCAAGGAATTCGGCCAGCCGGTCATGCACGACGATGGCCGGGATGTCGGAGAAAAAGGACGGGAAGGTCATTGGCGATCAGAGCGTACCGGTCTGGATGAGTTCGATCTTGTAGCCGTCGGGATCCTCGACGAAGGCGATGACGGTCGTGCCGTGCTTCATCGGGCCGGCCTCGCGCGTGACCTTGCCGCCGCGTTCCTTGATCAACGCACAGGTGGCGTAGGCATCGTCGACGCCGAGCGCGACGTGGCCAAAGCCGTTGCCCAGCTCGTACGCGGGCGTGTCCCAGTTGTGCGTGAGTTCGAGGACGGCGCCTTCGCTTTCCTCGCAATAGCCGATGAAGGCCAGCGTGAAACGGCCTTCCGGGTAGTCCTGCCGGCGCAGGAGTTTCATGCCGAGGACTTCGGTGTAGAAGGCGATGGAGCGTTCGAGGTTGCCGACGCGGATCATGGTGTGGAGGATTCTCATGGGGTTCCTGTAGCGGTTGTGCCGTTTGACTTCCCGCGTGCGAGCGGGCGGTGGGGAAAGGATTCTACCTTGGCAGCATTCGCCGGCCGAAGTTCCAAACCCGCTGGCGACGCGCTCGCTCAGAGGCGCTCAAGCCATTGCAGCAGTGTGGCGTAGAGCGAGTCCGGGTCGACCGGCTTGCGGATGTGGTCGTCC
>NZ_JAGOIT010000005.1:44545-64510 GCF_017995515.1 Propionivibrio sp.
CTTGGCAGCATTCGCCGGCCGAAGTTCCAAACCCGCTGGCGACGCGCTCGCTCAGAGGCGCTCAAGCCATTGCAGCAGTGTGGCGTAGAGCGAGTCCGGGTCGACCGGCTTGCGGATGTGGTCGTCCATGCCCGCATCGAGGCAGGCTTGCCGGTCTTCGTCGAAGGCGTTGGCGGTCATGGCGAGGATGAATGGTCGTTCTGCTTTTCCCGGCAGACGGCGGATCGCTTCGGTGGCTTCGAGACCGCCCATGATCGGCATCTGCATGTCCATCAGGATCAGCGAATAATCACGCTCCCGTGCCATGGCGACACCTTCTTCGCCGTTGCCCGCGGCCTCTACGACCAATCCGGCAAGACGGAGCAGTTCCATGGCGACTTCGCGGCTGAGCGGGTCGTCCTCGACGAGCAGCACGCGATGGCCGGCGAAGCGCGCGCGGATGACGTCTTCCAGCATGACGTCTCCTTCGGCCGCCGCCTGCTCGGTAGATGCTCTCGCCGGTTTCTTTAGGCGAACGGTGATCCAGAAGGTGCTCCCGTCACCGGGCTGGCTGTCGACGCCGATGTCGCCGTCCATCATCTGCGCCAGGTGCCGGCTGATGACGAGGCCCAGCCCGGTGCCGCCATACTTGCGCGTCGACGAACTGTCCGCCTGGACGAAGGCGTGGAAGATGCGTTTCTGCTGCTCCTCGCTCAGGCCGATGCCCTGGTCGCTGACTTCGAGCCGCAGGCGGACGCTCTGTTCGTCGTCCTCGATGTGGCGCAGGCGCACGCTGATGGTGCCGGTATCGGAGAACTTGATCGCGTTGCCGACGAAGTTGATCAGAATTTGCGACAAGCGCAAGGGATCGCCGATCAGGAGCGGCGGCACCGTGCTGTCGATCGCCGTGCACAGTTGCAGGCCCTTGGCCACGGCGCGTTCGTTGAGCATCGACAGCGTGCTGTCGATGAGCTTTCGGGGCGAGAACTCGCTTTCCTCGAGCGTCAGGCGGCCGGAGTCGATCTTTGAGAGGTCGAGGATGTTGTTGATGATGCCGAGCAGATGCTGCGCCGCTTCGCCGATCTTCGCCAGCTTGTCGCGCGGGCCGGTTTCCTTGATGTCTTTGTGCAGCAGGTGGGCGAGGCCGATGATCGCGTTCATCGGCGTGCGGATCTCGTGACTCATGTTGGCCAGGAAGGTGCTTTTGGCGCGGTTGGCCGTCTCGGCGGCATTCTTCGCTTCGGCCAGCGCGTTGGTACGGTCGGCGACGAGCTCCTCCAGGTGGTTGCGGTACTTTTCCAGCTCGGCCTCGGCCTGCTTGCGCGCGCTGATGTCGATGTCGACGCAGAAGAGTTCCGGCGTCTTGCCCGGCACCTCGACGATCGCGTGGCTTGAGATTACATCGACGCGCGAGCCGTCCTTGCGCATCAGCGACAGTTCCTCGGTCGGTCGTGGAATCCCGGTAGTCAGCATCTCGCCCACCACGTTTTCGACCGCTTCGGTCATTTCGGGCGGAATGATGAGTTCGGTGAGTTTTTCCCCGATCGCTTCGCTCGCCGGATAGCCGTAGATCATCTCCGAGGCATGGTTCCAGTAGCGTGTCGTCAGATCGCTCGCGTAACCCTGCACGGCGACCGACGAGATCTCGTTGAGCAGCTTGCGGAAACGCAACTCGCTTTCTTCAAGCACCTTGCTCGCCAGTTTGCGTTCGGTGATGTCGTAGCAATTGCCGATATAGCCGACGAACTCGCCGGCTGCGTCGTAGCGCGGCGCGCCTTCATCCTGAATCCAGCGGTATTCGCCGGAATGATGGCGCAGGCGGTAGTCCATGCTGAACTTCTCGCGCCGGTCGAAGGCCGATACGTAGGTTTCCAGGCAGCGTTCAAAATCGTCCGGATGGACGCCTTCGGACCAGCCATTGCCGAGCTCCTGTTTCAGGCTGCGGCCGGTAAAGTTGAGCCAGCTCTGGTTGAAGTAGTTGCACTCCTTGTCGATGCCAGCCGTCCAGATCAACGCCTGTCCCGAGTCGGCAAGCGTGCGGAAGTTCTGTTCGCTCTCGATGAGCTCGCGTTTGACCCGGTGCCGCTCGCTGACCAGGTGGTTGACGCGGAGCATGACGAGCGCGAAGAGTTCGATGCTCACCAGCATCCCGAGCGTGGTGATCAGGAACGCCGCCTTGCGCACGTATTCGGTCTGTTGGCGCAGTCCGGTCGAAACGTGCCGGTGCTTTTCCTCGAGTTGGTCGAAGGCGAGGCCCAGTTCGTTCAGCAACCTGTCGCCTTCGGTGGCGATGGCCGTCTTTTCCTCAGTCTTGAGGCCACGCCGGATCGTCGTTAGCGTTTCGGACGACCATTTGAGCAGGGTCGTGGTCCTTTCCATGAACGGAATGCGGGCGCTGTCCAGCTGCCCCAACGGCGAGTTTCCGTTGCCGAGTTCGTCGATCATGAAGCGCGCCCGGTCGACGGCAACCTGCGCCGAGTTGAGCGAGCGCAGGTCGTTGGTGAGCAGGTAGCTGAGGATGAAGCTCTGGTGCTGTGCGATGTACGAGTAGGTGTCGGCGCTGCGCGCGTAGAGCGTGTCGGCATTCGACAGACGTCGGTTGGTCTCGGAGACTTCGTACTGCGAGCGGATCGCGGTGATGCCGATGATTACGAGCAAAGCCGTCCCGAGCGCGAAGCCGGTCGTCGTGGTCTTACCGAGTTCCCATGAGAACGTCTTCTGCCGGCAGACCATCAGGAAAGAGGCGGTGCCGAGCAGCATGAACAGGATCGCCGCGTCGCCGGCCATGACGCTCAGACCAAACCAGCCAAACATGCCGAGCGCCGGCGAGAAGTAGGTGCTCATGGCCGAGACGGCGAGCGCCACGACCATGATGCTGAGGAATGACGAAATCATCAGGCGTCGGCGCGCGAGGCTCGGGGGTGTGTTCAGCCAGAGGGCAATCGCCAGCAGCGTATGGCTGACGGCCGACTCGGGCGCCATGCGGAAGCTGGTCGCCGAAGCCGTTGCGGTGAGGCGCTCGTTGACCAGGAGCGCCTCGATCTGCAGGCTTCTTCCGAACAGGTGTTCCGCGAGCGTCAGCAGGCCGACGAGTACCGGCAGAACAAGCAGCAGCGCGAGCAGACCGGACCAACGGGCGGTGCCGTGTTGGCGCCGTCGGGCCGGCCGGTAGTGAGCAGCGAGAAAAGGAGTGCCAGCCCGTTGAGAATGAAGCACAACGCCGAGGTCGGCTTCATCGGCGCCCATCCATGCAGGATGGCGCGCAAGGCCGGGAGATCGAGCAGATAACCGGCCAGGACGACAGCGCCGCCGACCATCGCCAGAAGCGCCGCGAGTACGGCGAAAGCCATCGATGCGTTGTGCAGGTTCGGGCGTGCGCGGCTCGCCGGCATGGTCAGATACCCGATCCCGGAAGGAGCTTGCAGGACGACCGGTCGAGCGGGTCGGCTAACGCAAGGCCAGAGCAAGCACAGGGCGCGGGCGCGGTGACGATCGAGAGGAGTGGCTGCCGGATGCCTGACATGACGATTACCCTTTCGCCCGCGCCCGGATTTGGCTATGGACGAGCTCGTTTTCTGGTTCGGGAATGTTCGCACGCTATGCCGCTTGATTCTGCGCTTATTGCGTCCGGCTTGGCAACCAGGAAACACAGTGGTCATGTCGATAATATTGACGAAACCAACGATAAATTCGGGATAGAATTCACCCCGGCATCCCTTGGTACGCCACGGTTCCTTCCCTCTGTTCCCCCGCGTTTTTCTTTTGGAGTTATCAGTACGATGAAACGGAATATCCTGGTTCTTGCGCTGTCGGTTCTCGCTGTGACGGCTTGTGGGAAAAAGGAGGCGCCCGTGGCCGAGGCGCCAGCGCCGGCTCCGGTACGGTCCGAAGCGCCGAAGGCTGAAGCCGCCGCCTCGGCAGCCGCTCCCGCCGAGGCCGCACCGGCTGCTGCACCGGTCGCCGCCAACGACGAAGAAAAGGTGCTGAACATCTACAACTGGGCCGACTACATTCCGGCCGACATGGTGGCCAATTTCGAGAAGGAATCGGGCATCAAGGTGAATTACCAGACCTTCGAGAACAACGAAGGCCTGCACGCCAAGTTGGTTGCCGGCAACAGCGGTTTTGACCTCGTCGTTCCGGGCGCCGTGTTCGCCAAGTCGCAGATCGACGGCGGTCTGCTGATGAAGCTCGACAAGGCGCGCATTCCGAACCTCGGCAACCTCGATCCGGCGATCATGAGCAAGCTCGCTTCGGTTGACGCCGGCAATGATTATCTGGTGCCGTGGGCGTGGAGTTATACAACGGTGGGCATCAACAAGGGCAAGGTTGCCAAGGCCCTTGGTTCGACGCCGATGCCGGAGAACGCCTGGGATCTCGTGTTCAACCCGGAATACACGGCGAAGCTCAAATCCTGCGGTATCGCCTTCCTCGATTCGCCGACCGAGATCGTTCCGCCAGCCATGCACTACCTCGGCAAGAACGCCTATTCCAACGATCCGGCCGATCACAAGGCAGCGGGCGAAATGCTGGCCAAGGTGCGCGGCGACGTTCGCATGTTCACCAGCACGATGATCGACGACCTGGCCGGTGGCAAGGCGTGCGTGGCGCTCGGCTGGGCCGGTGACATGAACATCGCACGGAGCAGGGCGATTGAGAACAAGAGCAGCAATGAAATCGAGGTTCTCCTGCCGAAGACCGGCGGTTTGATCTTCTTCGACTCGCTGGCGGTTCCGAAGGACGCGCCGCATCCGAAGAATGCCGCGGCGTTCATCGACTACTACCTGCGCCCGGAGGTCTCGGCCACGCTGACCAACGAACTGAGCTACGCGACGGCCAACAAGGCGAGCCTGGAGAAGGTGAATCCTGAAATTGCGCAGAACAAGACGGTGTTCGTCGATGCCGAGACGATGGCGAAGATGGTGTCGCCGTCGAGCTTCAGCAACGAGGCGCGCGAATCGATGAGCAACGTCTATACGCAGTTCAAGAAAGGCAAATAAGCCGCGCCGATGAGCGTCATCGGTTTCGAGGCTGTGCTCGCCCTGGTCGGCGGGCACAGCTTTTTTCATGCATTTGACCCAAGAGCAGGAACTAACCGCCATGAGCCAGCTGGACCCTCGTAACCCGGGGTTTTTACGTACCGATAATCTGGTCAAACGATTTGATGAGGTCATCGCCGTGGATGAGGTTTCGATTTCGATCCAGAAAGGCGAGATCTTTGCGTTATTGGGCAGTTCCGGCTGTGGCAAGTCGACCTTGCTCAGAATGATGGCCGGCTTCGAGAAGCCGAGCTCGGGCAAGGTGTTCCTGGACGGTGTCGATATCGCGTCCTTCCCGCCCTACGAGCGGCCGATCAACATGATGTTCCAGTCGTATGCCTTGTTCCCGCATCTCAACATCTGGGACAACATCGCTTTCGGCCTGAAGCGCGAGGGCATGCCCGCGCCCCAGATCAAGGCGCGCGTCGAGGAAATGCTCAATCTGGTGCAACTGACCCCTTACGCCAAGCGCAAGCCGCATCAGCTTTCCGGCGGTCAGCAGCAGCGCGTCGCACTGGCGCGCAGCCTGGCGAAAAAGCCGCAACTGCTTTTGCTCGACGAGCCGTTGGGCGCGCTCGACAAGAAGCTGCGGCAGCGCACCCAGTTTGAGCTGGTCAACATCATCGAATCGGTCGGCGTGACGGTGGTGATGGTGACGCACGACCAGGAAGAGGCGATGACGATGGCTTCGCGCATCGCCGTCATGCACCACGGGCGGGTGCTGCAGGTCGGGACGCCGAAGGAAATCTACGAGTGCCCGATCAACCGCTTCGTCGCCGACTTCATCGGCAACGTCAATCTCTTCGACGGGCAACTCAGCGTCGACGAGCCGGATCGTTGCGAGATCACGACGGATCACGGCGTCATGCACATCTCGCACGGCATCGGCGGCGCCATCGGCATGCCGCTGGCCGTCGCCGTGCGGCCGGAGAAGATCTACATCGCGAAGAACCGGCCGGCGGATGTCTCGGTCAATCTCTTCAGCGGCAAGGTGCGCGAAATCGCCTATTTCGGCAGCTACACCTCCTTCGTCGTCGAGGCCGCGAGCGGGCGCACCGTCGTCGTCACCGAACCGAACGGCAGCCGGCTGGAGAACATCGACATCACGTGGGAAGATCAGGTCTTCTTCTGGTGGGATGAGGCCGATCCCGTCGTTCTGACGCAATAAGGCGAGGGCGTCATGATCCTGGAAAGACTTTCCCAACTGCGTCTGGGCAAGCGCTTCATCATCGGCGTGCCGTTCGTCTGGCTGCTGATCTTCTTCGTCGTCCCCTTCCTCATCCTGGTGCGCATCAGCGTCACCGACATGGGCAACGGCGTCGATCCGTTCGCACCGCTGATGGAAACGGTCGACGGCGTGCTGCGCATCATGCTGAAGTACCAGAACTATGTGTCGATCTTCGAGGAAACGACGGACAGCGGCGCCGCGCTGTTCGGGCAGACGATCTACATCGAGGCCTTCCTGACCTCGGTCAAGTACGCGTTCTGGACGACCGTGCTGTGCCTGGTGATTGGCTACCCGTTTGCCTACGCGATTGCGCGCGCGAGGAAGTCGTTTCAGCCGGCGCTCCTGATGATGATCATGCTGCCGTTCTGGACTTCGTTCCTGCTGCGCGTCTACGCCTGGAAGGGCATCCTTGCCGACCAGGGCGTGCTGAACAATACGCTGATCTGGCTCGGCATCACTGCGGAGCCGCTGCAGCTCCTCTATTCGGACGTCTCGATGCTGGTCGGCATGACCTACGTCTATTGCCCGTTCATGATCCTGCCGCTCTACGCGACGCTGGTGAAGATGGACTTCCGCCTGCTCGAAGCCGCGCACGACCTCGGCGCCAGCCCGTGGAAAGCCTTCTGGCTGGTCACCGTGCCGCTCTCCAAGGCCGGCATCATCGCCGGCTCGATGCTGGTGTTCATCCCCTGCCTGGGCGAGTTCGTCATCCCCTCGCTGCTCGGCGGTGCCGAGAACATCATGATCGGCCGCGTCGTCTGGGACGAAATGTTCAGCAGCAACAACTGGCCGCGCGCCGCCGCGCTGGCGATCGTCATGATCCTCTTCATCCTGGTGCCGATGGCTGTCTACAACCACTACAGCGCCGAGCGCGACGCGGCGGAGGAATGACGTGAGCAAGCTCTCCCAAACCCTCGCCCGTTTCCTGCAGAACCATTTCGGCCGTTTCTGGATGGTCGTCGTCTATCTGTTCCTCTATACGCCGCTCGTCTTCCTGATCCTCTTTTCGTTCAACAGCACGCGCCAGGACGGCATCTTCACGGGCTTCTCGACGCGTTGGTATACAGCGCTGCTCAACGACTCGCGGCTGGTCAGCGGCTTCTTCCTGTCGCTGCGCGTGGCGGTGGTCACCGGGACCTTGTCGACCATCCTCGGCACCTTTGCCGCCTTCGTCCTCGTGCGTTACCAGCGCTTTCGCGGGCGTTCGCTGTTCTCCGGCCTGGTCAGTGCACCGCTGGTCATGCCCGAGGTGATCATCGGCCTGTCCTTACTGTTGCTCATGGTCTCGGTCCAGCACGCCGTCGGTTGGCCGGATCGCGGTGTGACGACGATCGTCATCGGGCACACCCTGCTCGGCATGGCCTACGCGACGGTCGTCATCAGCGCTCGCCTGCGCGACATGGACCGCAGCATCGAAGAAGCGGCAATGGATCTCGGTTGCCGTCCCGTGCAGGTGTTCTTTCTGGTCACGCTGCCCAACATCCTGCCCTCGCTGATCGCCGCCTGGATGCTCACCTTCACGCTGTCCTTCGACGACGTGGTCATCTCGGAATTCCTCTCCGGGCCGGGCGTCACCACGCTGCCGCAGGTGATTTTCGGTTACGCGCGGCGCGGCGTGAATCCGTCGATCTACGCTGCGGCGACGATCCTCATCCTCACCGTATCGGTCGGTATCATCGCCTACAGCCTGATGACGATTCGCACGCAGTCGCGGCGTGAGCGCGAAATGAAGGCCGCGGTGCGCGCGGAGATCGAGCGTGTCGAAACCGCGGCTTTGCGCGGCGGGCACTGAGTAGCGGCTGGTTACCAGCGCGGGCAAGTCGCGGCGAGCAGCTTCAGCTCGCCGCGCGCACGGCGGTGATCGGGATAATGCTGTTCGACGACTGCCCAGAATCTGGGGCTATGGTTCATCTCGTGCAGGTGCGCCAGTTCATGCACGACGACGTAGTCGACGATATGCGGCGGAAAATGGATCAGCCGCCAGTTCAGCCGGATGCCTGATCTTCGGCTGCAACTGCCCCAGCGTGTGCGTGCCGAAGAGAGCGACAGCGGCGGCAGATGCAGCGCCATTTGCGCGGCAAAGAGGGAAAGCCGTTCGGCGAACAGCTCGGTGGCACGCCTGCGCAACGCGCGCTCCAGCACCTGAGCGGCGTCATCGGGGGCGCGCAGAAGAAGCGTGAGAACCGGCGGCGTTTGCGCACTCCAGAGTGCGCGATTGGCACCGACGGACAGGCGGACTTCCAGCGTTCCGCCGAGCAGTGGCAGGTGAAGGCCGTCGATGACCTTCAATGCTTCAGCGGGACGCCGCGTGCGCCACTCATCAAGCTTGTTGGCGACCCAAGCCCCATGGTGCAGGATCAGCGCTTCGACTTCCTTGATCGAGGCACGCGGCGGGGCGCCGACGCGCAATCCGCGGTGGTCGATGGTCAGACCGATGGTACGTCGCCGGGCGCGGCGCAGCACGTAGGGAACGATGCGGTCACCGAGTGCGATCGTGCGCGCCGTCTCGTCGGCCGACAGCGGTTTTTCAAGCGGGAACAAGAACGGCGCTTCGTTCAACCGGCGACAGCGGGGGCGGTGGTTTCAGCGCGCGCGTAGTGCTGCGGCGAGATGCGGCGCATTTCGGCGTCGACCCATTGTTCGGCGATTGCCGTGATCTCGTCGGCCGTCCGGCCGATCGGGTCGATCGCCGGGCCGATGCTGACCGTGATGACGCCCGGGTTCTTGACGAAGGCGTTGCGCGCCCAGAATTCGCCGGCGTTGTGCGCGACCGGGACGAGCAAGGCGCCCGAGGCGATGGCGAGGTGCGCACCGCCCGTCTTGAAGCGGCGCTTCTCACCCGGTGCGACGCGCGTTCCTTCCGGGAAAATGACGACCCAGTAGCCAGCTTTCAGCCGTTCGCAACCCTGATCGATCACTTGACGCAGCGCGTCCTTGCCGGCCTTGCGGTCGATCGAGATCATCTTTACCGCAGCGAACGCCCAGCCGAGGAAGGGGATCATCAGCAAGGACTTCTTCAGCACGAAGACCTGGTCGGGAAAAATCGCCTGCAAACCGACCGTTTCCCAGGCCGATTGATGCTTGGAGAAGATGATCGACGGAGAGCTCGGGATGTTCTCCCGCCCGACGACGCGGTAGTGCAGTCCGAGAACGTAGCGGCAGATCGCCATGAAGCCGGCGCGCCAGACGGAGATGAGCCAGAAGCGCACGCGCATCGGCAGGACAATGGCCAATGTCACCAGAAAGCCGAACGGCGCGGTGATCAGGGTGGCGAGGATCAGGTAGACGACGGACCGGATGACGGGAATCATGTTCTCAGGATGTGTTCGACGGCTGCGGTCAGATCGTTGAAAACGAGGGTTCCGGCCGGCAGGTTGCCTTCGGCGAGCGTCTTTTCACCCTTGCCGGTGAGGACGAGGATGGGCAGCGCACCGGCCGTCACCGCGGCCTCGAGGTCGCGCAGCGAGTCGCCGACGGCGTAAACGCCCTTGAGGTCGACATTGAAGCAGTCAGCGATGCGTTCCATCATGCCCGGCTTAGGCTTGCGGCAGTTGCAGTTGGAGTCCGCCGTGTGCGGGCAGTAGAACACGGCGTCGATCCGCCCGCCCGCCGCCTGCACGGCGCGATGCATCTTGTCGTGCATGGCGTTGAGCGTGTCCATGTCGAACAGCCCGCGCCCGATGCCGGACTGGTTGGTTGCCACCACGACGCGATAGCCGGTCTGGGTCAGCTTGGCGATGGCCTCAGGGCTGCCCGGCAGTGCTTTCCACTCCGCTACCGACTTGATGAAGTGTTCGGAGTCGTAGTTGATGACTCCATCGCGATCGAGGATGACGAGTTTCATACGCCCAGCCTGGAAATGTCGGCGACTGCATTGAGCAGGTCGAACAGCGATTCAAGCAGACCGAGACGGTTGGCGCGGATCAGCGGTTCGTCGACGTTGACCATCACCTCGGCGAAGAACTGGTCGACTTCGGTGCGCACCGAGGCGAGTACCTTCAGCGCGTCGGCGTAGTCCTCGTTGGCGACGTGCGACTTGACCACCGGCGCGATCAGCGTCACGCGCTCGAACAGCGTTTTCTCCGCAGCTTCCTGCAGCAGCGCGACGTCGGGTTCGGGCAGGCTGCCTTCGGCCTTCTTCAGAATGTTGCCGATGCGCTTGTTCGCCGCGGCCAAAGCCAGCGCTTCCGGCAAACCGAGGAAGTCGCGCACCGCGGCGAGCTTCGGCGGCACGAGGTCGATGCGCGTCGGGCGTTGCGCCAGTACGGCCTCGATGACGTCCTGCGCATAACCAGCTTCCTTGAGCAGCCCGCGCAGGCGGTCGAGCATGAAGTCGAGCAGCGGCTCGGCGACCGGTTGCGTCAGCACGCCGGCGGAGAAACCGGCTTGCGCGTCGGCGATCAGTTCGGCGAGGTCGAGCGGCAGCGGCGTTTCCATCAGGATGCGCAGCACGCCGAGCGCGGCGCGGCGCAGGCCGAACGGATCCTTGTCGCCGGTCGGGATCTGGCCGATGCCGAAGAAGCCGACCAGCGCATCGAGCTTGTCGGCGAGCGCGGCGGCGCAGGCGATGTTGCCGGCCGGCAGCGCGTCGCCGGCGAAGCGCGGCTGGTAGTGGCTCTGTACGGCGTCGGCGACGTCTTTGTCCTCGCCGTCGTGCAGCGCGTAATAGCGGCCCATGATGCCTTGCAGTTCCGGGAACTCGCCGACCATGTCGGTAACGAGGTCGGCCTTGACCAGGCGCGCGGCACGCGCGGCGAGCGAGGCGTTGGCGCCGAGTTTGCCGGCGATCTTGCCGCTCAACGTTTCAAGGCGTTCGACGCGTTGCAGCACCGAGCCGATCTTGTTGTGATAGACGACGTTGGCCAGTTTGTCGAGGCGCGAGGCCAGCGTCGCCTTGCGGTCCTGATTGAAGAAGAAACGGGCATCCGAGAGGCGCGGACGCACGACGCGGGCGTTGCCGCCGACGATGTGTTTCGGATCGTCGACCTGCATGTTGGAGACGATCAGGAACTTGTTGAGCAGCTTCTTCGTGCCGTCGAGCAGCGGGAAGTACTTCTGGTTCTGCTGCATCGTCAGGATCAGGCATTCCTGCGGCACGTCGAGGTACTCGGATTCGAATTCGCCGACATAAACCACGGGCCATTCAACCAGCGAAGTGACCTCGTCGAGCAGGCCTTCCGACGGGTTGATCGTGGCCTTGAGTTCCGCGGCCTTGGCGTCGAGTTGCGCGGCAATACTAGCCTTGCGTTCGGCAAAACTGGCGACGACCTTGCCGTCGGTCTTGAGCACGTCGGCGTAGGCGTCGGCCTGTTTGATCGCGATGTCCCCGGCCGAGAGGAAACGGTGACCGCGAGTGAAGTCGCGGCTCTTGAGGCCGAGCACCTCGCCGGGAACGATGCGCTCGCCGTGCAGCTGAATCAGACCGTGCACCGGGCGCACGAATTGGTGGTCGGAATCGCCCCAGCGCATGACCTTCGGGATCGGCAGTTTTTTCAGTGCGTCGGCGACGATACCGGCGAGCACGTCATCGAGCGCAACGCCCTTGACGGTGGCTTCGTAGAACAGTGCCTCGGCCTTGCCGTCCATGCGCTTCTCGAACTTGGCGACTTCCGACACCGGAATGCCTTTGCCTTCGAGTTTTTTGAGCAGCGCCTGCGTCGGCTGACCAGCGGCGTCGAGTGCGACGCTGACCGGCATGATCTTTTCGGTGACGGCAGCGTCCGGCGCAACGGCCAGTACGCCCGGCACCTGAATCGCCAGACGGCGCGGCGTGGCGAACCATTGGTACTGGTCGCTGGCGGTCAGCAACTTACGCGCGGCGAGACCGGCATGAATTTGTGCGGAGAAGACCTCGCCGAGGCGCGACAGGGCTTTCGGCGGCAGTTCTTCGGTCAGGAGTTCGACGAGGAGGGTGGCTGTGGTCATGTTATTTCGCTCCCTTGCACATCGGGAAGCCGAGCGCTTCGCGGGAGTTGTAGTAGGACTGCGCGACTTCGCGCGCCAGGGCGCGGACGCGGCCGATGTAGGCGGCGCGTTCGGTGACCGAGATGGCGCCGTGCGCGTCGAGCAGGTTGAAACAGTGCGAGCACTTCATCACCTGTTCGAAAGCCGGGAGCGCGAGGTTGAGGCCCATCAGGCGCTTGGCTTCCGATTCGTGGTCGCTGAAGTGGCGGAACAGAATCTCGACGTTGGAGTGCTCGAAGTTGTACTTGGATTGCTCGACTTCGTTCTGGTGATAGACGTCGCCGTAGGTGAGCGTCTGGCCGTTGGCGTGGGTCCACACCAGGTCATAGACGTTTTCGACGCCCTGCAGGTACATCGCCAGGCGTTCCAGACCGTAGGTGATTTCGCCGAGCACCGGCTTGCAGGTCAGCGAACCGACTTCCTGGAAGTAGGTGAATTGCGTGACTTCCATGCCGTCGAGCCAGACTTCCCAGCCGAGGCCCCAGGCGCCGAGCGTCGGCGATTCCCAGTCGTCCTCGACGAAGCGGATGTCGTGTTCCTTGAGGTTGATGCCCAGCGCTTCGAGCGACTGCAGGTACAGTTCCTGGATGTTGTCGGGCGAGGGTTTGAGCACGACCTGGTACTGGTAGTAGTGCTGCAGACGGTTCGGGTTCTCGCCGTAGCGGCCATCCTTCGGGCGGCGCGAAGGTTGTACGAAGGCGGCGTTCCACGGTTCCGGGCCGATGGCGCGGAGAAACGTTGCGGTATGGAAAGTGCCGGCGCCGACCTCGATATCGTAAGGCTGGAGCAGCGCACAACCCTGTTTGTCCCAGAAACTCTGGAGACGCAGGATGACTTCCTGAAACGTAGGCTGAATGGGCATGTGAGGCTTCGACAAAACGGGAGAAACCGCGATTTTACTTGGTTTTGCAGCCGACGAGAAAGACGGATCGGGCGCATGGCGATGCCTGGCACCCGGTCTTCCTGGCCCTGCCGGCATGCGGACTACAGCGACAGGGTCATCCAGCTGTGGCAGGTTTCGCCCGCCGGAATCGTCAGCGCTCGCTCGGCCACTTCGCCGCGCTCGACGCACAGGTAGCCGACGTGATTTCCCTCGCCCATGTCGGCGATGTTGCGGTCGTTGTCCCAGGCGTTCCACACGATCGCGCAGCCGGCGTCGGATTCGATGACGATGCGGCCGTCCGCGCTTTCGATCGTCTGCCTCGCCGGAACGTCGAGATGGATGCGGTCGGTGGCCGCACCGATCGTGACCTCACCGGCCTGGCGCTTGCGTGCGCCGCCGTCCATCTTGTCGATGTAGTCGGTATCCTCGAGTCCGCTGACGCGCGCCTGCGCAACGTCGGGAACCGCGAAGTAAGTGTGGAAGGCGAAGGCGAAGGGCGCGGTTTCAGCGCTGCGGTTGGTCGCCGACAGCCGGATCGTCAGCGTCTCGGCAACGAGGAATTCGAGCTGGAAGACAAAGGCGTGCGGCCAGAGTCCGCTGGTCGATGCGTCGCCGGCGAGTTCGAGCGTGACGCGCGTTGCGCCCGCCGGCGTGATCGCCGCGTTTGCCAGGGTCCAGTTGGCCGTGCGCACGAAACCATGTGCCGACTTGCCGTCCGGGCCGGCGCCGAACCACGGCAGGCAGAGCGGGATGCCCCCGCGAATCGCCGTGTCCGGCTGCAGCTTGCACCTGGGCGAGAGCCACAGCATTTCGCGCTGATCCATCGGGCGGAAGGCGAGGACGTGCGCACCCTGCAAGGCGATGACGGCGCGCCCGTGTGCATTTTCGACGAGCAGCACGGGGAGCCCCGCCTCACCGGCGGTGTGCAGCTGCGGATAAAGGTCGGCAGTGGTGGTGAGGGTGACGCCATCCGGGAGGTGCCGTGCGTCGGGTGCGGGGGAGGTCATGGTGGTTGTCATGGCGATATCGGCTAATGGCGAGTGGGTCAGGATACGGCGTCGTTCCTGCGGAAAACGGTGAGCGAGAGCAGGAGAACGGCGAACGCGAAGCCGATCGCCGGCCAGTTGCCCCAGCGCACGTAGGGCGTGGCGCCGGTGTGGCCGACGACGTCTCCGCGCAGGGCGCCGCGCGTAAAGGGTGGTAGGACCCCTTGCACCTCACCGCGCGTGTCGACGATGGCGGTCATGCCGGTGTTGGTCGCGCGCAGCATCATGCGGCCGGTCTCGAGCGCGCGGATGCGGGCGATCTGCAGGTGTTGCGCCGGCGCGAGCGAGTCGCCGAACCAGGCGACGTTCGAGATGTTCACGAGCAGCGTCGCGTCGGGCAGGCTGCGGATGATTTCCTCGCCGAAGGCGTCCTCGTAGCATATGTTGACGGCCACCCGCTGCCCGGCAAGCGCCATCGGTGCTTGCGGCGATGCGCCCGGGGTGAAGGACGACATCGGGATGTCAGCCAGCTTCAGGAACCAGGAGAACCCGGGCGGAGTGAACTCGCCGAAGGGAACGAGGTGCGACTTGCGGTAGTGCTGCTCGGGTGACGCGCCCACGCTGACCGCGCTGTTGCTGTAGTTTTCGTGGTTGCCGACGACGATGCCGAAGATGAGGTCGCCCCGTTCGCGGTCCGCCAGCTTCTTGACCTCATCGAGATACTCGCGTGGCACGTTGTCGAGGAAGGCGGGCAATGCGGTTTCCGGCAGGACGGTGAGCTGCGCCGGATTCTCCAGCGCCAGGCGGTAGTAGGTACGTAGCGATTCGATGAATTTCTCGGGCCGCCACTTGAGATCCTGCGCGACGTTGCCCTGCAGCAGCGCGACGCTGACGGGCGATCCCTGTGGCGCCGTCCAGCGAATCTCGCGCAGCAGGGCGCCGCCGGCCAATACCGCCAAAACCAGGAGTGTCGGTGTGGCGATCGCCGCGCGCGAAGGTCCCGGCGCGGCACGAAACCTCTGTAGCGATTCGCCGAGCAAGGCACCGACGAACAGCGTCAGCAACGACGCGCCGAATACGCCGAACAGCGGTACGTAGCTGGCGAGCGGGCTCGGCGGGGTCTGCGAGTAGCCGAACGCGAGCCACGGGAATCCGGTGAATATCCAGCCGCGCAGCCACTCGCCGAGCGTCAGCAGGGAAGCGAGGAGCAACGCGCGCTGCCACCAGCGCGCGGGAGCGTGGTGAACGAACAGCGCACCGGCCAGCGCGGGGTAGAGGGAAAGGAAAGCGCAGAAGAGCAGCGTGGCCAGCGCAGCCAGTGCCGAAGGCATGCCGCCGAAAGTGCTCAGGCTGACATAGATCCAGGAGACGCCAGTGATGAAAAAACCGAAACCGAACGCGCCGCCGATCAACGCGCCTCGGCGCGGGCGCCGGCCGGTGTCGCTAGCGTCGCTGGTTTCAGCCTCCTGGCTCAGGAGCACGAACAGGCCGGCGTGCGTTATCCAGGCGATTACGAACCAGTCGAGCGGCGCAAAGGCGGCAACGCTGGCGGCACCGAGCAGTCCCGCGAAGATTAGTCGCCGCGTTGCCGGCTCAGGAAGTCTCATCCGGCGCTTGCTCGCGGGTGACAAGGAGCGTGTACATGCGCCGCCGGTCGGCACGCAGGACCACGAAATTCAGGCCGCCGAGCACGATTTCCTCCTTGCGCCTTGGCACCCGACCGAGGTGGTTGAGGATCAGTCCGCCGACCGTGTTGCATTCGTCCGTGCTGAAGTGGCTTCCGAAATGTTCGTTGAAGTCCTCGATCGTCGTCTGCGCCTTGACGCGGAAGCGGCCGAACTGGTCCGGCCGGATATTGCCTTCGGATTCGTCGAAGTCGTATTCATCCTCGATCTCGCCGACGATCTGTTCGAGCACGTCCTCGATGGTGATGAGACCGCTGACACCGGCGTATTCGTCGATGACAATCGCCATGTGGTTGCGCGAGACGCGGAACTCGCGCAGGAGGACGTTGAGACGCTTCGATTCCGGGATGAAAACGGCCGGATGCAGCCAGTCGCGCAGCTTGAACGGACGGTCGGCGCGCACACGCAACAGATCCTTGGCGAGCAGGATGCCGACGACGTTGTCGCGGCTGTCGTCGATGACCGGAAAACGCGAGTGGGCGGTGCGATTGACCTGGGCGATGACTTCTTCGAGGGGCGCGTCGATGTCGATGAACTCGATCATCGCGCGCGGCACCATGACGTCGTGCACGCTGACCTCGGACGCGGCGAGCGCGCCTTCGGTGATCGAGAGCGCATCGGCGTCGAGCAGCTTACGCTCGTGCGCCGAATGCAAGAGGCGCATGAGTTGTTCCCGGTCTTCCGGTTCTCTCAGCAACAGGGAAGAGATGCGTTCAAAAAAAGACGGTTTGTCAGGGTCCATTAGTCAGTGTCGTTGCGATAAGGGTCGGCAAAACCGAGTTGCGCGAGGATCGTGCGTTCCTTGTCTTCCATGAGCCGTGCTTCGTTTTCGCCAATCTCGTGGTCGTAGCCCTGCAGATGCAGGATGCCATGCACGATCAGGTGGGCATAGTGCGCTTCGAGCGTTTTCTCCTGCTCCGCGGCCTCGCGTTCGACGACGGCGGCACAGATGACGAGATCGCCGGCGACGACGGGTTCGACTTCGTAGGGAAAGGAAAGCACGTTGGTCGCGTAGTCCTTGCCGCGGTAGTCGCTGTTGAGCGACTGGCCTTCTTCCGGCTCGACGAAGCGGATCGTGATCTGCCCGCCGCGCTTCTCGTCCACGTCCAGCGCGGCGCGCACCCAGGCGCGGATCTGCGGCCGGGAGGGTAAGCCGGCTTGATTACAGGCGTATTGCACGCTGAGATTGAGGCGCTTACTTGTCATTGAGCTGGGCCTCCAGCGCCGCCGTATGCGCCTCGTAGGCAGAAACGATGCGCGCGACCAGCGGGTGGCGCACGACGTCTTCCTTCTGGAACTCGGTGAAGGCGATGCCGCGCACCTCGCGCAGGATCTGCCGCGCCTCGATCAGGCCGCTCTTCTGGCCGCGCTGCAGGTCGATCTGTGTGACGTCACCGGTGACGACGGCCTTGGCGCCGATGCCGATGCGCGTCAGGAACATCTTCATTTGCTCCGGCGTCGTGTTCTGCGCCTCGTCGAGGATGATGAAGGCGTGGTTCAGCGTCCGCCCGCGCATGTAGGCGAGCGGGGCGATTTCAATGGCGTTGCGCTCGAAGAGCTTGGCCACCTTGTCGAAGCCCATCAGGTCGTAGAGCGCGTCGTAGAGCGGACGCAGGTAAGGGTCGACCTTCTGCGCCAGATCGCCGGGCAGGAAACCGAGCCGCTCGCCGGCCTCGACCGCCGGGCGGGTGAGCACGATGCGCTGCACCAGTTCGCGCTCGAACGCATCGACCGCCGAGGCGACGGCAAGATAGGTCTTGCCGGTGCCAGCCGGGCCGGTGCCGAAGGTGATGTCGTGTTCCTGGATCTGCTTGAGATACTCGACCTGGCGCGGCGTTCGGCCGTGCAGTTCGGTCTTGCGCGTCATCAGCAGCGGCGCGTTGCCGCCGACCGGTGCGTCCTTGCGCGCGGGCTTGTTGATCAGCTCGATCAGGCCGAGCTGGATCTCGTCGACCGAGAGCGAATCCCTGGCCTGAGCGTAGAAAATCTGCAGGGCTTCCGAAGCGCGCGCTGTTTGCTCGCGCTCGCCGCGCAAGGTGAAGCGCTCGCCGCGGCGGGCGATCGATACGTCGAGTGCGGTCTCGATCTGGCGCAGGTTCTCGTCGAGCGGGCCGCACAGGTTCGCGAGCTGCGAGTTGTTGACCGGCGAGAGCAGCAGTTCGATGGCGCGCGGCTTCGTGGCGGTTTTGGTCGGATTCTTCGTGCTCATGACTCGCGGGTGACGATTTCGCCGCGCAAGGAATGCGGCAGGGAGGAAGTGATGCGCACGTCGACGAAGCGGTGTACCAGGCGCAGGTTGCCGATGAAGTTGACGATGCGGTTGTTGTCGGTGCGTCCGGCCAACTCGGTGTCGTCCTTTTTCGACAGTCCTTCGACGAGCACGCGCTGGATCGAACCGACCATGGCTTGCGAGACTCCCTGCGCGAGATCGTCGATGCGCTTCTGCAGGCGCATCAGCCGTTCGAGCTTGAGTTCCTGCGGCGTGTCGTCAGTCAGTTCGGCGGCCGGCGTTCCGGGGCGGGAACTGTAGACGAAGGAGAACGACGCGTCGAAACCGATGTCGTCGATCAGCTTCATCGTCTTCTCGAAGTCCTCGGCGGTCTCGCCGGGAAAACCGACGATGAAGTCCGAAGAGAGCGAAAGGTCGGGCCGCGCCGCACGCAGCTTGCGCACCAGGCTCTTGTATTCGAGCGCCGTGTAGCCGCGCTTCATGTTGGCAAGCACGCGGTCGGAGCCGGACTGCACCGGCAGGTGCAGGTGCGAGACGAGCTTCGGCACCTTGGTGTAGACGTCGATCAGGCGCTGCGAGAGTTCGCGCGGGTGCGACGTCGTGTAGCGGATGCGCTCGATGCCGGGGATCTCGGCGATGTATTCGATGACGAGCGCCAGATCCGCAACTTCTTCGCTGCCCGCCATCGCGCCGCGGTAGGCGTTGACGTTCTGGCCAAGCAGCGTGACTTCCTTGACCCCTTGCGCGGCGAGCCCGGCGACTTCGGTCAGCACGTCGTCGAACGGCCGCGAGACTTCCTGGCCACGCGTGTAGGGGACGATGCAGAAGGTGCAGAACTTGCTGCAGCCCTCCATGATCGAGACGAAGGCGGAAGCACCCTCAACCTTGGCCGGCGGCAGGTTGTCGAACTTCTCAATCTCCGGGAAGGAAATGTCGACCTGCGACTTCCCTGCACTGCGCCGCTCAGCGATCAGTTGCGGCAAACGATGCAAGGTCTGCGGTCCGAACACCACGTCAACGTACGGCGCCCGCTTGACGATCGCTTCGCCTTCCTGGCTGGCAACGCAGCCGCCGACAGCGATCACGAGGTCGGGCTTGTCCTTCTTCAGCGGGCGCACCCGGCCAAGGTCGTGAAATACCCGCTCCTGCGCCTTTTCGCGTACCGAACAGGTGTTGAAGATGATGATGTCGGCGTCTTCGGGCCGGTCGGTCTTGACGATTTCTTCAGAGGCACCGAGTACATCGGCCATTTTGTCCGAGTCATACTCGTTCATCTGGCACCCGAAGGTGCGGATGAACAGTTTTTTTACCATGTTTTCCTGATTAGTCTTCTTGAAGCGCCGAAACTTCGGCTGAGCTGAGCAGCCACACGCGGGAAACAGCGCCGTACGTGTCTGCGAGATAAACCACGTCCTTCTTGCCCTGGATCGTCATCGGCATCACGATCAGGTTCTGCGGGCTGCGGAGCTGAGCGGTCGTCGCCAAACGATAGGATTTTCCATCGATCACCACGAATCCATCGCCGAGCGGCGGGAACATGACCCCTTGCTTGGCTTCAGGCGGGAGGGTTCGGGTCGCGGTGTAATACTCGTATTGCTGCACACCGGTCGTGGTGCCCGAGCTTTGCACGGCAGCCTCAATAACGGCGCTAACAACAGAGGCAATGAGGGATGCGGGTAGTGGCATGCGTGCATTATAGACAATGCTGAAATTCCTTGTGTGATCGTAACGCTTGACCGGAGATGAGGCGACCCCCTATAATCTCGCGCCTTGTTGGTGATGTAGCTCAGTTGGTTAGAGCGATGGATTCATAACCCATAGGTCGGCAGTTCAATTCTGCCCATCACCACCAAAGATTTTTCAAAAGAAACAGGGCCTGGGCAACCAGGACCCTGTTTTTTTGCGTAAATAATGGGCAGAAGGCGTTCGGTCTGACACGGTTTCTGACACAGCGACGGTGTGTCAGCGTGG
>NZ_JAGOIT010000130.1:0-2094 GCF_017995515.1 Propionivibrio sp.
TTCTCCAAAGCTGGGCGAGGATCAGCGGAATAACGATGTAGAGCACCACCGAGGTAAACAACGTCGCCCACGGCACGGTGATCGCCGAGATGCCGAGCAGGAAGCCGACCAGCGGCGCAAAGGCGAAGATCATGATCGTGTCGTTCATCGCCACCTGCGACAGCGTGAACAGCGGATCGCCGTTCGACAGCCGGCTCCACACGAAAACCATCGCCGTGCACGGCGCTGCGGCCAGCAGAATCAGGCCGGCGATGTAGCTATCGAGCTGGTCGGCCGGCAGCATGGGAGCAAAAAAATTACGCACGAACAACCAGCCGAGGAAGGCCATCGAGAACGGCTTGACCAGCCAGTTCACGAACAACGTCACGCCGATGCCGCGCACGTGCTGGCGCACCTCGTGCAACGCGCCGAAATCGACCTTGACCAGCATCGGGATGATCATCACCCAGATCAGCAGCCCGACCGGCAGGTTCACTTGCGCGTACTCCATGCGCCCAATCGCCTGAAAAACACCGGGCAGCATTTGCCCCAGCCCGATGCCGGCAACGATGCAGAGGAAGACCCACACCGTCAGGTAGCGCTCGAAGACGCTCATCGGCGCGCCGGCCGACTGTTTGGCCACGACTTCACATTGCGCGCTCATTGTTCGGTCGCTCCGACAGCCTCGTGAATCAGCCGCGCCGCGGTCGCCACGTCCTTCGTCGACATCGACTCGAGATCGAGCGCGAGAAAGGCCTTGATGCGCTTTTCCAAGGCCTGATAGGCAACTTCGAACGCCTCGCGCCGCGCCTCCATCGGCTCCACATGCGCCGGATCGGCGATGCCCCAGTGCGCCGTCGTCGGATGCCCGGGCCAGATCGGGCACGTCTCGCCGGCCGCGCTGGCGCAGACGGTGAAGATGTAGTCGATTTTCGGCGCGCCGGGTACGGCGAACTCGTCCCACGACTTGCTGCGTGCCTCCGCCGGAAACGGCACGCCGTGCTTCTCCAAGGTTTCCAGCGCGACCGGGTTGACCTTGCCCGACGGCTGACTGCCGGCGGAAAAGGCACGCACCCGGCCCTGGCCGAGATGGTTGAACAGCGCCTCGCCGAGAATCGAGCGAGCGGAATTACCGGTACACAGCACCAGCACATTGAATAGTCGTCTTGCGGTCATGGAGTCTCCTCGTCGGACAGGCAGCGCGACAACTGCCCATTACAACAGTCTTCGGTCAGAAAGGAAGCCAAAGCGCGGATCGCCGGCATCGCCGCCCGGTAACGCACGAAGCGCCCCTCCGGCGTCGCCGCCACCAGCCCCGCCTGCGCCAGCGTCTTGAGATGGAAGGAAAGCGTCGGCGCAGGCATCTCCAGCGCTTCGCCGATCACTCCGGGCGTCAGCCCGTCCGGCCCGTTCTGAACCAGCAGACGCAGAACGCCGACCCGACTCTCCTGAGCCAGCGCCGCAAAGGCAGTGACAGCATCTTTCGTTTCCATATTTCCAATAATATGGAAACGCCGAGTTCGCCGCAAGCCCAATCTGTTCATGATCAGTTTGCAGGCGCACGCGCGACTCGGCATGGTCAGTCCGCAAGAGCGCCGCTCACGCCTGCAACAACATCCCGTGATGCGGCAATGATCACACCGGCCTGACGGTTTCCGTTCTTTCCTCACCGCCCTTTTCCGGGGCGCCTGACAGGTTGGCGCCGAGGTTGGCCGTCGAATCCAAACCCGCCCTACCGCCCCCCTCATGCGAACGATCGCGAGCAACGTCACCCCTCGCTCTTTTTTTACAACCTCAAGGTTCCTCACAGCGTGAGGGTTTGTCTCGGTCAGCGAATGGTGCTTATCAGGCCCAAAAAAGAGCGTGTCGATCACAGGGACCTTCGGCATTGGCTCAATTCGCCGCAGGTCTTCGGTCATATCCATGGTTTCAGCGATGGAGCTGTTGCGGAACGCTTGAACCTGCCAGCGATACGTGGCTCAGCCATCGCACTGCCATCATCCTGAAAAACTCAGTTCTTCACCGCAAAGGCGCAAAGATCGCAAAGGTTCGCAAAGAAAATCAAAGCGCTACGCGAACAGCACCTATCTTTCATCTTGACCCACAGGGTGAATG
>NZ_JAGOIT010000130.1:2194-8462 GCF_017995515.1 Propionivibrio sp.
CGCCACGTTCGAAGCCATCGCGCAGGCGCTCTTCAAGTCGTGGTTCGTCGATTTCGACCCCGTCCGCGCCAAGCAGGAAGGCCGCGCGCCTTCGCGCCTTTGCGGTGAGGTTTTCAGGTTCATTTTGGCGATGGGCCAATCGCCTCACGGTGACACCTGCAATGAGGCTGGCCAAGGCTTACCCTTCTACCAAGGACGGACAGATTTTGGTTCCGATTGCCTTGCGCGCCGATGGTCGTTCAAACCGCGTGTTCCGAGAGAACCGGCCCTTTCCGCAAGCATGACATCGACAAACCGCTCCGTTTCATGCAACTCAGCGCCAG
Organism: Propionivibrio sp.; assembly: GCF_017995515.1. Lineage (GTDB taxonomy): Bacteria > Pseudomonadota > Gammaproteobacteria > Burkholderiales > Rhodocyclaceae > Propionivibrio. The sequence continues at coordinate 2,518 of NZ_JAGOIT010000130.1, forward strand.
CCCGACCAGTTTTCGCCTGATATAATGTCTCGTACTGATTCAGTGCATTTCTTGGAATCAGTCAACCAGTAAGCATGTCGTTCGTTGTTGTAATTTTTACCTGATAGGAATGTCCAAATGAAAAACTCGCTCCTCGTTGCCGCACTCGTTGCTCTGACCCTTACCGCTTGTGGCAAAAAGGAAGAAGTCCCCGCCGCTCCGGCTGCTGAAGCCGCTGCGCCCGCCGCTGAAGCTCCTGCTGCCCCGGCTACCCCGGCCGCTGAAGCCGCCGCGCCGGCTGCTGAAGCTCCTGCTGCCCCGGCCGCTGAAGCCGCCGCCCCGGCTGCTGAAGCCCCGGCAGCACCTGCTGCAGAAGCCGCCGCACCGGCCGCCGAAGAAGCCAAGAAGTAATTCCTGCTTCCTGAGCCAAAAAAGCCGGTTTTCGCCGGCTTTTTTTGTCCTGTATCTTTACCGCAGCGCCAAAGGCAGCTTAAGCAAGACCACGCCAGCCAAACCCGTTCTCCTGGGTCGCGACACCAATCCAATCAGGCGCACAGTTCAGAGCCGAAGCAAGTGCATCCCGAGCCAAATCCGGCCGATTATTCTGTTCGCTCAGATGCGCGGCAATCACATGGCGAAGCCGCCGCGTTTCGATCTGCTTCAATAACATTGCTGCCTGCGTGTTTTCCAGGTGCCCGAAGTTCCCGGAAATCCGCCCCTTGAGCATCGCTGGATAGGTGGATGCGGCCAGCAGTTCCGCGTCGTGATTGCATTCGATCACGAGCGCGTCGCACGATTGGAGAACCTCAGCGATATGCGGCGTGATCGACCCGCTGTCGGTCAAAACGCCAAGCCGACGATTGCCGTCGCTGAATGCATATTGAACCGGCTCCCGCGCGTCGTGCGGCACCGGGAAAGGCTGAATCTCGAGCGCGCCGATGGAGAAGGCTGCCGCCGTGTCGATCAGCCGACACGGCGGCACGCAGCCCGCCGTGTGCGTAATCGCCGCGTGAGTGCCATGCGTCAGATAAACCGGAATGCCGAAACGGCCGGCGAACCGGAAAACGCCCGAGACATGATCGCCGTGCTCATGCGTGACGAGGATTGCCGCGAGATCTTCCGCCGCCAAGCCAAGGCGACCCAGTCTTTCGAGCGCACCCTTGACCGAGAAGCCGCAGTCGAGCAATACCCGCGATGCTCCTGCTTCCACAACCAGCGAGTTTCCGCTACTGCCACTGCCCAAAGACGCAAAACGCATTGACTGAACCGATCTGCGAATTTCGCAATGCACAAAAGAAAACAGGCCAGACGAAGCTGACCTGCCTTTGATTCCTGCTCGACTACTTTAACTGGTCATAAAGCAAGCCAAGGATTTTCTTCGCGGTATCCGACTGATCAACCCCGCCTTCGGGCGACAAGACCTGAACCGTCGTTGATGAGCCAGCGGACTTCACGTAGATGCGATATTTCGTCTCCGGCTTCGGTGCACCGTCCTTCCAGAATGCAAGCTTGGAGAGGAATCCATCTTTCTTGCCCTCGACATCTGCTTCCGGATCGACGTAACGGACAAAGTACAGTCCTTTCGAGCGATCGCGATCTTCAACCGTAAAGCCGACACGATCGAGCGCCAGACCTACACGGCGCCACGCGCGATCGAAGGACTCCTGCAGTTCGAGCGTCCCGGATCCATCGTTGCCGCGGGCGAGCTTCGCACGATCAACCGGTTTGGTCCTGGTTGCTGCGAGTTCCGCGTCCGCACGCTTTTGGTCCGAACCGAAGCGGACCATCAGACGGCGCAGCATCTCTGCCTCGAGTTCGGGATCGGCTTCTCGCGGCTGCCAGCGTGTGGAATCCTTGCCTTCCGTTACGTAGATCTCATACATGCCGCGGTGGCTGACGTAGATTTCCGTGGTACCGGGCTGCGCGCCCGGTTCGAAACGCGTCCGGAATTTATCGCGCTCCGGTGTCGAGTACAGCGAGTCGATCACTTTCCCGAGCAGGTCGCGCAATCCGCTGTCGCCGATCTTGGCGCGATTCTCCGCCCAGTCGGTTTCCATCACGCCAGCCTCGGGGAGCTCAAGCTTGATCAGGAAACCCGTCTCCTGCCAGAACTCCTTGATTTGGTCCCAAAGCTTGTCGGGCGTACCTTCGACGACGAGCCAACGTTGATTTCCCGAGCGCTCGATATGAGCCTTGTCGATCTTCGGCAGAACATCGCTCTGCTGTTGCGCGCGCGCCTGCGGCGAACGCTCTCCGGCATACTCGGAATAAGACGCGGTCCCCTTGCCGACCGTATCCGGCACGGCAAAGCGGTCGTCCCGCGCGGGCGAAGTCAAATCCGGAGGAATTTCAAGCGTCGGAACCTTTGTCGCCGAAGCCGATTTGTAATCGATCTTTTTACTCTCGATCCCGATACTGCTGCAGGCGGCCAGATTGACCGCCAACGCACAAAGCGTCAATCGCAAGACTACGCGAATCATTGAAAATCCCTGAACTGAATACCTGAGGTTAAACCGCCAGACCGGCTTGGCGCATGGCGCCGAGCACGCGTTCGTGGCACTCCTTCGAAAGCGGCGTCAAAGGCAGACGAATGCCGGCCTCGGTCAGCCCCAGCTGCGCGCACGCCCACTTGACCGGGATCGGATTCGCTTCGCAGAACAGCTGGCGATGCAAACCCAGCATGCGGAAGTGCAATTCGCGCGCCTTGGCCAGATCGCCGGCAAGTGCAGCGACGCACATTTCGTGCATCAGGCGCGGGGCGATATTGGCGACGACCGAGACGTTGCCCTTGCCACCCATCAGCATCAAGGCGATGGCGCTGGCGTCGTCGCCGCTGTAGACGGCGAAATCCTTCGGTGCGCGCGCGATCAAGTCGCAGGCGCGGTCGAAACCACCGGTCGCATCCTTGATGCCGACGATGTTCGGAATCTGTGCCAGGCGCAATACGGTTTCGTTGCTCAGGTCGGCAACGGTACGTCCGGGGACGTTGTAGAGGATCACCGGAATGTCGACCGCCTCGGCCACCGCCTTGAAGTGCTGGTACAGACCTTCCTGCGTCGGCTTGTTGTAGTACGGAACCACCGACAACACCGCATCCGCGCCGACTTCCCTGGCAAAGCGCGTCAAGTCAATCGCTTCGGCCGTCGAGTTGGCGCCGGCACCGGCGATCACCGGGATCCGGCCGGCCGCTTGTTCAACGGTTGCACGGATGACTTCGTGATGTTCCTCGACATCGACCGTCGGCGACTCGCCGGTGGTACCGACCGAAACGATGGCATCCGTGCCTTCCTGCACATGGAAGTCGACGAGGCGGCGCATGCCTTCGAGGTCAAGACTTCCGTCCTCGTGCATCGGGGTGACAATGGCAACAATGGATCCAGTAATCATGTTCATTTAATCAGGCACCAAAAGAAAGCTGCAGAAAAGCGCAGAAAACAGCGAAAAAAACAATCGTGAGATTCTAACCGAAGGCGAGACGCCCGACCATTGAAAACGCGGCCGAAGCAATTCAGCTGACAAAGAAGCGTGGAATATTAATCCAGCGCACGTAATCAGGTTGTGTTCAGATGTTTCGCGGCCACGGACTCTTATGGATAACCGAGAAATTGAGCGCGGCAGGACTCCGTCGCTTCCGGATCGGGGATACATACGGCGATCGAGGTTGATGGTCCCTTCCCGCCGGGGAGCGAAGGCGTGCTTCTGATGCTAAGATTTATTGGTTCCCCGCACGCCAACAGGTGAATCCCATGTCCGACACCGTTCTGCAAGAGGTTTTCCTCGGCCGCCAACCGATTCTCGACCGCAAACAGCAACTCTTCGCCTACGAACTCCTGTTCCGCAGCAGCAAGGCCGAAGACGGCAACTTCGCCAGCTTTGTCGATGGCAACCAGGCGACGGCGATGGTCATCACGCACGCCTTCACCGAGTTTTCGATGGCCGACGCGCTCGGGCCGTACCAAGGGTTCATCAAGGTCGATCAGGGTCTGCTCTTCAGCGATCTGATCAACGCGTTGCCGCCACACTCGGTCGTGCTCGAGATCCTTGAGACGGTGGCGCAGACGCCGGAAATGGTCGTGCGCTGCGAACAGTTGCGCTTCGCCGGCTACATCCTCGCGGTGCGCGAGCGGCCGGAGTCGCTGGACCAGAATCGCCAGCTCCTGAAACTCGCACAGGTGATCAAGATCGACATCAGCCGCATCGAACCGGCGCGACTGCAGCAACTCGTTACCAACCTCAAGCCGCTGGGCAAGACGCTGCTCGCCGAGAAGGTGGAGAGCGTCGAGCAGATGAAACTCTGCCACGACCTCGGCTTCGACCTTTTCCAGGGCTACTACTTCGCCCGCCCGACGGTGATTAGCGGCAAACACCTGCAGGCGTCCGAACTGGCGCTGATCCGTCTTCTCGGCCTGTTGAGCCACGACGCCGACATCGGCGAGATCGAAAAGGTGTTCAAGCAGGAGCCGGTGCTGACGGTCAATCTGCTGCGCCTGACGAACTCGGTCGGCAGCGGCATGGCGACGCGCATCACGTCGCTGCGCCACGCGATCACGATTCTCGGCCGCCGGCAATTGCTACGCTGGCTGCAGTTGTTGCTGTATAGCGGCTCATCGAGTAATGCGCCGACCGTCAATCCGCTGCTGCAGCTGGCGGCGACGCGCGGCCGCCTGATGGAGCTATTGGTCGACAAGGCGCCCGGGATCAAGGAAGGTGGCCGCGAACTGATCGACCAGGCGTTCATGGTCGGCATACTCTCGCTGATGCCCACGCTGACCAGCGTCAGCATGGACGAAGTGCTGGCCCAGCTGCCGGTCGCCAAGCCGGTCCAGGACGGGCTGCTCAGCCGCGGCGGCATCCTCGGCAATCTGCTGACCTTGATCGAATCCCTCGAAAACGAGGATCACGTGCAGGCCGAGACGATTCTTGCGCACCTGCCCGACATCGACGCGCACTACGCCAACAACTGCCTGACGCGCGCCCTGACGTGGGCCAACAACCTGGCGCGCGAACCCGCCACGTGACGCCGTCGCCCGCCTGTCAACACCCGCACGGGACCGTATTCGCCCTGACTGAATGACTGACTCAACGAATCCAGCGAACACGCTGCTTTATCTTGGCCGCCAGCCGATCCTGGGCCGCGAGCAGCAGTTGCTCGCATTTGCGCTCGTGCTGCAAGACGGCATGATCGTCAGCGAAGGTGCCGGCGAAAACATCGACACCCCGCTCGCGCAAGCCTTTGCCGCGCCCGCGAGCGAGCAGCCGCTCGGTCCCTATCGCGCCTTCATCCAGGTCGATCGCGACTTCCTGCTGAGCGAGCTGATCGAAACGTTTTCGCCGGCGCTCGTCGTGCTCAAGCTCAAAGCCGGCCTCGCGCCGACGGACGAAGTTCTGGAACGCTGCCGCCAGCTCGTCGACAAGGGTTTCGCGCTGGCCGTGCACGACAACGGCGCCACCGACAACGCGGCTGACCGCGAGACGGCGCCCACGCAGCTCGTCCAGCTCGCCGAGATCGTCGCGATCGATGTGGCGGTGGCCGACGCTGCTGCACTCGCCGCGCGTATCGGCCAACTGCGTTCCGGCAACAAAAAGCTGCTCGCGCAAAACGTAGAAACCGCCCGCCAGCTGGAGCTTTGCCAGTCGCTCGGTTTCGACCTCTTTCAAGGCTATTTCTTCGCCCGGCCGGCGCTCAATCTGAGCCAGAAGCTCAAGCCCGCGCAGCTCTCGCTGATGCGCCTGCTTGCACTGGCGATGGAAGATGCCGACACCGGCGAAATCGAAAATGCGTTCAAGCACGAACCGGGGCTCACACTCGATCTGCTGCGCCTGACCAACTCAGCGGCGAACGGACTGACGACGCGCATCACTTCGCTGCGCCACGCCATTGCGGTGCTCGGCCGGCGCCAGCTGCAACGCTGGCTGCAACTCCTGATCTACGCCAACGCCGATTCCGGCAAGACGGCCAAGGACCC
>NZ_JAGOIT010000131.1 GCF_017995515.1 Propionivibrio sp.
GCCGGCGACCGCGAAAAGGTCATCAGCACCCTGAAGCGCGTGGTCGAGCGCACGCAGCGATCGTCGATGCTGAAGGTCGACGACTACCTGTCGCTGACGCGCAACCTGCTCGACGAGCAACGCGTCGACGAAGCCGCCGCGATCGCCGACGAAATGCGCATCGAAACGCGCAATCTCCAGTCGGGCGAACTCGCCTCGGAAGTCGCCACGGCGATGGTGCAGCGCGGCAAGGGCAAGATGAACGAAGCGCGCTCCAGCCTGGACAAGGCCTTCGACCTCCTCGACGCCGACGGCACCGCGACCAGCGACACGGTCGCCGTCGAAATCGCTGAAGAAGCCGTCCAGCACGGCGAAGTCAACCGTGCCGCCGCGGTCATCGCCCGTGTGGCAAGCAAGACCTCGTTGCCCGGCAAGATCAAGGCACGCCTGAACGGCTGGTTCGAAGGCAGCGACGGCGCCGGACTGGACGAGGAAACCCGGAAGGCCGCGCTCGGCGAGCAGATCATGCGGTCAATGGCCGAATCGCTGCAGCAGCTCGATGAAAACTGGTCCGACGAACGCGCTGCCGAGACGCGTGAATTCCTCATCAACGCCTTCACCCTGATGCCGCGCGACAAGCGCGTCATCAACGCGCACATCCGCTACAACTCGGTCGCCGTCCAGCACGGCGGACAACGGCACTCGCCGACGACGCGAACGGACGTTTGATTCACCCCAAATCGCTACCCGCTCTCCTTTTTGCCGCTCGTTCACTTGCCATACGGCTGCGCGTTTCTTCACTGAATTTACGCATTTTTCACCAGCCGAACGCACCAGAATCAAGCACAAAAACGCCTTTTCCCTGTCGAATCAAGCACCTCCAGAGATGCAAAAAAGTATCGAGAGATGGGCGCTTTATTGGTTGATGCGTGGTTGCGGCAAGCCTAAAGTGGCGCCACCTGCAGATGACAATGAACAGAAACAGAAGGCCGGCGATACGGTCTCAGAAACCGCAAGCAATGCCTCACGAGGGGCAAACGGGGAAATCGATCGTGGCAGCACGATCATTTGTGGAGGGTTTGGCATGAAACCTGATCTTGAAGTGGTCGATGTACTGCAACACGAGTCGTTCAAGGTCTGGGGCCACGGCTATCCGTTCCGCACCGTGCGCTGGCACTTCCACCCCGAGTACGAGATCCAGCTGATCACCGAAACATCCGGCCAGTATTTCGTCGGCGATTACGTCGGCCGCTTCGCGCCGGGCAACCTCGTCTTCATGGCGCCCAACATGCCGCACAACTGGGTCAGCGAATTGCCGGAAGGCCGCACGGTCGAGCGGCGCAACCTGATCTGCCAGTTTTCCGCCGAATTCCTCAACGAACGCATCCTGGCCTTCCCCGAGATGCGCTTCCTGGACAAACTGATGACGGAATCGAAGCGGGCCGTCCTCTTCTCCGACGCGACCGGCGACGCCGCGCGCCCGATCATGGAAGAGCTGCTCACCGCCAACGGCGGCCGTCGCGTCGCACTGTTCATTTCCCTGCTCGAACTCATCGCTCAGGATGAACAGCGCAAGCAGCTGGCCAGCCACCGATTCACGCCCGACCCGTCGAGCTACATGTCCTCGACGATCAACCAGATCCTTTCGTACATCGACCAGAACCTCGCGAGCGACCTGCGCGAGTCCGACGTCGCCGATCTCGCCGGGCAGAGCGTCACGACCTTCTCGCGTTACTTCCGCAAGCACACCGGGATGTCCTTCGTTCAGCACGTCAATACGCTGCGCATCCACCGCGCCTGCGAGCTGCTCGTCGATACCGGTCTTTCCGTCGCCGACATCTGCTTCCGCGTCGGCTACAACAACGTCTCGAACTTCAACCGGCACTTCCTGGCGCAGAAGGGCGTTCCGCCGAGCCGCTTCCGCTCGCTGCACCAGATGAACATCGTCTCCGCCTCCGCTGTCGCCTGACGTCCAACTGACCCGCACGCACCCAAGACACCATCCATCATGTCGCGTTCAACCTTCCTCGGCATCAACCTGGGCATCTTCGAAGTCAGAGTCTCGCTCTTCGACTTCGAACACCAGACGCTGGCCGACGCTGCAGTCCGCCTGACGCGCTCCACGCCGCAGTCGCACTGGAGCGAGCAGAGCCCCGAGGAATGGTGGCACGCCACGCTGGAAGCGATCGCCAAGGTTCGCGCCGACGCGCCCGCCGCATTCAGCGACCTCGGTGGCGTTGGCGTCTCCGGGCAGGCCCAGGGAACCGTGCTGCTCGACAAGCATCACCGCCTGCTGCGCCCGGCCATCCTGTGGAGCGACACGCGCGCCCGCGCCGAATGCCTTGAGCTTGAGGCGATGGTCACCAATTCGCGCAACATCACCGGCAACATGGCACTGCCGAGCTTTACCGCGCCCAAGCTCCTGTGGCTGCAGAAGTACGAACGCTCGGTCTTCGACAGCATCGCCAAGGTGCTGATGCCGAAGGACTTCATCGTCTTCCGCCTGACCGGCGAATTCGTCACCGACATGTCCGACGCGTCTTCGACGCTGTGTTTCGACGTCGGACACCGCGACTGGTCGGAGCGCATGATCTCGGTCGTCGGCCTGTCGCGCGAACACTTCCCGCGCCTGGCCGAGGGTTCGGAACAGGCCGGTTGCCTGCGCACGACGCTAACCGACGCCTGGAACCTCAAGCACCCCGTCCCCGTCGCCACTGGCGCCTCGCGTCCGGCCGCCACGGCACTCGGACTCGGCGCGATCAAGGAAGGCGACGCCTATGTGAGCCTCGGCCCGAGCGGCTTGAGCTTCGTCAGCACCTGCGGACCGCGCCCGAGCCCCGAGCGCGCCATGCGCAACTTTGGTCACTGCCTCCCGAACCTGTGGAGCCAGATGAGCGTTGCCCCGGCCTGTACGACGAGTCTCGAATGGTGGGCCAGCATTCTCGGCTCAGCCAGCCGCGAGACGATCTACCAGCGTGCGAAGACAGCCACAAAACACGAATCGCCAGTTTTCCTGCCTTATCTCAACGGCGCCAGCACGCCGCACAACGACGCGCGCGCAACCGGCGTCTTTTTCGGACTCACCGAAGATACGACGCCCGACATGATCGCCTACGCGCTGCTCGAAGGTGTAGCCTTCAGCGTGTCCGACGGCATCGCCGCGATCAAGGACACGGGTACGCTCATCAAGCAGGCCTCGCTGATCGGCGACGGAAGCCAGAATCGCTTCTGGAGCGAACTCGTCGTCACCGCCTGCGGCATGCCACTCAATCTGCACGCCAACGACTTTGACGCCGCCGGCCTGGGCGCCGCGCGCCTCGCCTGCCTGGCCGCCGGCGACTGCACGATCACCGATCTTGGCTTCTCGGCCCCCGTCGTCGAGACCATCGACCCACGCACGGACTGGCAGGAGGATCTGGAAATCCGCCACGCCCGCTTCCGCCGACTTTATCGAGCGCTGAAGTCCGAGTTCTCGCTCCAGGAGCCGGAGCCGTGATCAAACGCATCCACGCACCGCCCATCATGCGGCGCTGACACCAGTTTTCGACTAGTAGGAGAAAAGGGCATGAGGTACGGCCGGGAGGACCTTTTGCCTGAAATTCAGCCCGGTTACAAAAGCAAGTCGCAGTTTTTGTTTCGCCCGTTGGCGTCGCAAGTGATTGCCCGCCAGTTCAAACCCTGAAGCATTTTTTATCTATAAATCGAGGGATTAGTGATGAAAGCAATGAAAAAGGTTCTTCCGTTGATGTTGGGTGCAGCGATTGCCCTTCCGGTCTCCGCAGCTCCGCTGAAAATCGGTATGTCGTTCCAGGAACTCAACAACCCCTACTTCGTCACCATGAAGCAGGCCCTGGAAGAAGCCGCTGCTTCGGTCGGCGCGACGGTCATCATCACCGACGCACGTCACGACGTTGCCAAGCAGATCAGCGACGTTGAAGACATGATCCAGAAGAAGATCGACATCCTTCTGCTCAACCCGACCGACTCCACCGGCGTTGAAGGCGCCGTGAAGTCCGCCAAGGCTGCCGGCCTCGTCGTCGCCGCGGTTGACGCGAACGCCAAGGGCCCGGTCGACACCTTCGTCGGCTCGAAGAACTACGACGCCGGCGTGATGGCCTGCGAATACATGGGCAAGGCGCTCGGCGGCAAGGGCGACGTCGCCATTCTCGACGGTATCCCGGTCGTGCCGATTCTCGAGCGCGTTCGCGGCTGCAAGGACGCTCTCGCCAAGTTCCCGGGCATGAAGATCGTGACGACGCAAAACGGCAAGCAGGAACGTGACCAGGCGCTGGCCGTAACGGAAAACATGATCCAGGCCAACCCGAACCTGAAGGGCATCTTCAGCGTGAACGACGGTGGCGCGATGGGCTCCCTGGCGGCGATCGAAGCCTCCGGCAAGGACATCAAGCTGACCTCGGTTGACGGCGCGCCGGAAGCCATCAAGGCCATGCAGAAGCCGAACTCCAAGTTCATTGCGACGTCCGCACAGTATCCGCGCGACCAGATCCGCATCGCGATCGGCATGGCACTGGCCAAGAAGTGGGGCGCCAACGTTCCGGCCCACGTTCCGGTTGAAGTCAAGCTGATCGACGCCGAAGGCGCCAAGACCTTCACGTGGTAATCGCGCCTCCCTGACAACCGCTACGCTCCGGATGGCCGGGCTTCAAGCCCGACTGTCCGGGTGACACGGTTGCCGCGACGGCCCTCTCTTCGCCGCCCTGGCGGCGAAGAGTCCCCGGGAAATTCTTGAATATGGAACAAGTATGAATACGGTTTTGCGACTGGAACAGATATCGAAGCGCTTTCCAGGAGTGAATGCGCTGACGAATATCGATTTGTCGGTAGGCAAAGGTGAGATTCATGCCCTGCTCGGTGAAAACGGCGCGGGCAAATCGACCTTGATGAAGATCCTCAGCGGCATCTACCAGCCGGATGAAGGACGCATCCTTCTGGATGGAAAAGAACACAACTTCGCCAGCTACAACGAAGCCGTCGCTGCAGGGGTCTCGATCATCTTCCAGGAATTCAGCCTGATTCCTTACCTCAACGCGGTCGAGAACATCTACCTCGGACGCGAGTATACGAATTCGCTCGGTTTCCTGACGCGCGCCACGATGCGCAAGGAGGCCGCCGCCCTGTTCGAAAAACTGGGCATCAACATCGACATGGAGGTGCCCGTCTGCCAGCTCAGCGTGGCGCAACAGCAATTCGTCGAGATCGCCAAGGCGCTGTCGCTCAACGCGCGCATCCTGATTCTCGACGAGCCGACCGCAACGCTCACGCCGTCGGAAGCCGAACACCTCTTCGGCATCATGCGCGACCTCAAGGCGCACGGCGTGACGATGGTCTTCATCTCGCACCACCTCGAAGAAATCTTCGAGATCTGCGACCGCATCACGGTGCTGCGTGACGGCAACTACGTCGGCACGACCGACGTCCAGGACACCGACGTCGACAAGCTCGTCGAATGGATGGTCGGCCGCCGCCTGGAACAAGCCTTCCCGCCCAAGCCCGAGGCGCAGAAGAACCCGCGCAAGGTGCTCGAAGCGCGCAACGTCCAGCTCAGCGAAGGCGCGCCGATCAACAGCTTCACGCTGCACGAGGGCGAGATTCTTGGCTTTGCCGGCCTGGTCGGCTCCGGTCGTTCGGAACTGGCACGCGCGGTCATCGGCGCCGATCCCGCCTTCAAAAAGGAAATCATCTTCCGCGACCAGAAGGTGGCGCTGAAGGACACGGCCGAAGCGCTCGAAGCCGGCATCGGCCTCCTGCCGGAGAGCCGCAAGACCGAAGGCCTGATCGTCGATTTCGCCATCCGCGAGAACATCTCGATCAACAACCTGAAGAAATATCTGGGCCCGGGCCCCTTCATCAACCAGCGTGCCGAATACGCCACGACGGAGGAGATGATGAAGCGCGTCGGCGTCAAGGCGCCCGATCCGATGACGATCGTCGGACAGCTCTCCGGCGGCAACCAGCAGAAAGTCGTCATCGCGCGCTGGCTGAATCACCACTGCAAGGTGCTGATCTTCGACGAGCCGACCCGCGGTATCGACGTCGGCGCCAAGGCAGAAATCTACATGCTGATGCGCCGGCTGACCAACGAGGGTTACGCAATCATTTTCATATCGTCGGAGCTGCCCGAGATCGTCGGTCTGTGCGATCGCGTCGCGGTTTTCCGGCAAGGGGCCATCGTCGCCACCCTGGCGGGCGATGAAATCAATTCCAACGAGGTAATGCGCTATGCAACAACAGGCAACTAACATGAACAGCAAGGTGGGCGTCTCTTCGACCGCTCCTGCGAACTGGCTGACGCGGATGAAGCGTTCGACGTACTTCTTCCCGCTCGCCGGCCTGGTGGCCGTCTGCCTGGTGATGATCGTCACGACCGACAACTTCTTCTCGGCGGACAACTTCCTCAACATTGCCCGTCAGGTTTCGATCAACGCGATCATCGCCATCGGCATGACCTGCGCCATCCTCTCCGGTGGTATCGACCTCTCGGTGGGTGCCGTCATGGCGCTCTCCGGGACGTTGATGGCCGGTTCGATGATCGCCGGCGTGCCGCCTTACGCCGCGATCCTGATCGGTCTCGGCGTCGGCCTCGCCTTCGGCCTGTTCAACGGCTTCTTCGTGGCCTACGCCGGCATGCCGCCGATCATCGTCACGCTGGCAACGATGGGTATCGCACGCGGTATCGGCCTCATCTACACCGGCGGCTACCCGATCGACGGCCTGCCCGAAGCCTTTGCCTTCTTCGGCCGCGGCACGGTGCTGGGCATCCAGACGCCGGTGGTCATCATGGTGATTGCCTTCATCCTGGCCTACCTGTTGCTCGACAAGACACCGATCGGCCGCTACATCTACGCCATCGGCGGCAACGAGGAAGCAACCCGCCTCTCCGGCGTCCGCGTCGCCCGCTACAAGCTGTTCATCTATGCGTTGAGCGGCTTCACCTGCGCGCTCGCCGGTCTGGTGCTCAGCTCACGCCTGATGAGCGGCCAGCCGAACTCCGGCGTCGGCTTCGAGATGGACGCCATCGCCGCCGTCGTCATGGGCGGCACCTCGATCGCCGGCGGCCGCGGTTCGATCATCGGCACCTTCATCGGCGCGCTGATGCTCGGCGTGCTCAACAACGGCCTGAACATGATGGGTGTTTCGCCTTACGTGCAGAACATCATCAAGGGCCTGATCATCCTCTTCGCGATCTACATCAGCCGCGAACGGAAAAAACGCCGCTGATCCAACCTCCCCAATTTGAAGGCGTCGCGCCGTGTTTCCCCGGCATGTCGCGACGCCCCGAATACCCCCAGATTGAAAAAAGACAGATCCATAAACCAGGAGAAACTCATGACTGCCAACAACGAAATGCTCGCCCTGATCAACCACGGGCCGAAGGATTACCGCCTCGAAACCGTCGCCCGTCCGAAGCCCAAGGCCAACGAACTGCTCATCTCGATTGGTGCCTGCGGCATCTGCGCCGGCGACGACAAGTGCCACGCCGGCGCCCAGATGTTCTGGGGCGGCCCGGAAGGCATCGATCCCTGGGTCAAGACCCCGGTCGTTCCCGGCCACGAGTTCTTCGGCACCGTCGTCGAAGCCGGCGAAGGCGCGCTCGAACACTTTGAGGTCAAGCTCGGCGACCGCGTCATCGCCGAACAGATCGTTCCCTGCGGCAAGTGCCGTTTCTGCAAGAGCGGCAAGTACTGGATGTGCGAAGTGCACAACATCTTCGGCTTTCAGAACACGGTCGCCGAGGGCGGCATGTCCGAATACATGCTCTTCCCGCCCACCTCGCTCGTGCACAAGATCCCGGACAGCCTCTCCGCTGAAGATGCAGCGATCATCGAACCGCTTGCTTGCGCGATCCATACCGTCAATCGCGGCGACATCGGCCTGGAAGACGTGGTCGTGATCGCCGGCGCCGGCCCGCTGGGCCTGTTCATGGTGCAGGTTGCCCACCTCAAGACGCCGAAGAAACTGATCGTCGTCGATCCGGTTGATGAGCGTCTCGAACTCGCGAAGACCTACGGCGCCGACATGGTGATCAACCCGGCCAAGGAAGACGCCATCGCCAAGATCAAGGCGCTCACCGGCGGCTACGGCTGCGACGTGTATATCGAAGCCACCGGCAACCCGGTCGGCGTCACGCAGGGCCTGGAAATGATCCGCAAGCTCGGCCGCTTCGTCGAGTTCTCCGTGTTCGGCAAGGAAACGACGACCGACTGGTCGGTAGTCGGCGACCGCAAGGAACTCGACATCCGCGGCGCGCACCTCTCGCCTTACACCTACCCGGTGGCGATCGACCTGCTTGAGCGCGGCCTGGCCACGTCCAAGGGCATCGTGACGCACAGCTACAAGCTCTCCGACTGGAAGGCGGGCTTCGAATGTGCGCATTCGGTCGAGTCGATCAAGGTGCTGCTCGTCCCGGACGAGAAGT
>NZ_JAGOIT010000132.1:0-1983 GCF_017995515.1 Propionivibrio sp.
GCGCAACGCGCCTACCAGCAGCTCTTGCGCGGCGACCCCAAGAGCACCGATGCCCTGCTTGGACTCGCGACCATTGCCGCGCGCAGGGGCGATGCGGCGCGCGCGCACTCGTATTACCTTCTCGCGCTTGAGTCGAACCCCAACGACCCCACAGCGCAGGCCGGCGTGATCCAGACGCGCGGCCAAAGCGACCCGGCCCAATCCGAAAGCCGCCTGAAAACGGCGTTGGCCGGCCAACCTGATTCGCCGGCGCTGCTCTTCGCACTGGGCAATCTCTATGCCCGCGAACAGCGCTGGGGCGAAGCGCAACAGGCCTATTTCCGAGCCTATTCCACAGAGCCGGATAACGCCGATTTCATCTTCAATCTTGCAGTCAGCCTCGACCAATTGCATCAAGACCGGCTCGCCGCCCAGTACTACCAAATGGCGCTGAACGCCGCCGACGCCACTGGCGGCACACACGCTACCGGCTTTGACCGCAGCCAGGTCCAGAAGCGGATTCAGGAACTGCTCCCGTGATCAGGCGCAAGAACGCCGTGCAGCCGATGCTCATTGGCCGCCACAATCGATGAACGCACCCGCCCCGGCGCAACGCCAGCTTGGCCAGGTCCTGATCGCCAAGGGCATCCTGAGCGAGGACCAGCTCCGCATCGCGCTGCTGGAACAGATGAAGTCGAACCAGCCGGTCGGCAAGCTGCTGGTGTCGCTCGGCTTCGTCTCGGAAGCCACGCTGCGCGATGCGCTCTCGGAAAGCCTTGGCAAGCAGAGCGTCGACCTCGCGAATGCGATCATCGACCCCTCGGCGCTGCACCTTGTGCCGCGCGAACTGGCGAAGCGCCACCACCTGCTGCCGCTCGACTACGACGCCGAACACCACCGGCTGACGGTCGCCATTTCGGACATCAACGACATTGTCGCGCTCGACCGCGTGCGCAGCCTGGCGCACGACGAGATCGAGATCGACACGCTCTTGGCCGGCGAAACCGAAATCGACCGCGCCATCGACCAGGCCTACGGCTACGAACTGTCGATCGACGGCATCCTGCACGAGATCGAAACCGGCGAGATCGACTTCCGCGGTCTGCAATCCTCTGCCGACGAATACAGCCAGCCGGTCGTCCGCCTGATCGACTCGATCCTGACCGACGCCGTCAAGCGTGAATCGTCGGACGTCCACTTCGAACCCGAGACCGGCTTCCTGCGCATCCGCTACCGGATCGACGGCATGCTGCGCCAGGTGCGTTCGCTGCATCAATCGTACTGGCCGGCGATGGCCGTGCGCATCAAGGTGATGAGCGGGATGAACATCGCCGAGACGCGCGCGCCGCAGGACGGCCGCATCACGCTTAACATGCGCGGCCGGCAGATCGACTTCCGTGTTTCGGCACAGCCGACGATCCACGGCGAGAACATCGTCCTGCGCATCCTCGACCGGCAGAAAGGCCTCGTGCCGCTCGAAGGCCTCGGTCTCACCGAGAAGCAGCTTGATCAGCTGAAGCTGATGATCGCGCGCCCGGAAGGCATCATCCTCGTCACCGGGCCGACCGGCAGCGGCAAGACGACGACGCTCTACTCGATCCTCAACCACATCAACTCCGAGGGGCTCAACATCATGACCCTCGAAGACCCGGTCGAGTACCCGATGACGCTGGTGCGGCAGACTTCTGTCGCCGATTCGGCCAAGCTCGACTTCGCCAACGGCATCCGCTCGATGATGCGCCAGGACCCGGACGTGATTCTGGTCGGCGAAATCCGCGACGCCGACACCGCCGACATGTCGCTGCGCGCGGCGATGACCGGTCATCAGGTCTATTCGACGCTGCACACCAACTCGGCGATCGGCGCCATCCCGCGCCTGCTCGACATCGGCATCCTGCCCGACATCATGGCCGGCAACATCATCGGCATCATCGCCCAGCGCCTGGTGCGCCGCCTGTGCCCACACTGCAAGACGCCGTATCAGGCGGAAAGCCACGAAGCGCG
>NZ_JAGOIT010000132.1:2083-8242 GCF_017995515.1 Propionivibrio sp.
GAAGTCGTCGCCAGCCTGATCGAATCGATCGAGGGCGGCCAACGGCTTTCGCAAGCGATGGCGGGTCAGCCGAAGGTCTTCAACAAGGTCTTCGTCAGCCTGATCCGCGCTGGCGAGACTTCCGGACGGCTCCCGGAAGTTCTGAAGAGCCTGACCGAGTCGCTCAAATGGGAAGACGAGCTCGCCTCGCAAACCAAGAAGCTCATCATGTACCCGGCCTTCGTCGGCACCATTGTCATCGCGGCAACCTTCTTCCTGATGATCTACATGGTGCCGCAGCTCAAGCAGTTCGTTAAGAACATGGGGCAAGTGCTGCCCTTGCAGACGCAAGTCCTGTTCTTCGTTTCCGACCTTCTCGTGTCCTACTGGTACGTTGCGCTGCTCCTGCCGCTCCTGATCGTCGCCGGCATCAAGATCGCGCTGGCCACCAACCCGCTCGCCCGTATTCGTTTCGACGCCGCCAAGCTGCGCCTCCCGCTCGTCGGCGACATCCTGCGCAAGATCATCCTCTCGCGCTTCGCCAACACCTTCGCCCTGCTCTACGCCTCCGGCATCCCGATCCTCGACTCGATCCGCACGACGCAGGACGTCGTCGGCAACCTCGTCGTCCGGCGCGGCCTGGAGCGTGTCGAACAGCTGATCGTCGAAGGCCAGAACGTCACCGCCGCCTTCCACAGCATCGGCTTCTTCCCGCCGCTGGTGATCCGCATGCTGCGCGTCGGAGAGAGCACCGGGGCGCTGGACGACGCGCTGATGAATGTCAGTTACTTCTATAATCGGGACGTCAAGGAATCAGTCGAAAAGGTGCAGCAGCTGATCGAACCGATGCTGACCGTCGTGCTCGGCTGTCTGCTCGGCTGGATCATGCTTTCGGTGCTCGGCCCGGTCTATGACATCATCAGCAAGATCCAAACCTAGTCCCGGCCTTCACCCATGAAAACCGACCGCCTGCTTTACCTCTGCGCCTACCGGATGACAGCCTACCGCTGGCACTCGGGCGTGCTCGAAAGCGAGGGCGTGTTTGCGGCGAACGACGAGGGCCATCAGCAGTTCTCGGACTACGTCAAACAGCATCGCCAGGCCACCTTCACGCTACTGGCCAACGTCTCCGAAGAAGGTTTCCACATTGAAACCATCCCCTTCCTTCAGGGGAAAGACCGCAAGACCGTCATCGAACGCAAGCTCGGACAGCAGTTCTTCAGTGCGCCACTGACCGCTTCACTATCGCTCGGGTACGCGAAATCGAAGCGCAAGGATGAGCGCGTACTGCTTGCCGCGCTGACCAACAACGAACTGTTCGCGCCGTGGATCACCGCGATCACCAGCCACGGCGCAGCGCTTTCGGGCATCTACTCGTTGCCGCTGGTTTCCGTATCGTTGTTGAAAAAACTCAAGGTCGGCAACGAACAATGCCTGCTCCTGACGGTACAGGACCAGAGCATCCGGCAGAGCTATTTCGAAAAAGGCGAGCTGCACTTCAGCCGGCTCACACCGCTGCAAAACAGCAGCATCAGCGGCATCGCGCAGACTTTTGCTTCGGAGGCGATCAAGCTCCAGCAATACCTCGCCAGCCAGCGGCTGATCGGCCGCAACCAGCCGATCACGGCGCACGTGCTGGCGCATGGCAGCGCCATGAAAGCCATTCAGGCCAGTTGCAACGACACCCCGACGATCCACTTCAATTTTCTCGGTATCGAGGACTGCGCACGCATAACGGGCCTGAAAACCGTCCCGGCCGATGCGCACAGCGAAAACCTGTTCCTTCACCTGCTGCAGACCGCCCCGCCGAAGATCCAGTTCGCCAACGACGACCACCGGCACGCCTATCACCTCGGCCGGATTCGCGCCGCGCTTCGCACCGTCGGCGCCCTGGCGCTGGCCGGATGCCTGCTCTATTCGGGGCAACTGTTATACGAAACGCACGAACTCACGCAGGAGGCACAAGCACTGCGCGCAGAGAGCGCGCTGGCGCGCCAGCGCTACGCGGAAATCGTCAAGTCCTTCCCGCCCATCCCCACCAACAACGAGACTTTGCGGCAGGTCATCGACCGCTATGTCGCAATCGATCGGCAAACCGCCGGCCCGATAGGCCTTTTCCGCGAACTCAGCCGCGCCCTGCAATCGGCGCCGGCCGCCGAACTCGACGCCCTCGAATGGCGCGTCGGCGGCATCGACGCCGCCACCGGACAGGCGGCAAACAGCGGCTATGCGGCAAGCGCCGTTCCCGACGACAGCGAAACGTTGATCGTGCGCGGCTTGCTGAAAACCGGCACCAGCAACGCACGACAGACGCTGAGCGCGTTCAACACGCTGATTGACGCACTCAAGGCCAACGCCAAACTTCAGGTCGTCGTACTGCAAAGCCCGTTCGACATCGAGTCGGGAAAGTCGCTCAAAGGCAGCGACACCGCAGTCGATGACCTCCGGCCGCGCACCTTCAGCCTGCAGATCGTCAGGAAGCTCGGATCATGAAGCTCGCCACATCCGATCTCCCCAAGCTGCAATGGTCCATTCTCGCGATCGTGCTGATGATGGCCGTCGGCGCCGCGCTGATCTTTTTCGCGTTCAGCGCCACCGA
Source organism: Propionivibrio sp. (assembly GCF_017995515.1). Taxonomy (GTDB): domain Bacteria; phylum Pseudomonadota; class Gammaproteobacteria; order Burkholderiales; family Rhodocyclaceae; genus Propionivibrio. Next base: position 4,662 of record NZ_JAGOIT010000132.1, read on the forward strand.
AGTCGCCAAGCGCGACCGCGCCATCGCGCAGGCAGAGCGCAACGAGTTCGACGGCAAACTCAAGCAGGTGCGAAACGAAGAAGACGAGATCAAACAGAAGTCCGCCGTATTCAAAGCGCTGCAGACGCGCGGAATGATTGGCGAGGAGCAGCGGCTTGAGTGGGTCGAGCTGATCAAGGACATCCGCGATACGCGCCGGTTGATCGACCTGCAATACGAAATCGCCCCGCAACGCCGGCTCGACGCCGACGCCGCCAAGGGCTTCGCCTTCTACTCAAGCACGATGCAGCTGCAACTCAAGTTGCTGCACGAAGAAGACCTGACGCGACTGATCGACGATCTACGCGAACGAGCACGGGCGCTGATCCAGGTCAAGCACTGCGCTGTCTCGCGTCTGCCTCAGGGTGCTGGCGATGGCAGCCCCATCGCGCAACTGCAAGCCGACTGCGGGATCGACTGGATTACCTTGCGCGAAGTCACGGATGTGCAGCCGACGGGGGAAGGCAAATGAAGACGCTCCCACGCCTGTGCGCCATCCTTTCCACGCTCATTCTGACCAGCGCACCATGCGCTCCGGCCTTTGCCGAAGAAGCCCTGGGGCGGCTGTTCTTTACGCCTGAACGACGGCAAACGCTTGATCGCCAGCGACAATTCAATATCCAGGAAAAGCAGGAGATTCCGGAAGAACCGACGTTCACGATTGATGGGGTTGTGACGCGGAGCAGCGGGAAACGGACGGTCTGGGTCAATGGTACTGTCCAAGAGGAGCGAGAGGTCAAGCAAGGAGTGACGGTCACACCCAATCGAATCAATCCGGGGAAAGTCATCGTTCAGTCCGAAGATGGCCCAACCTCTGCCGCTAGCGTTGGCGACACAGTCAACCGGAGCACGGGGGAAACGACCGGTTTGCTGAGTGGTGGGCAGATTCGCCTCCCCTCTCTCGAACGTCAATGAACCGCGAACGACACCGCGAGGCATCGCATCCGCGCGCGTGCAGAGGGGCCGCATTGCTCATCATGTTGCTGGTGCTGACTCTTGCGTTTGGCACTACCTTGATCATCTCGCTCAATGAAATCCCCCCCGAAATCGCACAGAGAAATAGAACGCTCGCTGCGTTGACCGAAGCGAAGCAGGCGCTTATCACCTGGTCCGTACTGCAAGGGGATTTGCAACCGGCGACTGAAGTAGTGGGTGGCGTACCGCAGCCCACATACTACCGCCCTGGAAATCTACCTTGCCCCGACGGGAACCATTTCGGGGATAGCAATACGGGCTATGCATCCGGAAGTTGTTCCGCCGGGGGCAACACTTCCATTGGACGCTTGCCATGGAAAAGCCTTGGGGTCGAGAGATTACGCGATGCCAATGGTGAATCTCTGTGGTACGCGGTCAGTGACAGTTTTCGTACGGCGAATGATCTGAACAACAAGGCCATCAATAGCGACACCAAAGGTTCGCTCCTGCTTTATGGCACAGATGGAACGAGCCTAACGACGCCCCCAGGCGAGGAATTGGCCGCCATAATTTTCGCCCCCGGCCTCCCGCTCGAAGGACAGGACAGGTCCGCTCTGCCCGATGCGGCATCAAGCTATCTTGAAGCATTCGCTGGGAAGAACAACGCGAGCGCTGCAGGACCGTTCGTCATGGGCCCGGCCAAGGACTCCATTGGCAATCTCGTTATCAACGATCTAGTGATCGGAATCACGGCGCGCGAGCTCATTTCCGCCATGGAAAAACGAGCGCTGAAGGAAGCACAGAATGCGTTGCTGAACTATAAGACCGCGCTTGGCTCATTTCCCAGCCCGGCGCCCTATAGCGGTGCGAACTGCACATCTACAGTCACCAACGTTAAGTCAGTCGCCCTTTGCGCCAGCGACAGCGCCACCTGCTTTGGCCGCCTGCCGGAAGATATTCTCTCCCCCTATGTCGCCCTGTGGTTTCAGCAAAACGGCTGGGGGCGAGTAATGACCTATGCCATCCACAGTGGTGCCGCTTGCACCACGCCGATTACGGTCGGAAGTGCAACGAAAGAATACGTTCTCATTGCCCCGGGCAGCGCCCGCGATGGGCAGAATCGCCCGTCCACGTCGCTTTCGAATTATCTAGAGGACTCGGAAAACACGGATGCATGGTCGGCCGACCCAAATTTCTCGCTGCCAAGCGTGAATAGCAACGATCAACTCAGGAGTTCGCCATGAAACAGATTATGCGCACCCCGGCCGCTGGTTTCACACTCACCGAACTGGCAATTGTGCTGGTCATCGTAGCCCTGCTGATTGGCGGAATGATGGTGCCGTTATCGACGCAACGCGACATCCAGAACTCCAGGGAAACCGAACACCGCCTGGGTGAGATTAAGGAGGCGCTGCTTGGGTTCGCTGCAATATACGTGCGATTGCCTTGCCCGACGACTGAGACCGATCCAGCCAGCACCAAATATGGTCTGGAGGACGCCACCTGCGTCGAGATCGAAGGCTACTTACCCTGGAAATCACTCGGTATCCGCGAAACAGATGCTTGGGGTAGCGTCCGCTCTTCGACGACCGACCCCTTTGTCGGCTACTGGCGCTATCGGGTAGACAAGAACTTCGTGACGAGCATTTCAATTACAACAGCAACCGGGTCCGCGCTCGTTGTACAGGACAACAACGGCAACGCTCTGACAGCCCCAGCGCACAGCCCAGTTGCCATCGTCTACTCGACGGGGCCGGATCTCGTTGCCAACGGAAAGAATGAGGACACCCAGAACGGACCGCAAACTGATCCGACATACCAGTCAAGCGACCGTTCGCCAACCTTCGACGACCAGCTAATTTGGATTGGGCGACCCTTGCTTTTCAATCGGCTGATTTCCGCCAGCAAGCTCCCTTGACCGCCCCCGTCGATTGGAGTCAAATCCGCTGAAACTCCAATGACAGCGTCAGACCTCCCATGAACGACCAGCGCGGCTTTATTGAAGGTTTCCGCAATGCCGGCATCCTGCCGACTGACTCGGAAGAAGTTCGCCTGCAGAAGTCGCTGCTGATCTTCGCGACCGGCCTGATCAGCCTGGCGTCGATGCTCTGGCTGTTCATCTACTGGCAGCTCGGGCCGCAGATTTCGTCGACGATCCCGTTCCTGTTCCAGATCCTGCTGGTGGGAAATCTCGTCGTCTATATGAAGACGCTCAATTTTGATGCCTTCCGGCTGATCCAGTTGTCGCTCTTCCTGTTCGTGCCGTTTGTCGCGCAGTGGAGCATGGGCAACTTCATCACGGCCAGCGGCATCAGCCTGTGGGCGCTGCTGGCGCCGATCGGGGCCGTGCTGTTCATCGGCGCGCACGAGGCGCTGGCGTGGTTTTTTGCCTACCTGTTCTTCACCGCGCTCTCGGGTTTCTTCGACTACTACCTGGCCGACTCCCTGACGCCGGCGCAGATCAGGATCCCGATCCAGACCTCGGTCTTCTTCTTCGCGCTCAACTTCGCGGCGATCTCGACCATCGTTTTCCTGCTGCTCCGCTACTCGGCGACCGAGAAGCAAAAGGCCCAGGCGCGGCTCGAGGAAGCGCACAAGCTGCTGCAGATCGAACAGGATCGCTCCGA
>NZ_JAGOIT010000051.1 GCF_017995515.1 Propionivibrio sp.
ACAGCATCGCCGGGCGGATTCTGCGAGCGTGGGGGCGGCAAAGAGGCATGGACGAGGCTCCGGAAGGATGATTCGATGGTGGAAACAATGATGAAGAAATATACGTTTCAAATATTCCGGCGAATACCTAACCTGGGTTAGGGGCGGAGCGGAAAGGCGATGGCCGATTGGCATGGCAGCACGGCCGCCGTGACAGGCGGCCGCGCGCTCCATAGAATGGCCAGCCAAGGGAGAGAGACCATGTCCGTCCGGAAAATTGACAGGGAGACCGCGCCGGGGGCGCGCAATCGTTCGACCGCCGCCTGGCTGGCGCATGTTCGACTGGCGGCGAGTCTGCCGTACCCGAGCTGGGTACTCATGCCGACGCTGCTGACGCTCGCCCGCGAACACGTCGACGGGGCGGTGTTCAGCTTCATGTGGTTCGACCGCGCCGAGGAGCGGCCGACCGCGCTCTGGATCGACCCGATCAACGATGCCGCCTATCGCGGCTACCTGGCCGGCCATCCCGAGATATTCATGGAGTACCCGGTGCAGCAGATGCTCGAAGGCCGCGGCCGGGCCATTCGTGCGCTGGAGTGCACGCCAGAGTATGAGACCGGTCCGATGTACCAGTGCGTCCTGCGCCCGCTTGGCGTGCATTGGGGAATGGGTGTACCGGTGGCAATGGGAGGCGATGGGCTTGGCTTCGTCAGTGTCTGCCGGGAGCGGGAGAAGGGGAGCTATGACGATGCTGACTGGGGGCTCTGGGATCGCTTCGCCGACTGTCTTGGCGGCCTGGAATCCAGGCTGAACCGATGGGCCACGCTACCCTGCGCCGATTTCCGGGAAACCGCCTCGTCGACCCTGTGGCTTGATCGCGAAGGGCGCCTGCGCACGCATGGTCCGATGTTGCGCAGACTGCTCTTCCTGCTGCGGCACAAAGGGCTCGGGCCGCCCGACTGGAGCCGCTGCGACAGCTCGGCGTTGCCGGCGGAGATCCTGCCGGCGCTGGCATCTATGTTCGATGAGCATGCGCCGTCAACGCTGGAGCGGCGGCTCGAATGCGATGCCGGGCGTTTCCACTTCGTTCTTGAGCGGATGCAGGTCACGCCGGAGCAGCCCGAACTGCTCGTCGGCGTCACCATCCGCCATCATGAACCGCTGGACCTGATCGCCGCCCGGCGGCTCTGGGGATGGCCGCTGTCGCCGCAGGAGAAGCGCATCCTGATCGCCACCGCCCGCCACGCAAGCCTGGCGCAGATGGCCGGGAGCCTCGGTATCGGCCTGGGCACACTCAAGGGCTACAACAACACCTTGCTTGACCGCTTCGGCGTTGAATCACGGGACGCGTTGCTGGCGCGGGTGCTCGATTCGCCGCCGCCGGATTTCTGACGACCGGCGACTGATGCGCCGCCCCGGGCATCAGCTTTCGGCCGTCGGCTGCTTGCGCCGCATGACGAAATCGCGCAGGTTGTCCACGAGGGTAAACAGCACCGGGATGACCAGGAGACTGAGGAAGGTCGAGGTGATCAGGCCGCCGATGACGACGATGGCCATCGGGGCGCGGAAACTCGGGTCGTTACCCATGCCGATGGCGATCGGGAACATGCCGGCGCCCATCGCCACGGTGGTCATCACGATCGGGCGCGCACGCTTGCGGCAGGCGTCGAGCAGCGCTTCCAGCCGGGTCATGCCACGGTCGCGGCGCGCCATGATCGCGTACTCGACGAGCAGGATCGAGTTCTTGGTGGCCACGCCCATGAGCATGATCAGCCCGATCATCGCCGGCATCGACAGCGCCGTGCGCGTGATGAAGAGCGCGAGGATGGCACCCGGAACCGAGAGTACGAGCGCGGCGAGGATGGTCACCGGCTGCACGAAGTCCTTGAAGAGCAGGACGAGCACGATGTAGATGCACAGCACGCCGGTGGCCATGGCGAGCGAAAAACCCTCGAACAGCTCGCCCATCGCCTCGGCGTCACCCACCGCCTTGACGCCGACGCCGGGCGGCAGCTGCTTCATGCTCGGCAGCGCCATCGTCTTGGCCTCGACGTCACCAAGCGGCTGGCCGTTGAGCTCGACCTCGAGGTTTACGTTGCGCACGCGGTCGTAGCGGTCGATGACCGCCGGGCCGCTGCCGAGCTCGATGCTGGCAACGTTGGCGAGCATGACCGGGCCGTGCGCGCCGGGGACGGTCAGGCGCGAGAGGAGCTCGAAATCCTGGCGTGCGTCGTCGGAGAGCTTGACGACCATCGGGATCTGCCGCTGCGAGAGGTTGAGCTTCGCCAGCCCCTGATCGTAGTCGCCCGAAAGCGCGATGCGCAGCGTGTCGGCGATCGCTGCCGACGAGACGCCGAGGTCGGCCGCCCTGGCGAAATCGGGACGTACGATGATCTCCGGGCGCACGAGGCTGGAACTCGACGTCACGGCGCCGATGCCGGGCAGCGTGCGCAGCTCGCGCACGACCTTCTGCGCGTGTTCGTTCAGCACGCGGCCGTCGTCGCCGGTGAGCGCGAGGACGTACTTCTCGTTCGAGCCGCCCATGCCGACCTTGACGCGCGCGCCGGGGACGGCTTCCATCAGGCGGCGGAAATCGTCCTCGACCGCCTGTTTGCTGATGCCCGGACGCTCCTTGCGGTCGGAGAGGTTGATCGTCAGCGTCGACTTGGTGACGTCCGCGGCGCTGGACGAATCGAACGGGTCGCTGCCCGAACTGCCGCCGCCGATCGTCGTGTAGATGACCTTGACCTGCGGATGTTCCTTGACCAGCGCTTCTGCCTGCCGCGTGGCTGCGTAGGTTTGTTCGAAGGTGCTGCCCGGCGGCAGGCGCAATGTGATCTGCGTCTGCGAGAGATCGTCCGGCGGCATGAAGCCGGTGGGCAACAAGGGCGTAAGGCCAGCCAGTACGCCGAAGAAGAAAACGGCGGTGCAGATCGTGGTCGCCACTCGATGCTTCAGGCACCAGCCGGCCATGCGCATGTAGACCTTTTCCCAGCGCGCCTCGGCGTGGCCTTTCGTCTTCGGCTTGAGGATGTAGGCGGCCATCATCGGCGTCAGCATGCGCGCGACGACGAGCGAGAAGAACACGGCGATCGCCGCCGACCAGCCGAACTGCACGAAGAACTTGCCGACGATGCCGGTCATGAAGGCCGTCGGCAAAAAGACGGCGATCAGCGTGAAGGTGGTGGCGATCACCGCGAGGCCGATCTCGTCCGCTGCCTCCATCGCCGCCTGGTAGGGCGTCTTGCCCATCTGCAGATGGCGGATGATGTTCTCGATCTCGACGATGGCGTCGTCGACGAGGATGCCGATGACGAGCGACAGCGAGAGCAGGGTGACGACGTTGATCGTGAAGCCGAACAGGTACATCGCGCCGAAGGTCGGGATGATCGACAGCGGCAACGCGGTCGCCGAGACGAAGGTCGCGCGCCAGTCGCGCAGGAAGAACCAGACGACGACAACCGCAAGGAACGCACCTTCGTACATCAGCCCCATTGAGCCCTCGTAGTTGTCGACGACCGGCGTGACAAAATTGAACGCCTCGGTGACCACCAAATCAGGGTGCTTTTCCTGCATCTGGCGCAGCGAGTCGCGCACGCCTTTCATGACCGTGACCTCGCTCGCGCCGAGGCTGCGCACGATCTCGAAGCCGACCACGGGCTCGCCGTTCAAGAGCGCGATGCTGCGCCGTTCGGCGACCGTGTCCTCGACCTTCGCGACGTCGTCCAGCCGGATGCTGCGCCCGTCCGAGAGCGGAATTTCCATCGCCGCGAGTTCGTCGGCCGTTTGAACGGTGGCGATGGTGCGTACCGACTGCTCGGCGCCGCCGATGTCGGCGCGTCCCCCGGACGCTTCCTGCTGCACCTGGCGCAGCTGGCGCGAGATGTCGGCGGCCGTGGCCTGCAGGGCGAGCAGCCGGTCCGGGTCGATCTCGACGCGCACCTGGCGATCGACGCCGCCGACGCGCGAGACCGCGCCGACGCCCTTGACGCTGAGCATCGCCTTGGAAACGTCGTTATCGACGAACCAGGAGAGCGCCACGTCGTCCATCCGCGATGACGCAATCGTGTAGGTCAGCACCGGCGTGCCGGCGAGGTTGGACTTGGAGACGATCGGATCGCGCATCTCGCCGGGCAGGTCGGCACGCACGTTGGCGACGGCGTCGCGCACTTCCTCGGTCGCCTCCTGCGTTCCCTTTTCGAGCACGAACTCGATCATCAGCGTCACCGTGCCGTCCTGCACTTTCGTGTAGATGTGCTTGACGCCCTGCAGCGAGGCGACCGAATTCTCGATCTTGCGCGCCACCTCGGTTTCGAGCTGGGCCGGCGAGGCTCCGGGCAGCGAGGCGTTGACGATGACCATGGGCAGATCGACGTCCGGGAAGTTCTGGATCTTCATCGCGCGAAAACCCATCAGCCCGATCAGCGTGAGCAGCAGGAAGAGCAGGATCGCCGGGATCGGATTCTTGATGGACCAGGAGGAGACGTTCATCATCGCGTTGTCCTATTGAGAATCGTAAATGTGGTGATGACTTATCTACCGTTCGTGGTGAGCTTGTCCCCCAAGGGGATTTGCTTTGCATTTCCTGCGGTCACCTTCGGAGCATCGAATCCTGTCCTGAGCCTGCCAAAGGGCATGAACGGGCGCTAAACGGAGGCATTCCGCCCTTCGACAGGCTCAGGGCGAACGGTAGTGGTGAGTTGGCAGTCTCTTTCACGAACCTCAATAATCTCGTTGCTTGGCTCCGCCGGCCGGCGCGACGACGCGCACGGTGTCGCCATCGACGAGGAAGCCGACGCCGTCCGAGACGATCTTCTGCGTCGCGTCGATGCCGGAGACGGTTTCGATGCGGTCGCCCGAGCGGCGGCCGATCGTCACCTTGGTCTGCACGACCTTGCTGTCGTCGCCCAGGCGGAAGACGTAGTGGAAGCCGTCGCGCATCTGCACCGACGACTGCGGCAGCGTCAGCGCGCCAGACTTGCCGAGCGCGATCTCGCCGCGCGCGAACATGCCGGCCTTGGCATCCTGCACGTCGGCGAGGTCGACGTAGACCAGGCCATTGCGCGTCTGCGCATCGACGGTCGGCGCGATCATGCGGATCACGCCCGCCACCTTGGCGCCGCTTGCAGTGAAGACGGTCGCCGCCATGCCGGGCTTGAGACGCGCCAGTTCTGCGGCCGGCACCTCGGCGCGCCACTCGAGGCGCTCGTCGAGGATCAGCCGGAACAGCTCCTGGCCGGGCTGGACGACGGCGCCGATCGTCGCCGAGCGCGCCGAAATCGCGCCGTTGGCCGGCGCCTTGATCTCGGTCTGCGTCAGGCGTACTTCGTCGGCGCGGATCTTGGCCTTGAACACGGCGAGTCGGGCGCGTGCCGTCTGCTCGGCGGTCAGCCATTGCGTCGCCTGCTGCGCGCTGATCATGCCGGAAGGCTGCAGCCGGCGCGCGCGGTCGGCGTTGGCCGTCGCTTCGGCGAGCGCGGCTTCGGCCTCCTTGAGGCTGGCGCGCGTCTGGTCGAGGTCGGCGCGCAGCGTGTCGCTCTGCAGGCGGGCGAGGACTTGCCCCTTCTTGACCTGGTCGCCGACATTCACGCGAACCTCCTCCGTGCGCAATCCGCCGGCCTCGGCGCCGATCACCGCTTCCTGCCAGGCGGCGATGTTGCCGTTGGCCGCCAGCAGGAGCGGCCACTCGCCCGGCACGGCCTGCGTCACCGAGACGGTCAGGGCGGCCTTGGCCGGCGTGGCGGCCGGCGTTTCCGACGCTGCCATCGCCGCCGGCGGCAGCGCGGCGAACGCGGCGACGAGCAAGGCGATGCGCGGAATCAGCGCCGGTTTGCAGAAGCAGGAAAAGGTTTTCATGTTCGGATCTTTCTCTGGTGCCACTCGTCGTACTTGGGGCTTGGGCGGGGGCGGTCGCGAGAAGCGGTGGCCGGGTTTCAGCCGCTGCGATAGTCGAGTGCGGAGTTTACAACAGGCGTGTTGATGCGATGGTGCATTGCACCGGTCGATGCAAGGAACCGCAATTCACCGCGCACCGCGGTCTCACGCTGACCGCAGCCTTTTGCCAGGTGAATCAGCAGTACGCGAAGCAGAGTGGTTACATCGGGAATCTGCCGGCCGCGCTGAAAGGCTCCCAGCACTCTGCCTTGTTGCTCCCAGTGTTCCGGCAAGAGTCGCTCAATCACCTGCCAACTTTATTTCTTCTGTCGCCATCCCGGATGTTTCGCGCATCGCCATCCCCCTCGGTAAAGACAAAAAGGAAGTCCCCGTCCATCTGCACGCTCTACAAGAACCGCTGGCAGGTGGAACTCTTCAAGTGGATCAAGCGGCATCTTCGGATCAAGCGTTTCTACGGTACGTCAGAGAATGCGGTCAAGACGCAAATCTGGATCGCGGTGTCGGTCTACGTCCTCGTCGCTATCGTCAAGAAGCGTCTCGGCAGCGACGCCTCGCTCTACACTTTGCCACAGACATTGTCGGTCACTCTTTTCGAGAAGATGCCCTTGCAGCAAGCCTTTCCGGGTAGCAACTCCGGTTCCGACAACATCACCATCAACAACCAATTGAATCTGTTCGCGTTTTGACCGGACGGCAGTGATGATGAATGTGCAAGCAATTGCCGTGGGAGATTGGGCGCATGGGATGGGGGGGGACAGGTTTTCGGCTAGTATAGCGACCTTCCTTTTTCACCACGCCTTGCCGGGTCGGGCTAGCCGTTAGCAATTGCTTCAGCTGCCGTATCGACCGTCACGGGACTTTTCGCACGTTTTCATGGCTCTCAAAGCAACGATTTTCAAGGTCGACCTGTCCGTCGCCGACATGGATCGCAACGTCTACTCGGACTTCGCACTGACGCTCGCCCGTCATCCCTCGGAGAACGACATCCGGATGATGGTGCGCCTGTTTGCCTTCATGCGGCTCGCCGACGAACGGCTGGAATTCGGCAAGGGCTTGTCGACCGACGAGGAACCCGATCTCTGGCTCAAGGACCTGACCGGTGCGATCGACCAGTGGATCGTCGTCGGCCAGCCCGATGAGCGCTGGCTGCGCAAGGCGTCGGGTCGCGCCGGCAAGGTGTTCGTGTTCGCCACGGCGACCGCCTGGTCGATGTGTGGTGGGAACAGAACCGCGACAAGCTCGAAAAGCTGCCGAATCTCGTCGTCTATCGCCTGACCGCCGACGACGCGCAAGCGCTGGGCGGGCTGGCCAGCCGCACGATGGCGCTGCAATGCACGATCCAGGAGGGCGAGGCGCTGATCACCGGCGAGGGCGACCCGGTGCGCGTCGAACCGGTCGTGCTCTTCGGCGCGTAGTCCCACCGTATTCACGAACCCTCGCTCAAGGTGCGGCGGCGAGGCGTTCCGCGTTATCCGCCGCGCACGTCTGTTATGAGGATTGACCAACCATGGTGAGTACGCTCCCCGTTTCGATCATCGCCGACGAACTTGCTCGTCTGCGCGCCGCCAACCCGCTGGTACATCTGCTGACCAACGAAGTCGTGCAGGAAATCACCGCGAACGTCCTGCTGGCGATCGGCGCTGCGCCGGCGATGATCGTCGCCGAGGAAGAAGCGTCGATCTTCGCTTCGATTTCCGGCGCCTTGCTGGTCAACGTCGGCACCCTGTATCCGGCGCGGCTGACGGTGATGCAGCAGGCCGTCGCCGCCGCCAACAAGGCCGGCGTGCCGTGGACGCTCGATCCGGTGGCGGTCGGCGTGCTCGACTACCGCACGCAGGCGTGCCGCGAATTTCTCGCCTCAACGCCGGCCGCGATTCGCGGCAACGCGTCTGAAATCCTTGCGCTGGCTGGGTTTGCCGGCGCCGGACGCGGCGTCGATACGACAGCCGGGTCGGACTCGGCGGTTGCCGCTGCCGAGCAATTGGCGCAGTCGACCGGCGCCATCGTCGCCGTCACCGGCGAGACCGACTTCATCACCGACGGCAAAACGACCTGGGCGACGCCGTGGGGCAACCCCATCATGACGCGCGTCGTCGGCACCGGCTGCGCCCTGTCGGCGCTGGTCGCCGCCTTCACCGCGCAGGCGCCCAACCGCCTCAACGCTGTCGCCGCGGCGTGCGCCGTCGCCGGCATGTGCGGCCAGCGCGCCGCCGCGAGCAGCCACGGGCCGGGTTCGTTCAAGGTCGACTATCTCGACGCGCTGTACCAGATCAACCCCGACAATCTCCGCGAGCAGGCGGCATGAACACGATCGACCTTTCGCTCTACCTCGTCCTCGATCCGGACCTGTGCGGCGGGCCGGCAGGCATGGTCCATACGGCGATCCAGGCGGCCAAAAACGGCGCAACGGTCGTCCAGCTGCGCGCGCCGAACTGGAAGAAGCGGCAGTGGCTGGCGACTGCCTTCGCGCTCAAGGCGGCGCTCGCGCCCTACGGCGTCCCGCTGATCATCAACGACCACATCGACGTGGCGCTGGCCGTCGACGCCGAGGGCGTGCACGTCGGGCAGGGCGACCTGCCGGCGCTGGAGACACGCCGACTGATCGGGCCGGACAGGATCCTCGGCCTGTCGGTGGGCAGCGCGGAAGAGATGGCGACGGTGCCGGCAGCGGGTGTCGACTATCTCGGCATCGGCCCGGTCTATCCGACCGGCACCAAGGCCGACGCCGGCGAGGCGACCGGTGTCGCGTTGTTCGCCGAACTCGTCGTCGCAACCGCGCTGCCGGTGGTGGCGATCGGCGGCATCCACCGCGACAACTGCACGCCGCTGTTCGAAGCCGGCACGGACGGCGTGGCGGTCGTTTCGGCCATCTGCGGACGCGACGATCCGGCGCGCGCAACGGCGGCGCTCAACGAGACGATACAGCTGGCCTTGAAGCGCTGACACGGCGAACCCGCGCCGCGGCTGCGGCCCCGGCGCGGGCGAACGTTTCCCGTTACTCCTCGTCCTCGTACTGCTGCATCATTTCCTTGAACTTCGGGTCGTTCATCATCTTGTTCATGTCCATGCCGCCCATGTTCGGCATGACCACGTCCCCCGGTTTCTGACCCGGTTTGCAGGGGCCGACCCAGCGCGCCTCCTGCGTCACGTTCGACTCGCTCATGCCGTGCATCGGCGGATCGAAGCGCGTCTTCAACGACCCCTTGTAGGCGGTTTCGAACGAGCCCTCGAAAACCCCGTCGGTCGTCGCCGTCGTGCCTTCGATCTTGCACACGGTGTGGATCGTGACCTTGCCGCCGGACTGCCTGACGTCCATCACGTTGCAGTCGGGCTTGCTGCGTTCGGCTTCCTGCTGCATGAGATTGTCGGTGTTGCGGTCGATGCACTGCTGCATCGGGCCCATGCTCGGCATGCCTTGCGCGCTGACGCTGATCTCCCAAAGGCCGGGTTTGCGCTTGGGCATGTCACTCGCTGCCGTGGTCGAGGCAATACCGACGAGGGCGATGAGCGAAGCGGCGCACGGCGTGTAGGCGAAGTACCTGGCTTTCATGGGTTCTCCTTGCGTGGGGTGGGTCTTCGGTCATTTTTTTCGGTCATTTCTTGCGCAGGCGATCGAGCGCCTTGCCGATGCCTGTCGCGGTACCGCCGCTGGCTTCGCCGATGTTCTTGGCGAAACCTTCGATGTTCACGCCGAGCTTGCCGGCGACCGAGGTGGCGATGCGCGTCGTCAGGGTCTCGTTGAGCGAGAAGTCCGGATCGTTGATGTCGCCGGTGAGCACGAAGTTCGCCGTGATTTTCCCCTTCTTGTTCTTGAGCAAGGACACGGCCGCAGCTTGCGGGATGCCGAGGATCGTCGCGGATGGCGAAGTGAGTTCCAGATCGCTTAGCGACAGCGAACCCGGTGCGTAGAGCATTCCCTTCTTGATCGACGAATTGAGCTCGAAATCGAGCGATCCCTTGCGGATGCCGCCCTTGCCGGTCTTGATCAGGTAGGCCTGGAGCGGAATCATGTCAACGTTGCGCAGCACGGTGGTGATGCCCGACTCACGGGTGGAGAGTTCGATCGAACCATCGATGGAGATCTCCCCGTTACTGCGCACGCCCTGATGGATCGCCTTCACTCGTATCGGCGTCTGGCCGGCCAGATCCGGGACGTTGATCTGTCCGATTTGTGCTTCGATCGACTCGATGCGTTGCTTGACCGGATTCTTTTGCAGTGTCGCGTCGAAGAACTCGACGACGCCGTCGTGCAGTTCGATGCGCTCGATCGTGACCGGCGTTGCGTCGGACGCAGTAGTTGGCGCTGACGGTTCCGACGTTGGTCCGTTTGGCGTCCCCTCAGCGATCCTGATGTTGCCTGGGGCTGCGGGCGCCACCGGAGACGCGGGGGCTGACAGGCTGGGTACAACCATCATCTTGCCGTTTCGGGCGCGAAGCAGCGAAACATAGGCGCCATCGATACGGATGCTGCTCAACACGATGCGCGAGCGCAGCAGGTCGGCAAGTGATGGAACGACGGCGATGCGTTCGATCCGAAGCTCGTCCTCGACCGGCCACGCGGCTTCCTTGCCGGTTGGCGTCGGCGCGCGAATGCGCAAGCCCTTCATCTCGACTCCAGTGAGTCCAACCTTCAACTCGCGGACTTCCCCCTGCGCTCCGAGTGCCGCCACGATCTTTTCCTCAACCGTTCGGATCGCAAAGCGGTAGGCGAAGACTCCGCCAATCACCAGCGCGACTAACGCAGCAAGCAGTATCAGATGCCATCGTTTGCCAGGATTCGGATTGTCTGTCGGCGTCATGATCAACTCCAGAGGCTTATAGCGCCGGCGAATGTCGGCGGGTGCTCGGCAATAAGCTCAGGATAGTATGCCGGCCGGGACTTTTCAGCATGGCATTCCGGGCAAGTCGGGACCCCGGCTCGGAAGGTCGGGGAGACAGTCGGTCGCGTCGCGTGTAACGATCCTGTAACGCAGGCGGCTCAGCATGGATTGCTCACGATAAAGTTCGCCGCGCGAGCGTGGCGACCACTCGCCGCAATAGACAAGCGAGGCCTGTACCATGAGCGTTGAAACCGTTCTTTTGCTGACAGCAGCCTGGTTGCTGCTGGGTTTCCTGGGATTACGCCGGGCTTCGAGAGTTTCAGCACGCGAAGAGACGAATCGCCTGGACGCGCTTGAGCGAGAACTGGAAAAAGTCCTGCGCGAGAAGGCGAAACTCACCATGGAACTCGAAGCAGTCCGCGCTGATCAGAGTTGGTACGGAGGGGGTATCGCTGCGCCAGTGTGACTGGCCTGACAGTGAACGCGCAAAGCGTCACCGAATGGTCTACCATGGATGGACCGGCGTTTGTCCCGGACGAAGCACAAGGAGTTCGCCATGGAAATCGGATCTGTCGCGTCAAGCCTCTATACCCAATCGCCGCTGAGCAGCGCGCGCAATGTTCAGGCGCAGTCTCGCGTGCAGCAATCGGAACCAACCGAACAGGATCAACAGGCACAACAGACCCAGCAAACACCGGTTACTCAACAGGCAGCGCAAGCGACGCGGGTTCAGCCGTCGTCAGAAGTCGCTGAATCCGAATCCACCGTGAACGCGCAAACCGAGGCAGAGCGCAATCGGCCAACGGTCAATCTGAACGGCCAGCTTGTCGGTACGCGGGTGAATACGACGGCTTGACGACTGAGCGTCAATTCTCTCCGTTCTCCGCCCTGTGACTTTGCCGGCTCAGCGTGAGCCGGCTTGTTTTTGGGTGCGCCCGACAGGGCGCACTCACGTGGAAGTGAAAGTCCTCTACTCGTCCGACAAGGGGAAGAGTTGGCTGAACGGCAAGGGTGTCGCGGCGCAAGGTGGCCCGCTCGGAAATCCTGCTGACGGAACTGGATCGGGGACTGGATCGCCGTGGCTACGCGTTCTGTCGCTACGCGGACGACTGCACCATCTACGTCGGAAGCCAGGCGGCAGGCGAGCGGGTCCTGGCCGGTATCAGCCAGATCCTGTGCGAGCGGCTCAACGAGACTAATCGGGCACTGGAGGACCTCGACGGTTGGCTCAGGCGCAAGCTGCGCTGCATCCTGTGGTCGCAGAGGACGCGCCCATATACTCGCGCCAGAAACCTGATGAAAGCGGGGCTGAGGGAGGCGCGGGCATTTTGCTCAGCGTTCAACCAGCGCGGGCCGTGGTGGAACAGTGGCGCCAGCCAGATGGACGCGGCCTTCCCGAAAGTCTTCTTTGATCCTGAAAACCTCACCGCAAAGGCGAGAAGGCGCAAAGATCGCAAAGGAAACAACCGCTTGATCGTACTTGACCATTCACCCTGTGGGTCAAGATGAAAGATAGGTGCTGTTCGATGGGTGCTGGCGCGTCAGATTTCGAGCGCTGACACCGCGCCGCGCAGCGCGAGCAGGTAGCTATCGACGCCCAAACCGCAGATCTGGCCACGCGCGATACCGGCGATCACCGACTTGTGGCGGAATTCCTCGCGTGCGTGGATGTTCGACATGTGCACTTCGAAGATCGGCGCCTTGAGGATGGCCAGCGCGTCGCGGATGCCGTAGCTGTAGTGCGTCCATGCGCCGGCATTGATCAGCACGGCGTCGACGGCGTCGCGGTGCGCCTGATGGATGCGTTCGCACATTGCGCCCTCGAAGTTCGTCTGGAAACACTCGACTTCGACGCCGAGTTCCAGACCGAGCGCCTTCAAACGTGAATCGATCTCGGCGAGCGTGATCGTTCCGTACTGTACCGGATCGCGTTGGCCGAACATGTTGAGGTTGATGCCGTTCAGTACGAGGATCTTCTTCATGCTTGTCTCATCCAAAGGGGGGGATTCGTAGCGCCGGAACTTTATACGCAAAACAGCTACCTGCGGAGTTCTATTCTCGCAGCGTCAGTCCGGATCGGTGCCATCGGTCTTGTCCGACTTCACGAAGTCCGGCAATGGTTTCAACGCCAGTTCGTCCGGCCGGATATGCGCTTGTTCGAAATCGCGGATGCGGGCGATGCGCGCATCGGTGTCCGGGTGCGTGTTGAGCAGCGCCGGTGGTTCCGGCAAGGCGGACTGTTCCGCGACGTGCTCGAAGAAGGTCGCAGCGCCGCCGGCGTGGCCATAGACGCGAAGCAAGGCCTGCAGCGCGTCGGCATCGGCCGCTTCTTCCTGCTCGCGGCTGAAAGCGAGCATCGGCAGCATGCCCATGCTGCCGACCCACTGCTGGATCATGCCGTCGCCAACGCCGGACAGTGCGGAGAGCGCGAGCATCACCGTGAATCCACGGCCCATCGCCACGATCGGGTGACGATGGCCGACGTGCGCGATCTCGTGCGCGAGCACCATCGCGAGTGCGTTCTCGCTGTCGACCGTATCGATCAGGCCCTGAAACACGACGATGTTGCCGCCCAGCGTCGCCATCGCGTTGACCGTGTCGTCGGATGAGTAATGCACGGCGATCCGCATTTCCGCCGGCAAATCCATCGCGGCGGCGAGTTGTTCGCCCAGTGCCCGGAGGTACTGCTCGCGGCGCTTGTCGTCGGCGCTGTGCGATTGCTTCAGCCAGTCCGCGTCGATGCTCGACGCCAGCGCCTGTTCCTGTTCGAATGGCACGAAGCGCACGAGATAGCCGGCGGCGAACGACAAGGCCAGCACGGCGACGACGATCAGCGCCGAGACGCCGCCGAGCAATAGCGTGAAATCCTTCAGCGGATGCGTCGGCGAGACGTTGATGCCTTCCGGGATCTGAGGATTTTCGTAGGCGGACATGGTGCTCTAGCGCGGTGTCACGGCCGTTCCGAAGGCGATGACCTCGACGGCGGCAACGCCCTGGGTCGCGTCCTTGGTGATCGACGACGTTTCCAGGCGCACGTTCCACACGCTCTTCGCGCCGCGCGCTCGGGCGTCGGCCTTCATGCGCAGGATGGCTTCACGCCGGGCGCGTTCGAGCAGCGATTCATAGGCGCTGACACGTCCACCCACTAGATTGCGCAGGCCGGCGACGAACTTCTTGAAGAAGTCGATCGAGATCACCACGCTGCCACAGACCAGCGCCGAGTCGATGTGCCCCATTTCAGGGACGTTGCGCTCGGTGAAGCAGAGCACATCGCGCAGTTCTGCCTCGCGCTTGATGATCGAGCGGAAGTGGCGCTTCTCGGCGAGTTGTCCGAAGACGTAGCCGAGCACGAGCAAAATCAGAAAGAGAATCAGATCGTACATGGCGTCGATTCCGCTATTCCACGACCAGCGCCGTGCCGTAGGCGAACAGTTCCGCCGCACCGGCCGCCACCGAGGACGTCGAGAAACGCACGTTGACCACCGCGTTGGCGCCGATGGCTTCCGCCTGCTTGACCATGCGGGCGACGGCTTCCTCACGTGATTCTGTCAGCAGTTCGGTGTAGCCCTTGAGTTCGCCGCCGAAGATGTTCTTCAGGCCGGCCATGAGGTCGCGGCCGGCGTGTTTGGAGCGCACGGTGTTGCCGCTGACCATGCCCAGATGCTTGACGATGGTCTTGCCGGGCACGGTTTCGATGTTGGTGATGATCATTGCTGACTTCCTTGCAGGGGGTGGAGGGGCAAATCAAGTAGTGGGCAATCGATATGCCGAATGCCTGATCGTACCTTGCCGGCCGAAGCCGGCGCAAGGAAGCTGCGGGTGTGATCTTAGCCGGCGGCCAGGCGTCGTCCCATCCGGCGCCCCAAGCGGTTGAGCCAAAGCGATCCCATGATCACAGCGCCGCCCGCCAGGAGTTTCGGCAGATTCGCGTCGCGGTTCCAGATCAATAGATTGACCAGCAGCCCGGCCGGCACGTGCAGCTCGTTCATGATCGCCAGCGTTCCGGCATCGACCTGTGTGCTGCCCTTGACCCACCAGAACATGCCGAGCGCGGTGGCGAACAGGCCCATCCAGACGAGTACGCCCCATTGCATTGCGCTGTGCGGCATCTTGGCGAGGTCGCCAAAAAGGAGGAAAGAGGGCAGCGCGAGCAGCATCGCGCCGAGGAAGAAGTGTCCGAAGAATCGGTGCAGCGGTTGTTCGGTCGGGTAGCGCGCGAGCAGCTGGCGGCAGAGCACCTGGCCGGCGGCGAAGGTGGCGTTCGCCAGTTGCAGCAGCAGGAAGCCGATCAGGTACTCGCCCTCGATCTTCTCGAAACGGATGATGATGCCGCCGCCCACGGCAACCAGCGCCGCGACAAGCGCCCAGGGATTGAAGCGCCTGGCCAGTACGTCATCGAGCAGGGTGACGTAGATCGGCGTGAGCACCGTGAACAGCAGGACCTCGGGCACCGTCAGCACGGTGAAGCTGCGGTAGAGGCAGAGGTAGGTGATGCCGAACTGCAGGGCGCCAGCCAGCCAGAAGCCGCCGAGCAGCCGCGCAGGCAGGCCGCGCCAGCGCGTGAAGGGAATGAAGATGGCGGCGGCGATGGCAACGCGCACGAGGACGGCGAGGTCGCTATCGACCTGGCCGGCGAGGTATTGACCGATGAGGCTGAACGAGAAGGCCCAGAGGATGGTGACGAGGATGAGGTAAGGCATGGCGGTTCCGGGAAGTTCGGGGGCGGGGCGCAGCGGCGGTGATTCTACCCGCACCCGACGCCCTCGCGCTTTCGCCGCGCCGCCGCGTTACCTACTTGCGCTCAACCGGATCGAGCGTGAGCGACAGCCCGGTCGGTTCGACGCGGAAGGCGCCGGGCTTGTAGCCCCAGCCTTGGGCGGCCTGCAGGTCTTCCGGGCGGACCTTGTAGATTACGTAATCCTTCAGCAGCTTTTGCGCCAGCGGCGCGGCCAGCTTTTCGATCGGCCGGCGCATTGCACTCGGTGTGCCGTCGATGTCCAGGCGATGTACGCGCACGTCGGTGAGGCGCACCGTCGAGTCCCGGGGTTCAAAGCGCAGACCGTAGCTCATGTCGAGCGCGCCCTTGTAGCGCTTGTCGGTGAACAGACCGAGCAGGTTGTTGCCGGCGACGTTGATGTCGAGCGAGGTGTTGATGCGGTTGTTGGTCGGATCGAGCGTGATGCGCGGTGTGCTGACGACGACGTCGAGCACTTCGAGCATTTCGCTGTTGAACGGGAACTGGGCGGCAATCATCTGTGCCAGTCGGGCTTCCGTCACGCTGATCGTTTTCGGCGGCGGGGGCAGGGTGGCGCAGGCCGAGAGCAAGGCCAGGCAGGCGAGGAGAACGGTGGTCGGCAAAAGGCGGCGCATGGCATTCCTCCTTGGCATAAAGGAATCCCACTATAGCGGATCGGCGCGGTGTTTCAGGTGCTGTCGCGCTCGACCAGCGAGAAGCCGACGTCGACAGCGTGCGCGGCGACCGGCTCGCCGCGTATCAGCTTGAGCAGCATGACGGCGGCAGCTTCGCCGATCTCGCTGCGTGGCGTGCGGACCGTCGTCAGCGGCGGAATCATCTGGTCGCTGCCGGGCAGGTCGTTGAAGCCGGCGATTGCGATCTGCTCGGGCACCTTGATCGAATGCCGCGCGGCGGCCAGCAGCGCGCCCTGGGCCAGGTCGTCGTTGCAGAAGAAGATGGCATCGACCGGCGGCGTCTGGCGGATGATCTGCTCGAACATCTGCGCGCCGATGGTTTGCGAGGAGCGCGCCGGGTTCAGCCATTCGAGCGTCGCGTCGTGACAGCCGGCATTCGTCATCTCGCGGCGCCAGCCGTCCATGCGCTGCATCGTGCGCGGATCGAGCTGCACGGCGGCGAAGGCGATCCGCTTCCGGCCGCGTTCGAGCAGGTGGCGCGTCATCGTGGCGCCGGCTTCCAGCTGCGAGAAGCCGACGCTGTAGGTGGCCGGTGTGTCGGCCAGTTCCATCAGATGCACGCAAGGGACACCGCTCGCCTCGATCAGCGCGCGCGTCGCGTTGGTGCGTTGCATGCCGGTGACGAGCACGCCGGCGGGCCGATGCGCGAGCTGTTCGCGCAGCAGTTGCTCTTCCTCGCTCGGGTCGTAGTGCGTGATGCCGATCAGCGTCTGGAATCCGGCCTGACGCAGCGTACGTTGCGCGGCTTCGAGCAGATCGACGAAGAGGGCATTGGTCAGCATCGGAATCAGGATCGCCACGTGCGTGCTGTGCCGCGACGCCAGCGCGCGTGCAGCCGGGTCGGGGACGTAGCCGAGCCGCTGGGCAGCCGCGCGCACGCGTTCAACCAGATCCGGGTCGACGGCGCGTCGGCCCGACAAGGCGCGCGAGACCGTGATCGGGCTGACGTCGGCGGCGCGGGCAACGTCGGCCAGCGTGACGCGGCCGGTCGCACGCGGGCGGGGAGGGCTTTTCTGGCTCATGTGGTTCGCATGGAAAGCAAAAAGGATGCACGAAAACGAGAGAAAAGACGACTGAAAATGCTGCTTGACAACCATTATATCCCTAAATAGGATAGCGCTGTCCCAAGCATGAATAACTTGGGATGCTTCGCAAGAGGCAACTAAAACATCAAGGTGAGGGGCAATTGCGTCCTTTTGCATCTGCATTGGATAGCGCTATCCGTAAATGAAGAAATCGGTGATCGTGATGGGCGTGGCCGGCTGCGGTAAATCCAGCCTGGGCGCGATGTTGGCGGAAGGGATGGGCGTCACGCTGGTCGAAGGCGATGATTACCACAGCCCGGCCAGTCGCAAAAAAATGAGCCAGGGAATTCCGCTGACCGACGCGGATCGCGAGGGATGGCTCGAAACCTTGGGCGGACTGCTGCGCCAGTCCGCCCAAGGTGCTGTACTGACCTGTTCGTCGCTGAAGAGAGCGTATCGGGATCGATTGCGGGCGGCGGCGCCTGGCATCGGTTTTGTCTATCTGGACATCAGCCCCGAAGAAGCGCTGCGTCGCGTCGCGGCACGCGCGGGGGATCACTTCTTTCCGGCCGGTCTGGTCGACAGCCAGTTTGCGACGCTCGAATCGCCGGTGGGCGAGGCGGGTGTGCTGACGTTGGACGGGACGCTGTCTTTGCCTGAGCTGAAAGCGCTGGCGCTTGCCTGGATCAACAAGGGGGAAAAAGATGAGTAGTGCTTCAACGAAAACCCAGTCGCTGCTGCATGGCGTGATGCCGGCCTTTCTGTGTTCGTCGGCGATCGGCGTCATGGCGCTGATCGAACTGCTCAGAAACCGGCCGATCCACCTCGGTCACGCTGCCGATACTGCGGAGGCCGAATAATCATGGGTCCGGAAGCACTCTCCTTCATCGTTTTCATCGTCAGCATGCTGACGCTCATGGGCATCGGCCTGAGCATGGCGCTCGTGCTCATCGGCGGCGCGCAGGAGATGATGGTCGGCTCGACGGCAACGCTCGTCGGCATCACCAAGGAGATGGCGCTGTGGGATACGCCCTTCCTGTTCAATACGGCGAAGGAAGCCGACACGGTGCTCGACGGCCCGATCGGCCAGAAGGTGATGGACAAGCTGCAGGAAAAGGGCCTCGTCGGTCTCGCGTACTGGGAAAACGGATTCCGCAACCTGACCAACAGCAAGCGCCCGGTGACCAAGCTTGAAGACCTCGACGGCATCAAGCTGCGCGTCATGCAGAACGAGGTCTATCTCGACAGCTTCAAGCTGATGGGCGCCAACGCCATCCCGCTGCCGTTCTCCGAGCTGTTCAGTGCGCTGGAGACCAAGACGGTCGATGGCCAGGAGAACCCGTACAACACCATCCTCTCGAGCAAGTTCTACGAAGTGCAGAAATACCTGTCGGTGACCAACCACGTCTACAGTCCGTGGATCATGACGGTGAGCAAGAAGTGGTGGGATCAGCTCTCGAAGGACGAGCAGAAGGTCCTGCTCGATGCGGCGAAGGCCAGCCGCGACTTCGAACGCCAGGATACGCGCGAGGAAGCGGCCAAGGCCGTCGCCGACCTGAAGGCGAAGGGCATGGCGGTCAACGACGTGGCGCCGCAGGAAGTGAACCGCATGCGCGAGAAGCTGACGCGCGTGAATGCCGCGATCGCCGCGAATGTCGGGATGGATCTCTGGAACGAGACGCAGAACGAACTCGCCAAGCTGCGCGGCGGGAAGTAAGTCGTAGTCGCCATCATTCCCGGGGTGGCCTGGAATGATGGCGTCTGTTTTATTGACGTTCGCGTAAGTGACCGACGGATCTTTACCTCCGTTCGCCCTGAGCTTGTCGAAGGGCGTGACGCCTACGCGGCCCGTTCATGGTTCGACAGGCTCACCACGAACGGCAATTCGGTTGTCGGTGACTATGACGAGTCTCAATGCGTTATTGAATGAACATTTGAAGTCGAAGGGAGAAGTGAAATGACGATGCGCCTGGCAATGATCGGACTCGGAAAGATGGGCGCCAACATGGCGCGTCGACTGTGCCGGAAGGGTATCGAAGTGGTCGGGTACGACCGAGATGTGGCGACGGTGGCCGGCCTCGCGGCGGAAACGAGCATGGTTGCGGCCGCTTCGGTTGCCGATGCGGTAAGCAAACTGACCGCACCGCGCGTCGTCTGGCTGATGCTGCCGAGCGGCGATCCGACTGAAACCCAGTTGAAGGAACTGGCGGCGATGCTGTCGCCCGTCGACGTCGTCGTCGACGGCGGCAACTCCAACTACAAGGACAGCCAGCGGCGCGGCGCGTGGCTGGCCGAACTCGGTATCGAATTCATGGACGCCGGCACCTCGGGCGGCGTCTGGGGGCTGGACAACGGCTATTGCCTGATGGTCGGCGGCAGCAAGGAAGTCGCGTCGATCATGCAGCCGGCGCTGCAGGCGCTGGCACCGGCCCCCGATCGCGGCTGGGCGCACGTCGGCCCGGTCGGCGCCGGGCACTATTCGAAGATGCTGCACAACGGCATCGAGTACGGAATGATGCAGGCACTCGCCGAAGGGCTCGACCTCCTGAAGAACAAGAAGGAGTTCGATTTCGACCTCGCGCAGCTCACCGAGCTGTGGCGTCACGGCTCGGTCGTGCGCAGCTGGCTGCTCGACCTGACCGCCGATGCGCTGAAAGAGGATCAGGAACTCGCTGCCATAGCACCGCACGTCTCCGATTCCGGCGAAGGGCGGTGGACGGTGATCGATTCGGTCGAGCAGGGCGTCGCCGCGCCGGTGCTGACGCTGGCGCTGCAGATGCGCTTTGCCAGCCAGGACGATACGGGCTACGCCAACCGCCTGCTGGCGATGATGCGCAACGCCTTCGGCGGGCATGCGATCAAGCTAAAACCCTCACCGCAAAGGCGCGAAGGCGCAGAGATCGCGAAGTAAACAACGCGTTGGCACCGCTTGATCATTCGGCTGACGTGTGGCGGCGCGCAGCGCCCGGATTCTCTTTGCGAACCTTCGCGCCCTTTGCGCCTTTGCGGTGAAAAGCCGGAATCTCAGGAGTAAGCAGGAAACGTGCTAAAGCGAAAGCGCGGCTGCGTTACGAGGAAGTCGTATTCGTGATGCCGAACGGAATATGCACCGACGGCAGGACGGAAGAAGTCGGCACGAGGTGCGTCTTCTGATCGTCGAAGAAGATGTGTGGATTGAGCACTTCGAGCACCTTCTTCTTCTCGATGCCACCGAGGAAGAAGGCTTCGTTCACGGTGATTCCCCAGTTGCGCATCGTATTGATCACGCGCTCGTGCGACGGTGCGTTGCGCGCGGTGACGATCGAGATGCGGAGCTTCGGTTTGTACTTCGCGTCCTCGGTTGCCTTCTCCTCCTCGAGTTGCTGCACGATCGAGAGCTTGGCGAGAAAGTCTTTCAACGGGCCGGGCGTGTGCGGCACATTGACGTGACTCTGCTCGTATTCGTGGAATTTCGCGACGTCGTGCGTTTCCTGATAGATCGTCTCGGATTCGTCGTCGGCGACGACGCCGTCGAAGTCGAAGGCGACGCGCAATTCCTGGTCGTCTTCTTCATCGATGTGGCGCGACTCGAGCACTTGCCCCGCCGGGTAGCCTGCGAGCATCGCCTGTTTCACGTCCTCTTCGTTCGCCGAAAGAAACAGGCTGATCGAGAGTGCCGGGATGTAGCGGTGCGGCACGCGACCTTGCAGGAAAACGGCGCGCGTCATTCCCAACTGGTGATGGCGGATCGAGTTCATTACGCGCATCCCGGTGTCCGGGTCGTTGCGCGAGAGCAGGACGACCTCGATCGGCGGGTCGGTCGGATTGATCTCGTTGATCGAGAGCAGGCGCTTGATGAAGGGAAAGGCGACGCCGGCCTGCAGCGGATTGTTCTGGTTCTCGCGCTGATAGATGCGGTAGGCGTGTTCACCTTTTTCGCGGAAGACCGAGTCCGATTCGGTCAGATCGAAGAGCGCGCTGGAGGCGAGGCCGACGACGAGGCGCTTGTCGAGTTCGTAAGGCATGGCGTGATCCTTGATAACGCGTCAGGCGTTGATGCTGACGCAGCCACCGGCGATGAAAAGCTCGACCGCCAGCTTGTCGCCGCGCTCGATGGCGGCGACGAACTGCTCCTGGCTGAAATACTGCAGGCCCATGTCGGTCAGATGCTTGCGCGCTTCGAGCGCGCTGATCGGTGCCTTTGCCTTCGGTGCGGACTCGTCGACTGCAGGTTCCTGGATCGGCTTGCCCGAGGCATGGGGTTTTTGCGCTGGCGTCGTCGGGCGTGGCGCTTTTTCCTGCATCGGATCAGCTGCGGTCTTTGGTCGGATCACCGGTTTCTCCTGTGGCGCCAGGAGTTGCTTGAGCTTCTTTTCCTCGACCAGATTCTCGATGCGGGCGAAGACTTCATGGCGCGAGAACGGCTTCTTCATGAAGTCGTCGGCACCGATCCGCTTCACGTAGAACTGCTCGGTCGCCTGCTCGTTGCCGCTGATCATGATGACCGGGATGTGCAGCGTCAACGGGTCGCGCCGCATCTGGCGCAGGGCGGCAAAGCCGGTCATTCCCGGCAGCACGATGTCGAGGAAGACGAGTTCGGGCTTCTCCTTGCGGATCAGCTCCAGTCCGGTTTCGGCGTCCGCAGCTTCAAGTGTGATGCAACCGGCCGAGCGCAGCATCTTCTTGAGCGCGCCGACGATCGTCGGCGAGTCGTCGATGATCAGGATACGGCGGCCCTTGTGCGTGTTGATGCGCTTGCGGCTGCGGCGCTCGACCGGTGCGCCGGGAGTCGCTGTCATTGAAGCCGCGTCGACCGTCTTCGCCTTGTCCGGCGTGGCCGCAGATTCTTCTTGCTCGTTCTTTCCAAGGATCGAGCGGATCTGACTGAAAATGCTCATGAATCGTACCTTTCAATCGAACAGGCGTGCCGCTTGTGGCGTTGCGGACGGTCGTGGCGCGAGGCGATGAGTATAAATGAATAAACGCGCCGCCAAGGCTCCACGGCCGGTGTGAGGGGAGGTCTGAGACATTCCGGACAAGCGCGATTCGCAGCGGGCAAACGACATGCGGTTGTTGTAATCGACGCGAGCGAGGAATATCTCGAGTTCCGCTTTCGCGTCCTCAACGCAGTGATGATCACCGGCGTGCTCTTTACCGCCGTCTTCATCCTGATCGACTGGGCGGGCGTTAACGGTCTCGGCCACGGGCAGCTTCCGGCGACGGAGAGCAATTGCGCGCTCACAGCCGGGCTGGTGTTCATGTTGCGTGGGCGAAAGGCGCTTGTCGCTGTCAGCAGTGGTCGCAGGCGTACTGCACCTCGGCGTTCTGCTCGCGAATCCGGTCGATGATGAACTCGAGAAAGACGCGCGTTCGTTCGGGCATGAACTTGCGGCTTGGCAGGGCGACATACAGTCTGAGGCGGTCAGTAATCCACGGGTGCAGCACGCGCACCAGTTCGCCGCGCGCAAGGTGGGGCGCCGCCAGAGCGACAGCAACCGACGTGATCCCGGCGCCGTCGACGGTCGCACGCAACAGCGTTTCCGTGTGATTGATCCAGAGGCTCGGCTCAGCCACGAGCTCAAAAACCTCATCGCTATGCGAGTTTCTCAGTCGCCAGACGCGTTGCACCATGCCTTGCGCACGCAAGCGCAGC
Source organism: Propionivibrio sp. (assembly GCF_017995515.1). GTDB lineage: Bacteria > Pseudomonadota > Gammaproteobacteria > Burkholderiales > Rhodocyclaceae > Propionivibrio. Next base: position 22,782 of record NZ_JAGOIT010000051.1, read on the forward strand.
AGTTCGTGTTGCGCGAGGTCGGTGGGTGTGGCCGGGGTGCCGTGTCGCCTGATGTACTCGGGCGAGCAGACGAGGATGGCTTCAGTATCAGAGACCTTGCGTGCGACGATGTCCGCGTCGAAGGCGTCGTTCGTGGGCAGCAAGGTCACGTCGTAATCTTCGATCGGCAGATCCTCATGCGAATCGACCTCGACATGCAGCCGGATCTTCGGATGCAGCGCACGGAACTCGGCGATCAGCGGCGCCAGCAGGAAGGTTGCCAGTACCGGTGGCGTCAGGACGCGTAGCACACCCTTGGGCTCGCTCGTTTGCGCGCTGGCGATACTGTGCGCCTCATCGATGTCCTGCAGGATTCCGCGCACCCGGTTCAGATAGTTTTCACCGGCCGGACTCAGCGAAACGCGCCGCGTCGTGCGGTGCAGCAGGCGCGTACCGAGATGGTTTTCCAGATCCGCGACGAGCCGCGTGACGACCGCTGGCGACATGTCCAGCGCCCGCGCGGCGGCGGCAAAACCGCCTTCGTCGATGACTTTCTGGAATACGCGCATCGATAGCAGGCGATCCATGGTGTCTCCTTTGCCGATTTCAATCGGCTTATTATTGCTGATAATGAAATGTATTGCTGTTTTTTGAGCGGTTTTTCTTGCTGATAATGATCGTTAAGATTCAACCCATCGACGAGACACACATTAAACGACTCGATCGATTCCGGAAAAGCCATGAACTGAACGACTCGACCGGACTATGCGATTGATCAACTGAACTGTATCGAAAGAAAAGGATTTGCATCATGAAAACCACTCACGCCGCCACCATCGCCCTCCTGCTTGCCGCCGCCCTCGGTTCGAGCTACGCCGTCGCCGCCGATTCCTCAACTCAAGGCACGGCCCGCGCCAAGGTTCTGGCCGAACTGGCAGAAGCGCAGCGTACCGGAAACATCATGGACGGCCGTACCGGCAAGATGCTCAACGAACTGCATCCGAATCTCTACCCGGCGAAGGCGGCCGTATCGACGGTGACGCGTGAGCAAGTGCTGGCCGAACTCGCCGAGGCCAAGCGCACGGGCGAACTCGTCGATGCGAAGACCGGCAAGAAGCTGAACGAGCTCAACCCGCATCTCTATCCAGCCAAGGTCAGCGCATCGACCGTGACGCGCGAACAGGTGCTGGCCGAGCTGGCCGAAGCCAAGCGCACGGGTGACATTGTCGACACGAAATCGGGCAGGAAGCTGAACGAACTGTACCCCAACAGCTACCCGAAGGCCTCCTGACGGCCGTGCCCCGGCGAGAGCCGGGGCCTGGTCTTCTCCAACCGACTACATCTGCCGGAAAGGATGCGCGTAGCCGCGGCTCGCCGCTCAGCGGTGCATCGTAGTCGCCGGCGTAGTTGCCCAAGCGCATCGATGATCAGCTTCTTCGCCGCGCGGCGGGCCGGCAGGTAGGCAGCGATCGTTCCGACGACGCCCATCAGCGCGAAGATGAAGGTCATGCGCACCGCATCCAGCGAGATGAGCAGCGGCACCGGGCTGGCGCTGTTGGGCGGCGTGCAGGAAACGTCCGCCAGATTGATTCCCCAACGCACGGCAATGGTGATGAGTAGTCCGAGCGTGCAGCCGAGCAGCGTCAGCAACAGCGATTCGGTGGTGAACAGGCGCACGACGCCGGCACGCTTGAGGCCGATGGCACGCAGCGTGCCGATCTCGCGCGTGCGCTCGACGACGCTCATGATCACCACGGTCAGCACGATCAGGAAGATGAAGCCGAAAACCATGTCGAACAGGTCGCTCACCTGGTTGTAGAAGTCCGGGAGGTCGCGCCAGGTCTGGATCTCGACGTCGAAGCCGGCGTTGAAGGCGTGGCCGACAGTGATGTCGAGCGCGTTGGCCTGTCCGGCGGGCGTATTCGCCAGCACCGCCGCCTGACCGCCGACAGCGAGATGCAGGATGTCGACGAGGCCATCGCTGAGTTCGACAACCTCGACGCGCTCCGGATCGAGCTGCTTGAGCTGATTGTTGTACATCCCGCTGCGCACCTCGTCCTCGGTCAGGGAGGGGGACTGAAAGCACGCCATTGCCGCCGGTTCGATCGCCTCGGCGATGAAGATGATGCTGACGCGGCTCATCAGCCCGCTCAAGGCAAGGCGCGGCGCGACCATCTCGACATGGTCCTCTTCGCGCAGTAACGCGGAAAAGCGGTGGAACGCGGCGCCGACGAAGTCTATCTGCCGGGTTTCTGGCGCTTGATCATGCTCATCATCCTCGCGCTGAAGCCCGTGGAATCGGATCGCTGTCAACCCATAGGGTGTCGATCCATTTTACAGTTGCCCCGTGCCATGTTTGCGTAATTTTCCGTTTGTTTATTAAAAACAGAGTGTTATGTTTTATGGTACGCGATATGCTTTGCTTGGTCACTTACTTTTCAGGAGGTAAATCATGAAGCTGATTTCCAGAGTTGCAGCTATTGGCTCCGCGCTCTTGATGGTGTCGGCCCCTGCCAGCGCCATCGTGACATCGTGGGACTACTCGGTCAGCAGTCTATTT
>NZ_JAGOIT010000133.1 GCF_017995515.1 Propionivibrio sp.
CACGGGCGAATCTGTTGCTGGATCATGTTGAAGCGTGCTTGTTCGGTGTTCATTGTCGCTGCGGCCATGGCGTTCCTCGTGACGAATTAAATATTAGCATAGACTAATATGCTTTAGTCCAACAGAGCGAAATTATACCTTTAGCCGATCTTCACCCGATACCACGCCGCATAGAGCGCGGGCAGGAAGAAGACGGTGAGGAGCGTCGCGACGATCAGCCCGCCCATGATCGCCACGGCCATCGGCCCCCAGAAAACGCTGCGCGTGAGCGGGATCATGGCGAGGATGGCGGCGGCGGCGGTCAGCATGATCGGGCGGAAGCGGCGCACGGTCGATCCGACGATGGCCTCCCACGTCGTCTTGCCGGCCTTTTCGTCCTGTTCGATCTGATCGACGAGGATCACCGAGTTGCGCATGATCATGCCGAACAAAGCGATCACGCCGAGATTGGCGACGAAGCCGAATGGCACGTTAAAGACTAGCAGTGCGATCGCCACGCCGATCAGGCCAAGTGGCGCCGTCAGCAGTACGAGCACGGTGCGCCCGATGCTCTGCAGCTGGATCATCAACAGCGTAACGACGACCATCAGCATCCAGGGCATCACGGCCTTGATCGAGTTCTCGCCCTTGGCCGACTCCTCGGTCGCGCCGCCGAGCTCGATACGGAATCCGGGCGGCAGCTTTTCACGCACTGCGTTCAGCTGCGGATCGATCTGCGCCGAGACGACCGGCGCCTGCACGTTGTCGCGGATGTCGGCGCGCACGATGATGGTCGGCAGGCGGTTGCGGCGATTAATCAAGACGTTCTCCAGCTCGTAATCGACCTTCGCCACCTGCGCCAGCGGAATGTAACGGCCGGCCGCCGTGCGGATGTTGATGTCTTCCAGCGCCGAAATGCGCGCGCGCTCGTCGCCACTGGCGCGAACGACGACGTCGACCAGTTGATCGCCTTCGCGCATCTGCGTAATCGTCGTTCCCGAGAGCGGCAGATTGATCGAGTTCGACAGGTCGAGCGTGCTGATGCCGAGCGCCCGGGCGCGATCCTGGTCGATATCGAGACGGATCGCCTTGCCCATCTCGTTCCAGTCGAAATTGACGTCCTTCACATGCGGATTGGCACGCATGACCGTCGCCACCTGCTCGGCCGCACGGCGCAGCTCGGTGAGATTCTCACCCGAGACACGGAACTGGATCGGAAAGCCGACCGGCGGCCCGTTCTCCAGCCGCAGCACGCGCGCGCGAATGTTGGCCAGGCCGCCCTGCCAATCGGCGCTGTCGGTCGCGAAGTAGGTTTCCAGTCGCTTTTTCAGATCCTCGCGCGCCGCGATGTCGTGCGTGACGATGACGAGCTGCGCAAAGTTGTCGTTGAACAGCTGCTGGTCGAGCGGCAGGTAAAAGCGCGGGCTGCCATTGCCGATGTAGCTGACAAAATCCTTGATCGACTTCTTCATCTCCGGGTCGCCGAGCAGCTTCTGCTCGACCCGGCTCGCTTGCACTTCGGTCGCCTTGAGCGAAGAGCCCTGCGGCAGCCAGAGGTCAACGAGCAGCTCCAGCCGCGCCGACGCCGGGAAGAACTGCTTCTGCACGCCGCGTCCGAGCGCGACGAGCGACAGCGCGAAGACCAGCACGGTGGCGATGATGACCAGCCAGCGGCGGCGGACGCACCACTCGATGCTTGCACGCATGCGCCGGTAGAAACGCGTCGCGTAGATGTCGTCGCCGTGCTGCTGCGCCCGGGCGTGCAGCTTCTTAGCATCGAGAATCTTGTAGCCGAGGTACGGCGTGAACACGACGGCGACGATCCAGGAAACGAGCAGTGCGATGACCACGACGGCGAACATCGAAAAGGTGTATTCGCCCGCCATCGAGCGCGCAAAGCCAACCGGCATGAAGCCGGCGGCGGTGATCAGCGTTCCGGTGAGCATCGGGAACGCCGTCGAGGTGTAGGCAAACGTCGCGGCGCGGAAGCGATCCCAGCCCTGCTCCATCTTCACCACCATCATCTCGACGGCAATGATCGCGTCGTCGACCAAGAGACCCAGCGCGATGATCAACGCACCAAGCGAGATGCGCTGCAAGTCGATACCGAACATCTCCATCATCAGGAAAGTGATCGCCAGCACGAGCGGAATCGACAGGGCAACGACGGCGCCGGTACGCAGCCCGAGACTGAGAAAAGAGACCGCGAGGACGATAACAACCGCTTCGGCAAGCGACGACATGAAGAGGTCGATCGACTGCCGGACGATCGTCGGCTGATCGGCGACCACGTGAATGTCGAGCCCCTGCGGCAGATCGGCCTGCAAGCGCGCAACCTCGGCGCGCAGCCGCTCGCCGATCTTGATCACGTCGCCGCCCTTGTTCATGGCGACGGCGACGCCGATCGCCGGTTCGCCCTTGACGCGCATGCGCGGCGTCGGCGGATCGGCGTAGCCGCGCTTGACGGTCGCGATGTCGCCGAGGCGGAAGAACTGGCCACTGGCCTGGATGCCGATCTCGCTGACGCTCTGCTCGGAGGTGAATTCGCCGGACACACGCAAGCGCACGCGATCGCTCGCCGTCTCGAAGTAACCGGAAGGCGCCATCGCGTTCTGGCGCTGCAAGGCATCGAAGATCGCCGACGGATCGAGACCGAGCGTCGCCAGCTTCGCATTCGAGATTTCGACGAAGATCTTCTCGTCCTGCACACCGACGAGTTCGACCTTCTTCACGTCCGGCACCTGGCGCAGTTCGCGCGCCACGCGGTCGGCTTCCTGGCGCAAGTGGGCGAGATCGAAGCCGTCGCCGGTCAGCGCGAAGATGTTGATGAAGGTATCGCCAAACTCATCGTTGATGAACGGACCCTGGATCCCGGCCGGGAAGGTGTGGCGGATATCGCCGAGCTTCTTGCGCACCTGGTACCACGCCTCGGGCACTTCCTTCTTCGGCGTGTAGTCCTTGAGTATGATGAAGACCAGCGACTCGCCCGACTTCGAGTTCGAGCGGATGACGTCGGCCCACGGCACTTCCTGCAGTTTCTTCTCGATGCGCTCGGTCACCTGTTGCTCGACCTCCTGCGCCGTTGCGCCGGGCCACAGCGTGCGCACAACCATCGCCTTGAAGGTGAAGTCCGGGTCTTCGGCGCGGCCGAGCTTGAAGTAGGAGAACACGCCGCCGACCACCATGACGATGATCAGGTAGGCAATCATGGAGCGATGGCGCAGCCCCCATTCGGAAAGATTGAGATGCGTCATGGCACGAGCGGCGCCTTGGGCAACTGATCGACGGCCTTGATCTTCTCGCCGGCGGTCAGCTTGTGCACGCCGGCGACGACGATCCGTTCGCCCACGGTGACACCGCTTTCGAGCACTGCCGTCACTTCACCGTAGCTCGCGACCTTGACCGGACGCAGCGCAATCGTCTGATCCGGCGCGACGACCCACAGCGCCGGCTTGCCTTCCTGCTGGAAGATCGCCGTCAGCGGCACCTGGATGCGAGACGCCGTGCCGCTCGCGCCGACGCCGCCGGTTTCGCCCGGGAAGGTCACATTCGCCGTCATGCCGAGCAGCACGTGTTCGTCAGGCTCGAGAATCGAGACGCGCGCCGCGTAGGTACGCGTCAGCGGATCGGCCACCGCCGAGAGTTCGCGCAGCGCCGCGGCATAGCGCCGGCTGCCTTCGGCCCACAGACTGACCTCGGCGACCTTCAACGAACGCACCGCCTGCGCGCGCGCCTCGGGCACGGCAAAGGCAACCTCCAGCGCATCGGTGCGCGCAAGTTTGACGACCGCCTGCCCGGCCGCGACGACCTGGCCGACTTCAGCGGAAACCTGCGCGATCACGCCGTTCTGGTCGGCGTGCAGCACCGTGTAGGCGCTCTGGTTGGCTGCGAGATCGGCCTCGGCCTTGGTCGCCGTGTAGGCCGTCTCCTTGGCGTCGAGCACGGCTTGGCTGACGAAGTTCTTCGCCCGCAGTTCGCGGTAGCGTTCGAGGTCGGCTTCCGCGAGATTGAGCTTTGCCGTCGCCGCCGCCACGGTCAGCGCGGTGTCCGAAGGGTCGAGCCGCATCAATACGTCGCCGGCTTTCACGCGCGTGCCGACATCGACCAGCCGCGCGGCAACCTTGCCCGGAATGCGGAAACCGAGCGGCGTCTCGTAACGCGAACGCACTTCGCCGGCGTAGGTGGCAGTCGCACTTTCAGCCGCCGCACCAACGATCTGCGTCAGCACCGAGCGCATCGGCTCGGGCGGCGCCGCCGGCTTGCCGCAACCGGCGAAAAGAAGGATGGTCGCGAGCAGCACGCCGCCGCGCAACAGATTCGAATTCATCATGCAAGCCCTTTGGGTTGGCACAAGCCCTGCACCAGCAGGTCGAAGTGGGTTTTCAGATAGGTCGCCGGATCGGTCTCTTTGGCGCAGAAACACAGCGAGGAGCGCCAGACGACGAGCATCATCAGCGGAGCGTAGATCACGTCGATGGCCGTTTCCAGATCGAGCGGACGGAACTCGCCGCGTTCGATGCCGCGCTGCAGGAGTGTGCGCAGCAAGGCGCGTCCGCGCACAATCACGGCATCGTGGTAGTACTGCGCCACCGCGGGAAAATTCCGCGCCTCGGCGATGATCAGCTTCGGCACCCCGGCCAGCCGCGTCGCGCCAATCTGCTCCCACCACCCGTTGAGCAGGCGACGCAGAAGATCGATCGACGTGCCCTGATCGTTGGCGATCACGTCTTCGGCCGACGCCAGGAGCGGCACGATGGCCTCCTCGATCACCGCCTTGAACAGCGCCTCCTTGCTCTCGAAGTAGAGGTAGAGCGTGCCCTTGGAGACGCCGGCGCGCGCCGCAACGTCATCTAGGCGCGTCGCCGCAAAACCGCGCTCGACAAAGAGATCGAGCACCGCTGCGACAAGCTCGCTCGGGCGCTCGTCCTTGCGCCGGCGACGAAGAGAGGCAGCGCTACCCACCGCCGCCGTGGTGACGGTTTCTTGAACGGACTGCATGGGAGAAGCCCCAGTTAATGACTGACCGGTCAGTAATATATCTCCAGGCGTCCGGAACGAGCAAGCGACACGATTGGAGTTTCGTTCCGCAAAAAAACAAAAAAGGGGCTGCAGACGACGCTGCAACCCCTTTGTTGATCTCGCTTCCCGATTTACACGACGCGAGCCTCGGTGGCGATTCGCCGACGCTGGAGCACAACGACCAGCGCGAGAACAAAGAGCACTGGAACATAGATCCACTCTTTCTTCGGCCGATCCGTCTCGACCTCGATGGAAGTCATGAGCTGGCCCACCTGGAATCCAGCCTTCGCAGCCGAACTACGGAACTTGACGGACATCACGCTGAATTGTTCGCCGGAAGGAATGATGCGAAGCCCGAATCGTTCCAGACGCTGCGCGGCACTTCCGGGTTCGCCCAATGGAAGCAGCATGCCTTTCTTCACCGGATCTCCGTTGATGTCCTCGCCTTCGACCCAAACACGCAGTTGACCGTCAGCAGGCGCCTTTTCAATCAACTGAATCAGTTGCGTCGATGGAATGGTTTCGAACTGCGGCGCGATCCTGTCCATCCAGAAGCCCGGGCGGAAAAGGCTGAATGCAATAAGCAGCAACAGCGCCGTTTCATACCAACGGCTTCGCGTCAGGAACCAGTTCTGCGAAGCCGCAACAAACAACAGGCTCGCGACCACGGCAGACGTTACGACCAGAATGAAATGCGGCACGCTATCGATGCCAATCAACAACAACTGCGTGTTGTAGATGAACATGAACGGCAGCACGCTGGTGCGGATGCTGTACCAGAACGCAGTAAAGCCGGTGACCAGCGGATCAGCCTTGGCAATCCCGGCGGCAGCGTACGCGGCGAGGCCGACCGGCGGCGTCACGTCGGCCATGATGCCGAAGTAGAAGACGAACATATGCACGGCAATCAGCGGCACGATCAGCCCGCTCTGCGCACCAAGTTCGACAACCACTGGCGCCATCAGCGACGAGACGATGATGTAGTTAGCCGTGGTCGGAACGCCCATGCCGAGGATCAATGAGGCGATCGCCACCCAGCACAGCATCATGAACAGGTTGCCGGCCGACATCATCTCGACCACATCGGCAAGCACTAGACCGATACCAGTCAGGGTGACCGTACCGACGATGATGCCTGCCGTCGAGGTGGCAATAGCCACACCAATCATGTTACGTGAGCCTGCAACGAGGCCGGTCTTAAGATCACGAAAACCTTCCGCGACCTCTTCGCCGACGCTGTTCTTGCCGCGGAACCAGGCGCTGAGCGGACGCTGCGTGACGAGGATGAAGATCAGGAACATCGTCGCCCAGAACGCCGAGAGCGCAGGCGAGAGCTCCTCGATCATCAGATTCCAGATCAGCGCGACGACCGGCAGCAGGAAGTGCAGGCCGCTCTTGACCGTCGGCCCGACTTCCGGACACTTGAGGATCGGCGCGTTGGGATCGTCCAGGTGCAATTCGGGATAGCCGGCTTCGTACTTGAGCAGGCCGATGTAGGCGGCGAGCATGAGCGCGGCGATGACGAACACCGAAGACTCACCGGCAAAACCCTTGATCCAGCCGAGGCCGTAATACACTACGTTGGCGAGGATGATGACGCCGCTGACCGTCATCAGGATGTTGATCAAACGATTCTTGAGCGGCGCGATGGTTTCGCGCGGAATACCCTGGATGCCGGCCTTGCAGGCTTCCAGATGCACGATGTAGAAGAGCGCGATGTACGACATGATCGCCGGCAGCGCCGCGTGCTTGATAATCTGCGTGTAGGGAATGCCGACGTATTCGACCATCAGGAAGGCCGCTGCACCCATCACCGGCGGCATGATCTGGCCGTCGACCGAAGCGGCCGTTTCGACGGCGCCCGCGACGTGCGGCTTGTAGCCGACGCGCTTCATCAGCGGAATCGTGAAGGTGCCGACGGTCACCACGTTGGCGATCGAACTGCCGGAAATCAGGCCGGTCAGACCCGAGGACACTACGGCCGCTTTGGCCGGACCGCCGCGCATGTGGCCGAGGACGGAAAGCGCCGACTTGATGAAGTAGTTGCCGGCGCCGCCGGTGTCGAGCAACGCGCCAAACAGCACAAAGAGGAAGACGAAGCCGGACGAGACGCCGAGCGCGACGCCGAACACGCCTTCGGTCGACAGCCACTGGTGCGTCATGCCCTTGGCGAACGAGGCGCCCTTGTGCGCGATCATGTCCGGCATGTACGGGCCGAGGAAGATGTAGCCGAGGAAGATCGCGGCCATGATCGTCATCGGCAAGCCAACCACGCGGCGCGTTGCCTCAAGTAAGAGCGCGATACCGCCAACCGCGACGACGAGATCAAGCGTTGTCGGCTGGCCTGGGCGCGCCGCCAGTTGGGCGTAGAAGAGGTAGAGATAGGCGGCACAGAAGGAGGCAAGCAACGCCAGAATCCAGTCTTGTACCGGAATCCGCGTGCGCGGCGAACTCTTCAGCGGCGGGAACAACATGTAGCCGAGGAAGAGCGCGAACGCCAGGTGAATCGCGCGCGACTGCGTATCGTTGAGCACGAAGACACCGAGCGAGAACGGCAGCGGCGAGGCAATCCACAGCTGGAACATCGACCACGCCAGCGCCACGTACATCACGATCTTCGCCGACAGCCCCTGCGGACGCCGCCCTCCCGTGTCGGATTCGGCAACCAGTTGCCGGATCTCTTCGTCGGTCATGCCCGACTTGTTAACTTCGTTCTGACTCACAGGTCACCTCTCATGCAAACATCAAAAAAACCGATCCATACAAACGCAAAGACGGCTCCCGAACGGAGCCGTCCTTGCTTCAACCGGGTCCAGCCCCGGAGAGTCCTACATCCAGCCTTTTTCTTTGTAGTACTTGATCGCGCCCGGATGCAACTGCGCCGAAAGACCGCTCTTGACCATGTCCTTCGGATCGAGGTTGGCGAACGCCGGGTGCAGCTTCTTGAATTCCTCGAAGTTGTTGAAGACCGCCG
>NZ_JAGOIT010000052.1 GCF_017995515.1 Propionivibrio sp.
CGCCACGTCGTGGAAATCGAGGCTGTCCGAGCGGCGGGTTTCCAGGGTTTCGATGCCCAGCTTGTTTTGCGCGATCTGGGTCAGGAGTTGTTCGAGCTTGCTCATGTCCGTGTCCTTTCATGGTGTTGATGACGAACGTATGAACGCGCTGTTCCAGATGGAAGCCAAGCTCAATCCGCAGGCGAATTTGGCAAATGAGCGAACAAATGATTGAAGGTGCCCCGAAGGGGAAATATGGGTATTTCGATTCGTGCCTACGCACGCCACCGAGGGGTGTCCGATGCGGCGGTGCGCAAGGCCATCGCTGCGGGACGGATCACACCGGAGGCAGACGGAACGATTGATGCCGAGCGCGTCGACCGGGAGTGGGCGCGCAATTCCGATGCGCCGCGCAATGGCACGGCCACCCGCGCGGTCAAGGTCGCCGTACCGGAATCCGGTGGCACCCCGGGTGATGGGCCAGCGGCATTGCCAGCAGGCGGCACGTCCTTGCTCCAAGCGCGGACGGTCAACGAAGTGGTCAAGGCGCAAACCAACAAGGTGCGACTGGCCCGCCTGAAAGGTGAGCTGGTCGATCGGCCCCAGGCCATTGCCCATGTTTTCAAGCTGGCGCGATCCGAACGCGATGCGTGGCTCAACTGGCCCGCACGCATCTCAGCACAGATGGCAGCCAAGCTCGGCGTCGATCCTCACACGATGCACATCGCCCTGGAGGCAGCTGTGCGTGAGCACCTGCAGGAACTGGGCGAGATGCGCCCAAGGGTGGATTGATGGACATGGACTACGAAGGCGCTGCCGAGATCGAACGCGCATGGCGTGAAGGACTGACGCCCGACCCGCTGCTCACCGTGTCCGAATGGTCGGATCGCCACCGGATGCTCTCGAGCAAGGCGTCCGCCGAGCCTGGGCGCTGGCGCACCAGCCGCACGCCGTACCTGAAAGCAATCATGGACTGCCTGTCGCCGACCTCACCGGTCGAGCGCGTGGTGTTCATGAAGGCGGCGCAGCTTGGCGCGACAGAGATGGGATCGAACTGGATCGGCTACGTCATCCACCACGCGCCCGGGCCGATGATGGCTGTGTGGCCGACGGTGGAGATGGCCAAGCGCAACTCCAAGCAGCGAATCGATCCGCTGATCGAGGAGTCATCCGCACTGGCTGAACTGATTGCACCGGCGCGCAGCCGGGATTCCGGCAACACCATCCTGGCCAAGGAGTTCCGGGGTGGCGTGCTGGTGATGACCGGCGCGAACAGCGCGGTCGGCCTGCGTTCGATGCCGGTGCGGTATCTGTTCCTCGACGAGGTCGACGGCTATCCGTTGGACGTCGAGGGCGAAGGCGATGCGATCTCGCTGGCCGAAGCCCGTACACGCACCTTTGCTCGGCGCAAGATCTTCATCGTTTCGACACCGACGATCTCAGGGGCGTCGGCTATCGAGCGCGAGTACGAGGCCAGCGACCAACGTCGCTACTTCGTGCCGTGTCCGCATTGCTCGCACCGGCAGTGGCTACGCTTCGAGCAGCTGCGCTGGGACAAAGGGCAACCAGAAACCGCTGCCTACATCTGCGAGTCGTGTGACACCGCGATTGCCGAGCATCACAAGACGTGGATGCTGGAACACGGTGAATGGCGCGCGATGATCACCGATGGCGCGGGCAAGACGGCAGGCTTTCACCTGTCGTCGCTGTACAGCCCGGTGGGCTGGCGCAGTTGGCGGGAGATTGCCGCTGCCTGGGAAGCCGCCGTCAGCAAGGAATCAGGATCAGCAGCCGCCATCAAGACCTTCAAGAACACCGAGCTGGGTGAAACCTGGGTCGAGGAAGGCGAAGCGCCGGACTGGCAACGGTTGGTCGAGCGCCGAGAAGACTACCGCGTCGGTAGCGTGCCGCAAGGCGGTCTGCTGCTGGTCGGCGCGGCCGATGTACAGAAGGATCGCATCGAGGCATCGGTTTGGGCCTTCGGGCGCAGCAAGGAGTCGTGGCTCATCGAGCATCGCGTGCTGATGGGGGACACCGCCCGCGACACGGTGTGGAAGCGCCTCGCTGAAATGCTGGCTGAGAACTGGACACACGCCTCGGGTGCGGCAATGCCGCTGGCCCGCTTCGCACTGGATACCGGGTTTGCCACGCAGGAGGCCTATGCCTTTGTGCGGGCCTGCCGCGATCCGCGTGTGATGGCAGTCAAAGGTGTGCCTCGCGGCGCAGCGTTGGTCGGCACGCCGACCGCCATCGATGTCTCGCAGGGTGGCAAGAAGCTGCGCCGTGGCATCAAGGTGTACACGGTGGCGGTCAGCATCGCCAAGCTGGAGTTCTACAACAACCTGCGCAAGAGCGCTGATGTGGGCGAGGACGGTTTGACCACGGTGTTTCCAGCCGGATTTGTCCATCTGCCCAAGATCGACGCCGAGTTCATCCAGCAACTCTGCGCGGAGCAACTGATCACCCGCCGCGACCGCAACGGCTTCCCGGTGCGCGAGTGGCAAAAGATGCGCGAGCGCAATGAAGCACTCGACTGCTACGTCTATGCCCGCGCGGCCGCATCGGCGGCGGGCCTGGATCGCTTCGAGGAACGCCACTGGCGGGAATTGGAGCGACAGCTTGGGGTGCCCAGTCCGCCATCCCCTGAAACAACAAGTGAATCGATCAACGAGGCCACCCAACGCGGTGGCCTCGCTGTTTCTGGCAACCGCAACACCGGTCGGCGCGTGATCAAGAGCCGCTGGCTGTCCTGACATTCCAAGGAGAAAACATGAGTCTTGCAACCCGTATCGAAAGCCTGGTCATCCGCGTCGCGCAGGAGTTCAACGACGTCCGCGCCAAGGCAGGCAACCTGGCCAACCTCACCACCACCGACAAGTCGAATCTGGTCGCGGCCATCAACGAACTGAAGGCCGCCGTGGTGTCCTCGGCAGTAATCGACGATGCGCAGGTCGCGACCACGACCACCTACTCGTCCAACAAGATCGTCTCGCTGCTCGATGCGCTCAAGACCGAGATCTTGGGTGGTGCCGATGCCGCCTACGACACGCTGGTGGAAATCCAGCAACTGCTGCAGAACGGCACCAGTGGTCTGGATGCGCTGCTGGCCGCCGTCAACAACCGTGTGCGCTTCGATGCGGCGCAGTCGCTGACCGTGGCCGAGCAACTTCAGGCACGCCATGCACGGCGATCAGCGTCGAAGCCACCGACGATTCTGGCGTCTCTTCGACGGTGACGATCAGCTTGCCGTCGTCGGACATGGCATGGCATTCGACGCCGGGCAAGGCGGTCAGCGCTGCCTCTGCGGCGGCACGCCGCTCGGGCTGGATACGCAGGACAAGACTGGCAAGATTCATGCGGCCTCCGCATGTAGGGGGATGGGACGCAAAGCGCCGACCGGACAAGGCGCAATGCAGGCGCCGCAAGCGGTACAGCGCGCGGCGTCAAATTCGGGTTCGGCGACATTCCCCAGGCGTGGGCGGAAAACGATGGCCCCGTGCTCGCAGCTCTCGCCGCACACGCGGCATTCGACGCGTTGTTTCGGCAGACACGAGGCGACGATGGTCAGAGTATGACGCCAGGCCGAGCGGGCATCGTTTCGCGACAACGCGCCGTCGCGACAGGCGGTGACGCAATCGCCGCAGAAGGTGCAGGCCGCACGGCTAAAATCGACTTCGGGGAAACCGCCTTGCCCCGGGTGCAACAGGCCGGTCGGGCAGGCACGCAGACAGTCGTCGCAGCGCGTGCAGCTCTCGACGAAGGCCTCTTCTGCAAGACTCCACGGTGGACGTAACGGTGAATCTCCGGCCCGCCGGGCGCCCATGAAACTTCGGCGCGCAGAATCCATTCGACTCCCTCGAATAAGAATTTTTTTCGAATCTACCGATGAGTCTAGGGAAAAAACTTGATTTACGTTAATAAAACCAATTCATCATCCACGCCGTGGGCGCGCTCACCGGGAAACCATGACGGCAACGTCGGTACTGCATCCCGTCCGATAGCCGCGACGGTGCATCCTTCAACGCCATTGGCGGCGCGCACTCGCTAGCCTCGCCGCCCCGTCGGGCTCTACGTATTTCCCGCCGATTCCGGCGAAAAATACGGATGCACAAGGCATGCCAGGTTTGCAAGCATCTCGGGCAAGCCGCAGCTCCGCCATTCCGGTCGCGAGCGCGCTGCAGGAGAACAATGGCATGTCGTTCGCATCGCACGCAGCCAAATCCACCGCAATACATCGCGATCATCGGCGCCCGCCGCTGACATTGAACATCCGCAACGTCCGTACGCACGATGCGCTGGCGCGCTTCTCCGGAGACGAAGCGCGCTACCGCTATTGGCTGGGAGACTTCATCGCGCACGGTCCGCGCACGGTGCGCAAGATCCGCGCGGCGGTCGACACCGGCGAACAGGAAACCGCGACGCGGCTCGTGCATTCATTCAAAGGACGTACCGGCATGCTCGGAATGATCGAACTGCACGCGCTGGCGCTGGCACTGGAAACCACCTTGCGCAACGGCGAGCCCAGCGGCTATTGGCTGGACGATCTCGAACGCACGGTCACGGCCACCTGCCATGACTTGACCGTGGCGCTCGGTTTTTCCGGGAACTGAACCTCCGCCCATGCCATAACGCCGTCATTCACCCCGCGACCGGAGCACCCACTTCTTTGGGGAGAGAAATGGAATCCGCATTCAAGGTTTTTGTCGTCGACGATGATCCGACGGTACGTAGCGTCATCTGTGCCATCCTTGAGCCGGATTATCCCGTCGACGCGTTCGAAAGCGCCGAAGCCTGCGCCGCCCAACTGGCGGAAACGCATCCCGATCTGATCCTGCTCGACATCAACCTGCCCGGCATGGACGGTTACGCGTTCTGCCGCCAATTGAAAAGCGCGCCGGAAACCCGCGCCATCCGGGTGATGTTCGTCTCGGCGCACGAGGGCAGCGAAGAGCGCATCGCCGGCTACGACGCGGGCGGCGACGACTTCATCGTCAAGCCCTTCGAACCCGAGGAACTGCTGCGCAAGGTCAAGCTGGCGCAGCACATGATCCTCAACCAGCGGACGCTGGCCGAGCAGATCGAGGAGGCCGAGCACCTTTCCTCGCTGGTCATGGCCAGCATGGACGAGACCGGAATCCTGTTGCAGTTCATGAGCAAGCTGATCGCCATGGAAAGCGCGCACGAGATCGCCCGGGGCGTGCTCGATCTTCTCCATCGCTACCGCCTCGACGGTGTCGTGCAAACGCGCATGGGGGGCGAAACGCTGACCTTGAGCGCGGCCGGAACCAACCTCCCGCTCGAGACTTCGGTCATCGAGCACGTTCGTGACCAAGGCCGGATCTTCGAGTTCAGTCGGCGCAGCGTGCATAACTTCGAGCGCGTCACGCTGATGATCAACACGCTGCCGCTCGACGACCCCGATTATTGCGGCCGCCTGCGCGACCACCTCTCGGTCGCCGCGCAAGGCGTCGACTCGCGGCTCAAAGCCTTGCAGGCCGAGGAAAGCAGCCGCCGGGCACAAGAAGGCATCCGCACCGCGCTGGAAAACGTCGGCAATACGATCATGGAACTGCACCAGGCCCACCGCGAAAACGCGGAAGCCAGCTCGGCGCTCATCGTCAATCTGCAGGAGACGTTGCTCAATTCGTTCTACAAGCTCGGCCTGACGGACAACCAGGAAAAATACCTGCAGAACATGGTCGGCGATTTCATGGCCCAGATGGTCGCCCTGCTCGACCGCGGTATCCAGACTCAGGACGCGCTCTCGCGCCTCAGCAACCGACTGGCCGACCTGCGCCAGCAATAAGCCTTCAAG
Source organism: Propionivibrio sp. (assembly GCF_017995515.1). GTDB lineage: Bacteria > Pseudomonadota > Gammaproteobacteria > Burkholderiales > Rhodocyclaceae > Propionivibrio. Next base: position 5,795 of record NZ_JAGOIT010000052.1, read on the forward strand.
GCACGCAACGTGGATATCACAGGATTATCGCCCCGGGAAATCGAACGTCTGGCACGCAACGTTCATCCCGGCGCCTGGCTGATCGACAGCGAAAAGCCGCTGGCCACGCTGCTCGGCTCCTGCGTCTGCGTCTGCCTGCACGACCCGCAACTGCGAATCGGTGGCATCAACCACTTTCTGCTGCCCGACATCGGTCGCAGCCGGGACGGTGAAGTCGATGCCCTGCTCTCGGGCAATTTCGCCATGGAAGCCCTGCTCAACGGCCTGCTGACGCGCGGCGCCAAGAAAGCGCGCCTGCAGGCCAAGGCCTTCGGTGGCGGGACGATCATCGAGGTCGGCAACAAACTCAACATCGGACAACGCAACGCCTCCTTCGCCAAGGAATGGCTGGCCCGCGAGAGCATTCCCCTGCTTTCCTCCGATCTGCTCGGCCCCTGGTCGCGCAAGATCGTCTTCGTACCTTTCTCGGGCGACGCGTTCTGCAAGCGCCAGGTGACGAGCATGGCCAACGCCGAGGTGATCGCCCGCGAGGAACGCGCCTACGCCGAAACGCTCGCGCGCAAGCCGCCGGCAAGCGACAACCGGATCGAGCTCTTCTGATGATCGAAGCCTCCTTAAGCGACCAGGAGTTCGCCCTCTTCCAGCGCCTGATCTACAAGATCGCGGGGATCAGCCTGAGCGACTCCAAGAAGGTCTTGCTGGCCGGTCGCCTGATGCGCCGCCTCAAGCACCACCGACTGGCAAGCTTTGGGGCTTACTACAAGCTGATCGCGTCGGAACAGCACCCCGAAGAACTGCAGACGATGGTCGATCTGCTGACCACCAACGAAACCTATTTTTTCCGCGAACCCAAGCACTTCGAATTCCTGCGCGATGAATTGCTGCCCCGGCGCGCTGCGGAACAGACCTTCAGGGTCTGGAGCGCGGCCAGCTCGAGCGGCGAAGAAGCCTATTCGATCGCCATGACCCTCGCCGAGGCGATCGGCATCGGGCGCTGGGAGATCGTCGGCTCCGACATCTGCACCCGTGTCCTCGCCAAAGCCTCCGCCGGTCACTACACGCTCGAACGGACGGACGGCATCCCCCAGGGCTGCATGCGCAAATACTGCCTCAAAGGAGTTCGCTCGCAAGCCGGCACCTTCCTCATCGCCCCCGAATTGCGTCAGCACGTACGCTTCTACCAGATCAACCTGATGCACCCCGTCGATGCCGGCATCGGCGACTTCGACGTCATTTTCCTGCGCAACGTGATGATCTATTTCGACGTGCCGACAAAAGCCAAAGTGGTGCACAACCTGATGCCGCGCCTCAAACGCGGCGGCCACCTGATCATCGGCCATTCCGAAACCCTGACCGGCGTCGTCGATGCCCTGGTCGCCGTCCGTCCGACGATCTACCGCAAGCCATGAACCGGCAAACCGAAACCGTCAGCGCAGCGTCCACGACGCACTTTCGTTCCGTCGTTCTCGGGCCGGGTGACTTCCATTTCGGCCAGGGCCGGACGCGCATTTCGACGCTGCTCGGTTCCTGCGTGTCGATCACCCTCTGGCATCCGCGCCGCCACATCGGCGGCATGTGTCACTACATGCTCTGCGAGCGCCCGCAGGTCGAAGGAGGGCAACAACAGCTCGACGGCCGCTACGCCTTTGAAGCTTTTGAACTCTTCCTTCGCCATGTCGAACGGGCAGGGACCAGTCCGAAGGAATACGAGGCCAAATTGTTTGGCGGCGCCAACATGTTCGTCTATGCCGACGAAACGCTCAGCATCGCCTCAGACATCGGTCAGAACAACATCGCCTACGGACGCGCGCTGCTCGAACACCACGGCATCGCCCTGATCGCAGAACACGTGGGCGGCAGCGGTCGGCGCAAGCTGCACTTCGACATCTGGAGCGGCAACGTCTGGCTCGCCTTCCCCGAAGGCGAGGGCGCCGACGTGCGCGCGGCGCGAGGGCAACGTCATGCCTGATCCGATCAAGGTGATGATCGTGGACGACTCCGCCGTCGTCCGTCAGGTCGTGGCCAAGGCGCTTGCCGACGCGCCTGGAATTCAGGTCGTCGGCGTCGCCAACGATCCGCTCTTCGCCCTCGACCGCATGCGCGGCGAGTGGCCCGACGTCCTCGTCGTCGACATCGAAATGCCGCGCATGGACGGAATTTCCTTCGTGCGCAAGATCATGGCCGAGCGGCCGACGCCTGTGATCATCTGCTCCTCGCTCGCCGAGCCGGGCAGCAAGACCGCGATCGAAGCGATCGCCGCCGGCGCGGTGGCGGTGATCGCCAAGCCGAAACTCGGCCTCAAAGGTTTCCTCGAAGATTCGGCGCACGAAATCGTGCGCACTGTCCGCGCAGCGGCAAAGGCCAGCCTGCGCCGCCTCCCAGCCCCACCGTTGGGTTCGGGTGAAATCGCCCCACCGCCGCTCGAACGCACCACCGACCAGATCATCGCCATCGGCGCCTCGACGGGCGGCACGCTGGCGCTCGAATCGGTCCTCACCCGCCTGCCGACGCACTGTCACGGCATCCTCATCGTCCAGCACATGCCGGCGACTTTCACCGCGATGTTCGCCGACCGCCTCGACACCCTCTGTCAGATCCGGGTTCGCGAGGCGTGCGACGGTGATCGCGTTCTCCCCGGGCACGCCTTCATCGCCCCCGGCGGCAAGCACATGACGCTCAAGCGCAACGGGGCTCAGTACACGCTAGAAATCAGCGACGGCCCCTTGATCAACCGGCACAAGCCCTCGGTCGACGTTCTCTTCCGCTCGGTCGCGCGCGTTGCCGGAGCCAACGCGCTCGGCATCCTGATGACCGGAATGGGCGACGACGGCGCGCGCGGCCTGCACGAAATGCTCCAGGCCGGTGCCCGCACGGCTGCACAAGACGAAGCCTCCTCTGTGGTCTTCGGCATGCCGCGCGAAGCCATCCGCCTCGGTGCCGCCCAGATCACGCTCGGCCTCGAACAGATTCCCTCGCTCATCGTCGGATACAGCGGCAGTTCCTACCCCCTCGGGGCTTTGCAGGGAGGGATCGCCACATGACCGACGTCGCCACCGTCTTGAAACTCATCGCCGCAGACGCACAAAATGGCGACATCGTTTTCCCGACGCACGCCCAGATCGCCCTGCGCGTCCAGCGTCTGCTCGACGACCCGGATTGTCCGATCGACGCCCTGACCCGGCTGATCGGCGCCGAACCCGTCCTTGCCACGCGCATGCTCACGCTCGCCAATTCGACGATCTACAACCCGTCCGGGCGGCGGATCGACGACATCAAGACCGCCCTGACCCGGATCGGATTCGCCGGCGCACGCGCCATCGCCGCGGTCGTCGTCATCAAGCAGATGCAGAACATGTCGCCGCTGAGCACCCACCGCATGCTGGCCGCTCAGCTCTGGAAGCACACGGCCCATGTCGCCGCGCTGGCGCGCGTGCTGGCCCGCCGCGTCACGCGCCAGAACCCCGAAGCCGCTTTCCTCGCCGGCATCGTTCACGAAATCGGCAATTTCTACCTGATCGCCCGTGCGGGCGAATTCCCGGGGCTCCTGGAACGCGACCTTGAAATCCTGCACGGCGAAGGCGAGGCGGCCATCGGCCGTGCCGTCCTGGCCGCGCTCGACGTTCCCGAAGAGATCGGCAAAGCCCTTGAAACGCTCTGGACCGGTTATCTGGCCATGCCGCCGCGCAGCCTGGGCGACACCTTGCTGCTGGCCAACCAGCTCGCCCCGATCGAATCTCCCCTCGACGCCCTCACCGGAATAAGCAGCCGAGGCATCCCCGCTGAAATCGAACTGCTCGTGAACGAAGAAACCCTGACGGCCGTCCTGGCTGAATCGGGCGAAGAGGTCAACGCCATGAACAGCGTACTCGATGGTTGAAGCCACTCGCCCAAACGGCCGACTGCCCCCTCCCCCGCACGCCGATCCTCTCGATCTCCCTCCACAGGACGGCGTGTTTTCTGCCCTCCATCTCCCCGGAGGGCATTTTTTTACCCTTTTCATCCCGACTGCATCGACGGAATATGAAAAATGGCTTGAAAAATTCAATCACTCCGTAATAACCGCTGAAAAAAAAAGGCCAATTGCGGTTTACACGGATGCACAAAGGGTTTTTCGTTTGAGACTATGCTGATCGTGTAGCTGGTTTTCCTCTAGTACCTCCGCCCACACCAGACCCAACGCCAAGCAACTGGCAGGCTCGGTGTGTTTCCCCCCCTCGGGACGCCTCCCTGGCGACCTTTTGAGGGGGGTTATTTTTTTCTACGCCCGAGCCCATCGACAGGTACGCCGCCCCGCCTGGCTACGTAGTTTCCGCAGTTCGTCGCGGATTTTGCGGATGCACATCCGCCCGCTTATCGACGAAGATCAAAAGAGATACGGAAACGCTGGAAGAAACGGCGCGCGGGGCATACAGGACGTTCGGTAGAGACCCCCTCCGGCTCGTCTGGCGACGAGGCCGGTCCCCGTCTGCCGTTTAGGCCAGCCCCGCCCTTGACGAGCGGCCCGTCGTGGGACACGCCGGCTTGTCGGCCACCGACCTTACGGAGAAGGCAACATGAGCACGATCATGCTGGTCGATGATTCAGCCACCATTCTGCTCAGCATCTCGAGCATCCTGAGCAAGGCCGGCTACACAGTCGAGAAGGCGCCTAACGCCGAAGAGGCCCTGAAAAAATTCCAGGCCGGCGTCAAGATCGACCTCCTGATCACCGACCTCAACATGCCCGGCATGAACGGCATCGAGCTGATCAAGCTGGTACGTCAGATTCCCGCCTACAAATTCGTCCCCATCCTGTTTCTGACCACCGAATCGCAGCAGGAAAGAAAACAGGAAGCCAAGGCCGCCGGCGCATCGGGCTGGATCGTCAAGCCGGCGACGGCGGACGAGTTGCTAAGCACGATCAAACTCGTCATCCGCTGAACGCGCGCTTCGCGATGGACGCATCATGATCCCGCCTGATCTGCTCAAACGGCAAGTCGTGGTCACGCTCGTCGTCGCGTTCGGCAGCGCCCTCTGCGTCTATTACTTCAACCGCCCGCTCCACCAACTCTTTCAGGCGCCGGAACTCGGAGACGCCCTGGGTTCCGCAGCCCTGGTCATCGCCGCCTTTCTGGCCCAGCAACTTGTTTCCTTCCTCTTCTACCGCGACACGACGCTCGGCCAGCAAAAGGCGGTGGGTAAGGAAATGGCGCGCCATGCCGACGCGGGACGCCGGCAGAAGGCGGTCGGCGAAGACCTGTCGCGCCTCGACGAGCTGACCGGCGTGATGCGCGCGCAATTGCAGAACACCGTCGATCTGACCGAAAAATCGGCATTTGACATCATCAGCCGGCTGCACGAGATCGATGCGGTGGTCGACGAACTCGACCGCCTGATCACCAGCCGCAATGCCGAAACCGAGCAACAGCTGGTCGATACCGACGCCGTTCTCGCCCGCAATCGCCAACTGCTCGAACGGATGGGCAGCTACATCGACCAGCGCCGTCAGGAAGCGAACAACGACCGTGAGCGCATCCAGAGCGTCAGCGACGAGGCCCGCGCCCTCGGCAATCTGGTCGCGCTGGTGCATAAGATTTCCGGACAGACCAATCTGCTGGCCCTCAACGCCGCCATCGAAGCCGCCCGCGCCGGCGAATCGGGGCGCGGCTTCGCCGTCGTCGCCGACGAAGTGCGCAAGCTGTCCGTGGAAACCGGCAACGCGGTCGAGAAGATCAGCAGCGGCATCCACAACCTCGCCGAACACATCGCCAGCCGTTTCCGCAACGCCGAACTGGAGTCGGCGCTGGTTCTGGAACAGGAGATGCTGCGCGAATTTTCCAGCCAGCTCTCGGAACTGACGTTCGACTACGGCGAACTCGTTCGCCGCGAAGCCGAGGTCTTCTCCGAAATCGGGCACAGCAGTCGGCGTCTGACCGGGATGTTCCTCGACGCCCAGGCCAGCATCCAGTTTCAGGACGTGAGCCGGCAGCAGATCGAACTGATCATCGAGGCGACGCGGAGGATCGACGCGCTCGCCACCGAGTTCGCGCGCCGGCTGACGCCGGACAGCGACGAGACTCCCTTGGTCCGTATCGACGATTGCCTGACGCAACTCAAACAGGCTTATGTCATGGCCGAGCAGCGCCAAGTCCATGCCTCTGCGACGAATCCGGACGGCAAAGCACTCGACGAAGCTCGCCCGGCAAGCGGTACGCGCCGCAATGTCGAACTCTTCTAGGAAACGCGATGACGGCCCGCAAATCATTCTCCCTTGAAGAGCCCCTGACGATCTACCACGCGTTCGAGCACAAGCGCCGGTTGCTCGACGCCCTGTCGGCTTGCGATGAACTCGAACTCGATCTGGGCCAGGTCGGCGAGATCGACAGCGCCGGTCTGCAACTCCTGCTCCTGCTCAAACGCGAAGCCCAGGTCGGCGGCAAGCGCGTCATCCTCGTCAGGCATAGCCAGCCCGTGCGCGCGACGATCGAGTTCTGCAACCTGGTCGCCGAACTCGGCGATCCGCTCGTCATTCCCGCGACCGAAGCCGGCTGAACCGTGGAGAGCTAAGACATGGACGAAATCGTCAGCGTTTTCATCCAGGAGTGCCGGGAACAGCTGGCTGAGATGGAGGCCGGTTTGCTGCGTCTCGAACAGGTGCCCGACGACCACGACAACATCAACGCCATTTTCCGCGCCGCGCACACCATCAAGGGGGGCTCCGGCGTCATCGAGTGCCGTTACATCGAACAGTTCACCCATCGCGTCGAGAACATCCTCGACAAACTGCGCAACAAGAGCCTTCCCGTCACCCCGCTGCTGGCGACGCTGCTGCTCGAATGCTGCGACCAGATGAATGCCCTGGTCGACGTCCTCGCCGCCAACGACGACGCCCCCGATGCGGCGCTGGTCGCACGCGGTGAAGCCCTGCAGGCCCGGCTGGCCGAGGTGTTGGAGACCGATCCGGCGGCGGCGACCCTCGCCATCCATGTCGACCCGGTCGAGGTGGAAAACGAAATCGCGGTGGTCAACACCGACAGCTGGCACATCTCGGTCCGCTTCGGGCGCAACGTCATGCGCGGCGGCACCGATCCGCTGTCCTTCATCCGCTACCTGGGCGAGATCGGCGAGATCATCGGCCTCGAGACGGTCGCCGACGCGCTGCCTGCGGCGGCCGAGATGGATCCCGAGGCCTGCTACCTGGGCTTCGAGGTCCGCCTGCAGACGAAGGCCAGCAAGACCGACATCGAACGCGTTTTTTCCTTCGTCCAGGACGAATGCGAACTGCGCATCCTGCCTCCGGAAAGCTGCGTCGCCGACTACCTGCGCCTGATCGGCGAACTGCCCGAAGACGATATGCGGCTGGGCGAGATGCTGGTCCGGGTGGGCGCCTTGACCCAGGCCGAAATCGACCGCGGCCTGCGCGAGCAGGAGGCCCTGGACGCCGTGTCGACCGATGCGGCGGATACCACGACGCCACTGGGCAAGATCCTGGTCGACGACAAGGTGGTGCACCCGGCGGTCGTCGAAGCCGCCGCCACCCGCCAAGGGCAGATCGTCGACAAGAAGACGCGCGACGCTCAATCGATCCGCGTCCAGGCCGACAAGCTCGACCAACTGATCGACCTCGTCGGCGAACTCGTCATCGCCGGCGCCTCGGCCAACCTCCTGGCCCAGAAGAGCCGGCAAGGCGACCTCGTCGAAGCGACCTCGATCCTCTCGCGCCTGGTCGAGAACATCCGCGACGCCGCACTGCAACTGCGCATGGTCCAGATCGGCGACACCTTCAACCGCTTCCACCGGGTCGTCCGCGACGTTTCCAAGGAACTGGGCAAGGACATCGAACTCGTCATCAACGGCGGCGAGACCGAACTCGATAAAACCGTCGTCGAGAAAATCGGCGACCCGCTGATGCACCTCGTCCGCAACTCGCTCGACCACGGCATCGAAGCCGCCGAACTGCGGCGCGAACGGGGCAAACCGGCCACGGGCCGGGTCTCGCTCAATGCCTTCCATGATTCCGGCAGCATCGTCATCGAGATCGCCGACGACGGCGGCGGCCTCGATCGCGAGCGCATCCGCGCCAAAGCGGTCGAACGCGAGCTGATCGCGCCCGATGCCACGCTCAGCGACGGCGAAATCATCAACCTGATTTTCGAGCCGGGCTTCTCCACCGCCGACAAGGTTTCCAACCTTTCAGGGCGCGGCGTCGGCATGGATGTGGTGCGACGCAACATCCAGGCCCTGCGCGGCAGCGTCGAGGTGGTTTCGAACGAAGGCCGTGGATCGACCTTCACCATCCGGCTGCCGCTGACGCTGGCGATCATCGACGGCTTCCTGGTCGGCATCGACAACGACGCCTACGTCATCCCGCTCGACGCCATCGTCGAATGCATCGAACACCGGGCCCTGGGCGCCCAACGGAATTATTTCAATCTGCGCGGTGAAGCCCTGCCCTTCATCCGCCTGCGCGACCTGTTCGAGATCGAGACGCCGGCCCCCGCGCGGGAAAGCCTGGTGGTCGTTCAGTTCGGCGGCCAGCGCGCCGGCATCGTCGTCGACCAGTTGATGGGAGAGTTCCAGACCGTCATCAAGCCGCTCGGGCGAATGTTCACCAACCTGCGCCTGATCGGCGGCTCGACCATCCTGGGCAGCGGCGACGTCGCGCTGATCCTCGACGTCGCCGCCCTGGTCGGTTTTGTCTCCCGTCATGAAGAGGAGCGCCTGAGCATCTCGCGCGCGGCTTCTTCCTCGCCCCAGTTGCTCAACTAAGCGCCCGCCACAAGGAGGATCCCATGTTCAAGAACCTCAAGATCGGTGCCCGACTCGCCTTCGGGTTCGGCATCACGCTCGTCCTTCTGACGGCGATTTCGACCCTGAGCTACCTGCGCATCAGCACGCTCAACCAGGAGATCGAGCTGATGGTCCTCGACCGTTTCCCGAAGACGGTCCAGGCCAACAACATCGTCGACGCGCTCAACACCATCGCCCGTCAATTGCGCAACGCCTACATCTACAGCGGCGAGGAGCGGACCAAATCGCTCTCGGACATCGAGGCGCAACGCCGGATCATCACCGACGAACTGGGCAAGCTGGACAAGACGATCACCACCGACAAAGGCCGGGAACTGCTCAAGCGCGTGGTTCATGCCCGCGTCGATTACGTCGCCGCGCAAGACAAGTTCCTTGAAATCATCCGCTCGGACAAGAAGCCCGAGGTCATCAAAACCGAGGTCGTCGGGCTCATGCAAGGCGCGCTACGAAAATCCCAGACCGAGTACCTGGGAAGCGTCAACGCCCTGATCGACTTCCAGTCCGAGCTCATGGACAGCTCCGGCAAGGCGGCCAACGAAAATGCCGAATCGGCGAAAATCCTGATCCTGAGCATGGCCCTTTGCGCCTTGCTCATCTCCGTTGTCTTTGCCTGGTGGATCACGCGCAGCATCACCCGCCCGCTCGGCGAAGCGGTCAATGCGGCCAGCCGGATCGCCGAAGGCGACCTGAGCGTCCGTCTCGACGCGACAAGCAAGGACGAGGTCGGAATGCTCATGAGCGCGATGCAGAACATGATCGCCAAGCTGACCCAGATCATCAGCGAAGTGCGCACCGCCGCCGACAACCTCTCCAATGCCGCCGGCCAGGTTTCCGCCACGGCGCAGTCGCTCTCCCAGTCCTCGTCTGAACAGGCAGCCAGCGTCGAAGAGACGACCGCATCGATGGAGCAGATGACGGCATCGATCTCGCAGAACACCGAAAACGCCCGCGTCACCGACGGCATGGCCACCAAGGCCGCCAACGAAGCCGCCGAGGGCGGCCAGGCGGTTACCCGCACCGTCGAGGACATGAAGTCGATCGCCGGCAAGATCGGCATCATCGACGACATCGCCTACCAGACCAATTTGCTGGCGCTCAATGCTGCCATCGAAGCCGCCCGTGCCGGCGATCACGGCAAGGGCTTCGCCGTCGTCGCCGCCGAGGTCCGGAAACTCGCCGAACGCTCGCAGATCGCCGCGCAGGAAATCGGCGATCTGGCCTCGTCCTCGGTCAAACAGGCCGAACGTGCCGGCAACCTGCTCACCGAAATGGTTCCCTCGATCCGCAAAACCTCGGATCTGGTGCAGGAAATCGCCGCCGCAAGCCAGGAGCAAAGCGCCGGCGTCGCCCAGATCAACGGAGCGATGGGACAGCTCAACCAGGCCACCCAGCAGAACGCCTCGGCTTCGGAAGAACTGGCCGCCACGGCGGAGGAACTGGGCTCCCAGGCCGAACAGCTGCAACACACGATGACCTTCTTCCGCCTCGACGCCAACAGCGCGCAACGTAGTTTCGCGCCGCCGGGGCAAGCCGCCGAGCCGATCGCGCGCAACACCTTCGCCCCGCCGCGCGCGGCGCAGGGCCAGAGCGCGCGCAGCACGCCCTTGCCGATCAGCGAAGGCGATTTCGAACGTTACTAGAGACGAGGACAGCGTCCATGGGACTTCCTGTGCAGCCCACTCCAGGCCTCGAATTCGCCGGCCTCGCAGGCCTCGCCGGTCGCGACGGCCCCTCCCAATACCTGACCTTCTCGCTCGCCGGCGAGATGTTCGCCGTCGGCATCCTCAACGTGAAGGAGATCATCGAGTGCGGCCACCTGACCGCCATTCCCATGATGCCGACCTTCATCCGCGGCGTGATTAACCTGCGCGGCAGCGTCGTCCCGGTGATCGACCTGGCCGCCCGCTTTAACGCCCGGAAGACCGAGATTCTGCGCCGCACCTGCATCATCATCGTCGAGGTCTCTGACGCCGACGCCGAAACACGTCACGACATCGGCATCATGGTCGATGCCGTCTCGGAGGTGCTCGACATCCCGCCCACCGAGATCGAGCCGCCTCCCGCCTTCGGCACCAACATCCGGACCGACTTCATCCTCGGGATGGGCAAGGTGGCGGGCAAGTTCGTCATCCTCCTCAACATCGACAAGGTGCTCTCGGTCGACGAAATCGCGCTGCTCACCGGCCCGCTCCTCGGCGCCGCGGAAAACGCGCCCCCCGAACGCTGAGCCCTTCGCGAGTACGGTGACGCGCGCCATGAACCTCGGGCCCTCCGAATTCCCTCCGTCCGGTCCCCCGGCCGTGCCGACGGCCGTCGCCGCAGACCGCGAAACGGCGGCCCCGCCCAAACGCCGGCGTGCCACCGACCATGAAACCATCCTCATCGTCGACGATCAGCCGGAAAACCTGAGCGTCCTCGGCGAACTGCTGCAAGGCGCGGGGTATCGGGTCAAGGTCGCCAACAACGGCCATGTCGCCTTGCACCTCGCCCGCCAGCTGCCACGTCCCGGGCTGATCCTGCTCGACGTCGTGATGCCCGAGATGAGCGGGCATGAAGTGCTCGCACAACTGCGCGACGAGCCGGCGATGCGTGACATCCCGGTCATCTTCCTCACCGCGCAGGACAGCGACGAAGACGAGGAGCGCGCTTTCGACGCCGGCATCGCCGACTACATCCTCAAGCCACTCAAGCCGGCGGTCGTGCTGGCGCGGGTGCGCAGCCAGCTGCTGGTCCGCCGCGCACGGCACATGCTGCAGGACCAGAACGCGGCCCTGGAGGCCGAGGTCGCCCGACGGATGCGCGAAAACGAGCTGATCCAGGCAGTCAGCATCCGCGCCCTGGCCCACCTTGCCGAAACGCGCGACAACGAAACCGGCAACCACATCCAGCGGACGCAGGGTTATGTTCGCCTGCTTGCCACCCGCTTGGCGCCTCACCCTCGTTTCGCCGAAGTCTTGACCGCCCCCTACATCGACATGCTCGCCCGCTCGGCGCCGCTGCACGACATCGGCAAGGTCGGCATTCCCGACCGCATCCTGCTCAAGCCGGGGAAGCTGACGCCCGAGGAATGGACGATCATGAAGACCCACACCATTCTCGGGAGCGAAGCCATCGCGCTTGCCGAACGTGATCTGCGCACCTCGGTCGGCTTTCTCACCCAGGCCAAGGAAATCGCACGCTGGCACCACGAGCGCTGGAACGGAACGGGTTATCCGGACGGGCTGGCCGGCAACGACATCCCGATCGCCGCTCGCCTGATGGCGCTCGCCGACGTCTTCGACGCCCTGATTTCCCGCCGTGCCTACAAAGCGCCGATCCCTTTCGAGACCGTGCGCGAGATGATCGCGGAAGAACGCGGACACCATTTCGACCCCGACATCGCCGAGGTCTTCATCACCGGACACCACGATTTCGAAGCCATCGCGCTTTATTTCGGCATCGAAAACTGAACCCTTCCCGCTCATGAACACCCCACCCCCACTCACGCCCACCTTCATGCGTCCGGAATTCGTCAAGGCCGGCGCCATTGCTGGGCTTTACGGGATCTGCGCATCCATCTGGATCATGGGGCCGGATTTCTTCCTCGACGACGACCTGGGTGCGGAACGCATCGAGCTGTTCCTCGACGCAACCTTTGTTCTGGCCTCGACGCTGCTCCTTTTCCTCAGCCTCGCCCACGGCCTGCGCGAAGCGGCGCGCAACACCCCGTTCTCGCGCATCCTCGCGCCGCGCTACACCACCCGACGCATGGCCGTCATCTTCTGCGCCCTGGCGCTGCTGGCGCCTTTGATCGGCACCAGCTACGTCGCCTTGCGCATTCCGCAGATCGAACAGGACACCTATTCCCACCTCGAAACCATCGCCCGCCTGAATGCCGAGCAGGTCGAAAACTGGTTGCGCGAGCGCCAGACCGACGTCGAGATGCTCAGCAACAACCCGGTCTTCATCAACGCCTTCCGAAAATTCCGGGAAGGCAACCGCAATGAGCGGTCCCGTTGGCGCGACGAACTCTCCACCGCACTCGGATCGCTCAAACGGGGCGACAAATTCGACCGAACGATTCTGTTCGACGCCGACCAGAAGCCGCTGGCCTCCGACACTAACCAGATCGAACACCTCGGCGACGACGTCTTTACCGGGCTCGCCGCCGCCGCCCGCGAGCAGAAGACCCAACTGGGCGACATCTCCCTGTTCGACGGGGAACCCCACCTGCACATCACCACCCCGCTCTTCGCCACGAGCACCGGCGAAACCCGTCTGATCGGCTTCATCGACCATTGCACCAACCTCAACGATTTCATCCTGCCGCACCTGAGGAACTGGCCGACCTCGAGCCCGAGCGGCGAAACCCTGCTGGTGCGCGCACAGGGCGATCAGCTGACGGTCATTTCCGCCCTGCGTCACCTCGATGCCCCGCCGTTGACGGTGAACATTCCGCTCTCACGCACCGACATGCCGGGAGTTCAGGCCGCCCTCTCCACCGGCAGCGGCCGCTTCATGGGCCCGGATTACCGCGCGGTCAACGTGCTGGCGGCGTACCGACCGATCACCGGCACGGACTGGAAGCTGCTGGCCACCATCGACCGCAAGGAAGTGCTCGCCCCGATGTGGCGGACGGTCTTCTGGATCGGCCTCGTTTCCGCGGCCGCGGCGCTGGCGGTGATGTGGGCCTTCATCGTCCTCTGGCGCGAGCGCGAACTCGTGCAGACGATCTCCCTGATGGCCGAACAGGCCAAGAACGACCAGTTGCTGCAAAGCTTCTTCACCTTGCCCTTCATCGGCATGGCCATCGTTTCGCCGTCGACGCGCAAATTCCTGCGCTTCAACGACCAGGCCTGCGAAATCACCGGTTACTCGCGCGAGGAATTGCTCGAACTGACCTGGCAGGACATCGCCCACCCCGACGACGTCGCCCAGTTTTATCCCGAAATCCTGCGCATCCGTAGCGGCGAAGTGGATTCGGCGACCTTCGAACAGCGCCTGATCCGCAAGGACGGGACGCTGATCTACGTCAATGCCGACGTCAAATGCGTGCGCAAACGCGACGGGACGCTCGATTACCTGCTCGGCACGGTGCAGGACATCACCCCGCGCAAGATGCACGAGATGGCCCTCAGCGTCGCCAATGCCCAGCTCAAGGCCAGCCAGAGCGAATTGCGGACCCAGAACGACCAGTTGCGCGAGACCAAGACCGAACTCGAGGCGTCGCGCGCCCGGCATGTCGACCTCTACGAACACGCTCCGGTCGCCTATTTCACCCTGACCCCGGCCGGCCACATCCAGCGCATCAACCAGACGGCGTGCAAACTCCTCGGGTTCCGGCACGAAGCGGTAAGCGGCTTCAATTTCTCGGCCTTCGTGAATGACGAGGACCGGGCGCGCTGGCAGGACTTTCTGACCGAGGCCCTGCAGCACGAGCGGCAAAGCGCGGAATTCGGCATCGAGCACGCCGACGGTTCGCTGATCTTCGTCAATGCCGAATGCATCTTACAGCCCGTCAGCGGCGGCGCCCCCGAACTGCGCCTGACGCTGACCGACGTCACGGCGCGCCGCCAGGCGGAAATCGCCCTGCGCGCCAGCATCGAACGTTACGAGGCCATCACCCAGGCGGCCAACGACGGCATCATCAACACCAACAGCAAGGGCCTGATCGTCGCCTGGAACCAGGCCGCGGCGCGCATTTTCGGCTACCCGGCGCAGGAAGCCATCGGCCGTTCGATTGCCCAATTGTTCGCCACGCACGAACAGCAGCGGCAACGCGAACTCCTGCAGAGCATCCTCGCCTGCGATCCGCCGGACGGGCCGGCCGTCAACGTTGAACTCGTCGCCCAACGCAAGGACGGCAGCACCTTCGAGGTGGACGTCTCGTTGTCGCGCTGGCAGGTCGCGGACGGCATCTACTTCACGCACACGGTGCGCGACATCTCGCAGCGCAAGAAGACCGACCAGACGCTCCGCGTCCTCTCCGAAGTTGTCAGCCAATGCCCGGTGTCGGTGGTCATCACCGATACCGAAGCGGCGATCGAATATGTCAATGAAGCCTTCGAGCACCACAGCGGTTACACTTCTGCCGAAGTCATCGGCCGCAATCCGCGGATGCTCAAGTCGGGGCAGACCTCGGCTGAAACTTTCGCCGAGCTATGGGCCGCCCTTCAGCGCGGCGAAGCCTGGCGGGGCGAATTTTTCAACCGGCGCAAGGACGGCAGCCTGTACGTCGAAGCCGCCGTGGTCGCGCCGATCCGTCAGGACGACGGACGCATCACCCATTATGTGGCGATCCAGGAAGACATCACGGAAAAGAAAAAACTCAACGCCGAACTCGAGAGCTACCGCAACCACCTCGAAGACGTCGTCTCCAAGCGCACCTCGCAGCTGGCCGAGGCCCGCATCCAGGCGGAAGCGGCCAACATCGCCAAGAGTTCCTTCCTGGCCAACATGAGCCACGAGATCCGCACGCCGATGAACGCTATCGTCGGGCTCACCCACCTGCTGCGCAACAGCGAAGCGACGCCGCGCCAGATCGACCGGCTGGACAAGATCGAGAGTTCCGCCGCGCACCTCCTGTCGATCATCAACAACATCCTCGACCTGTCGAAGATCGAAGCCGGCAAGATGGTGCTCGAAGAAACCGATTTCGCCCTCGCCACCGTGTTCGAAAGCGTGCGCACGATGATCATCGACCAGGCGCGGCAAAAGCGTCTGCAGATCGTCATCGATCTGGACGAAGTTCCCCAGTGGCTCTACGGCGACGCGACGCGGCTGCGCCAGGCGCTGCTCAATTACGCCATCAATGCCGTCAAATACACCGAAAACGGCCAGATCACGATGCGCGCCAGGTTGCTCGAAGCGGAGAGTGACGATCTACTGGTCCGCTTCGAGACCGTCGACACTGGGATCGGCATCAACCCGGAAAAACTGCCCAACCTCTTCCGCGCCTTCGAACAGGCCGATGCGTCCAACACCCGCAAGTACGGCGGAACCGGCCTTGGCCTCGCCATCACCCAGCGTCTGGCGCAACTGATGGGCGGCGACGTCGGCGTCGAAAGCGTCCGTCACTGCGGCAGCACCTTCTGGTTCACCGCCCGCCTGCGCCGCGGCCGCGCCGGCACGCCCGTTCCCCTCGACCTGCCGAGCGAGAACCATGAGGACCGCCTGTGCCAGGAGCATGCCGGCGCGCACATCCTGATCGCCGACGACGTCGAGGTCAATCTCGAAGTCGCCCAACTGCTTCTGCACGGCGTCGGCTTGCAGGTCGATTCGGCGCGCAATGGGCGCGAGGCGGTTGACAAGGCCCGGATCACGCCTTACGACCTTATCCTGATGGACGTGCAGATGCCGGAGATGAACGGTCTCGATGCCGCACGCGCCATCCGCCGCCTGTTCGGGCGCGCCCAGACGCCGATCCTGGCGATGACCGCCAACGCTTTCGAGGAAGACCGTCTCAACTGCCTCGACGCGGGCATGAACGACTTCGTCGCCAAGCCGGTCGATCCCGACGCGCTCTACGGCATGCTGCTCAAATGGCTGCCGCGCAAGCGCAAAACCCCGCCCGCCCCGACGCCCGCGGCCCCCACGCCCGCCGCACCGGCCCTCGTCGCCGGAGCGGGCTTGAGCGCCAGCCTGGCTCAGGTTTCGGGTCTCGACGTCCCCAGCGGTTTGGCGCGCGTGCGCGGCAACGAAGAGAAGTACCGGCAGGTCATCAGTCTTTTCCTGAACAGCCACCGGGACGATCCGGACAAGATCGTCGCCGCGTTCGCGGCCAACGACCGCCACGCTGCCGAGCAGGTCATCCACGCGCTCAAGGGATCGGCCGGACTGATCGGTGCGCAGGAAGTGACCAGCGAAGCCGCCGCCCTGCTCGACGCCTTGCGGCGTAAGGAAGAGCGTCCGGTCATCGACGCCCATTACCAGAGCCTCGCCCCCCGGCTCGAAACCCTGATTGCCGATCTCGAGCGCGCCTTGGCCCCGGATTCGAGCGAAAACGCGTCGGAGAGCGAAGCACCGATCGACGAGGAAAGCTTGTGCAATCAACTCGCCAGCCTGCTGGAAAACGGCGATCTCGCCGCGAGCACGCTGGCGCGCCGGCAACGCGAACGCCTGTTGAGCGCGCTCGGCACGCAGGGACGCACCATCCTCGCGGCCATCGAGGTATTCGACTTCGAGCTGGCGCTGAGCGAACTCAATCAGGCACGTCACCCGCCCGCCACGCCGCAATCCGTGGAATGAGAACGTCCGGCGCGTACGGAAAAACGCGGCAAGGGCCAACGCCGCCGGACGGACACAGGCACCCGCCGCTCCGCACGCCGGATCAACGCCCTCGTTTTACGCCGGCCAAGCCCTAAACCGTACCGCGCCGCGGCATCGCCTCGACGACGATGCGCACCAGTTCGGCCACCGAACCGGCCTGCAGCTTCTGCATGATGAGTTGGCGGTAGGTTTCGGCGGTCCGCACGCCGATGCCCAGTTCGTCGGCGATCACCTTGGTCAGCTTGCCTTCGAAGATGCCCTGCAGCACTTCCCGTTCGCGCGGCGTCAGCAGCGCCATGCGTTCGCCGATCTGGCGGTTGCGCGCCAGCAGCTCGGCGCGCTCGCGGTCGATGCGCAGGCCGTCCTGGATGCGCTCGATCAGGTGCTGCGAAGAAAAGGGCTTCTGGAAGAAATCCAGCGCCCCGCCGCGCATCGCCCGCACCACCGATTGCACCTCGGCATAGCCGGAGATGAAGATGATCGGCAGGTTGATTTCGCGTCGGTGCAGCTCCTCCTGCAACTCGAGCCCGCTCATGCCGGGCATGCGCAAGTCGGTCACGATGCAGCCCTCGAGGCCGCCGAGGTCCTGCTCGAGAAACTTCACCGCGCTGTCGAAAACAACGTGCGGAAGATTGACCGAATCGACGAGATCAACGAGAAGGTAGGTTACGACGGGATCATCATCGATCAGGTAAACCTTGGGTACCTTCCGTTGATTATTGTTTGTTCTCATGTCGCCTGGCCCGTCGGAATGACGGGCAAATCTTAAACAATCGACAAATGCGCCGCAAGGCAATGATTCGATTGAACAAGCAAAAACCCGCCCCGGCGTGTAAAAAAGCACGTTCGCCGGAGCGGGGAAGCCGGAAGGATTACGGTTTCGGTTGTGCCGTCCCGGCCTTGAAGCGTTCGCAGACGGCCGCCCGCACCGGCGGCAGAGTCACGCCTTGAGCCTTGGCCCGCGCCTCCATTTCCACGCGGTGCTCGGCCTGCAGCGCCTTGCACTCCTCGTAGCTGCGCACCGCGCGCATCCGCTCAAGGTGCGCCGCCCGCTCCTCCGGCGTCAGCAAGGCTCGCCCGGGAGCCGCGCCACGCGCCCTGCCCGTGCCCGGCTGCGCACCGCCCTCGAAACGGCGTGCGCACATATCCGCCCGCATCGGCGGAACGGTCGCGCCCTTTTCCTGCGCCCGGCGTTCCAGCAGCGCCCGATGTTCGCCCTGCACTTTGCGACAGGCCTCGAGGCTGTCGGCCGCGCGCATCGCGTTGCGGTGCGCGCCGATTTCTTCGGGGGTCAGCAGCCCGGCTCCGGGACCATACCCCTGTCCCTGGCCCATACCGCGGCCGGGACCACGCCCCATGCCGCTGCCCGGGCCCATGCCGCCGCCGGGACCCATGCCCAGGCGCCCCCCCATCATGCCCGGCCCGGGAGTGCCGCCGGCCATGACCCGCTCGCACACATTGGCCGGTTCAGGTGGCAAGGCGATGCCGCGTTCCTGTGCACGCGATTCGACAAGCGCCCGATGCTTGGCCTGCACGGCCCGGCATTCATCGAGGCTCTTGCTCGCCCACAGGGCAGCACGATGCGCGTCGCGCTCGGTCGGCGACATCAGGCTCCATCCCGCGCCGCCGCCCGCCCCGTACCCTTGTCCCCCGCCCGCGCCGTAGCCCTGCCCGGGCTGTCCGAACACCGGCAGGCTCAAGCTGCCCACGAGGGCGAGTAGCCCCAGGTTTTTGACGATCTGCATTTTCATGACGAAACTCCTTGACCAGTGAGACGGACACAGCGCCCGCTGTCTCCATGACCCGCATTAAAGCGGCGGCATGTAAGCCGCGTATTGCGCCGCGGTTGAAAATTGCATCGCGGCGTTACCTGGGCCGACCGCGTAACAGTAGGTTACATTTGCCCCCACAGCCCCCGCCGGAAGCGCCGATAATGCGGCTTGAACGCTAAACCCGTTTTCCCAGGACGAACCCCGATGGACCGCGCCGATAGCATCCTCATCGTCGACGACGACCCCGAAATCCGCCGACTGCTCGTCGACTACCTTGCCCGCAACGGCTACGCCGCCCACCCGGCACGCGATGGCCGCGAGATGAAACAGACGCTCGAGCGCCAGACGATCGACCTCGTCGTCCTCGACCTCATGCTGCCCGACAGCGACGGGCTCACCCTCTGCCGCGACCTGCGCGCCAACGAGCGCACCCAGAACCTGCCGGTGCTGATGCTCACCGCGCGCGGCGAGGAAACCGACCGCATCGTCGGCATCGAGATGGGCGCCGACGACT
>NZ_JAGOIT010000053.1 GCF_017995515.1 Propionivibrio sp.
AGGCGAACAACCGCGACATCAAAACACGGGGCCCGATGGGCCCCAATTTCGTGCACCTCTCGACGCCAAATTCAGCCGCCATTCTATGCCGCCAAATTTCTACGGATTTGCGCAGCCGGCAACACCAACAGAATCTCTTCGAGTGTGGTGGTGACGACATTGAAACGGGTGACAACAATGATCGTGATATCGAGGCCGAAGCGGATTTGTTTGCATCGACCCTACTGATGCCGCTGGACGACTTCCGGCGACAGGTGGACGGACAGCCGATCAGCTTCGATCTGCTGGGCCACTGTGCTGACCGCTATGGAGTATCGCTGACCGCTGCTGCGTTGCGATGGACTGAAATCGCCAACAAGCGCGCGATCTTGGTCGCCAGTCGTGATGATTACATGTTGTGGGCGAAATCAAACCAGGCAGCATTCAAATCGGGGGCCTATTTTGCAACACGCAAACGAACTATCGAAATGCCGCGAGGGGCTCTGGCCTATAGCGATAACTGCTCGGCGGCCAGTGAGACACAAACGACACGAGCTCAAGCATGGTTTCCGCGCGAGCCGTCCTCAATGCCGCTGACCGAGATGACCAAGGTCGCGGCGCAGTACGATTACACACTGACCTTGCTGTTGATGCCCGATGCGGAATGGCAGCGCCCTCGCCACGATGATGAGGAGTCGGAGGAGGACACCTTCGATCACTTCATTCGAAATGGCCAGCCCCCCGTCAGAAATTAGCGGAAATTCTGCTGCACTTTTCGCAATAACCCGCAACAGCATGTCGGAGCCCGAAACTCCCTCATGGCCTTGATGGCTGCCCTTCAGGACAATTTCGCATACGCGATTTGAACTGAAAGGACTGGTCACCAATGCATGAAATCAAACATACCCCGCCGGACAAAATGACGCCCGAACAGCGTCGCCAAGAGGTGGCATCGCTGCTGGCCAATGGCCTCGCGCGCTTTCGTGTCAGGCCGTCAGCAGATGAAGGCACCGAGTTACCTGCGGGTGGTTTTGGGCTTGGCTTTCCTGCCCACCAGCGCGTTCATACAGACCCCGTCAACAACCGTAAAACGGAGCCGTAATGAACCGCCAAAATCTCACTCCTGCCACGCCACCGAGCGTTCTGACTCAGATCGCCCAGTTGCCTGACTTCTCAATCGACGATCTCCGCGCCTTGTGGATCGAGCTTAACGGAAGCACGTCGCCCAATAGCAATCGAGCATTTCTGGAGCGGCGAATTGCTTACGGTTTGCAAGAGCGCGCCTTTCGCAAGGTGAATCAGGGATTGCTCGAACGAAATGCACATCGAATCGATAAATTGTTGGCTACCGGCAAGGTCAGCAAAACCGACCGCGACATTCGGCCAGTGCCCGGCACGGTCATCACGCGCGAATATCAAGGCCAAATGCATCGCGTGGTCGTCGGCACTGATGGTCAATACGAATTTCAAGGACGTCGCTACCCCACACTATCGATGATCGCGCGTGAAATCACGGGTACGCGATGGTCAGGCCCGTTGTTCTTCGGCCTGAAGGCATCTGCCCCGGTGAGGAAATCGAAATGAGCGATGCCCTGAAGCGACGCCAACGGTGTGCGGTCTATACCCGCAAGTCCAGCGAGGAAGGCCTGGAGCAGGAATACAACTCGATCGATGCGCAACGTGATGCAGGTCATGCCTACATCGCCAGCCAGCGTGCTGAGGGCTGGATCCCTGTCTCGGATGACTACGACGATGGTGGATTCTCGGGCGGGAGTATGGATCGGCCGGCACTGAAACGTCTCATGCAGGATATTGAGGTCGGTTTAGTCGACATCGTCGTCGTGTACAAAATCGATCGACTCACCCGCAGTCTGGCCGACTTCTCGAAAATGGTTGAAGTATTTGAGCGTCGTGGCGTTTCCTTTGTCTCGGTGACCCAGCAATTCAATACTACGACTTCCATGGGACGGTTGATGCTGAACGTACTTCTTTCCTTTGCGCAATTTGAACGCGAGGTGACGGGTGAGCGAATCCGCGACAAGATCGCGGCCTCCAAGCGTAAAGGAATGTGGATGGGCGGAATGCCGCCGCTTGGCTATGACGTGGAGAATCGACGGCTGGTGCCAAATCCACAGGAGTCCAAGCTGGTGCGGCAGATTTTTCAGCGTTTTGTGGAGTTGGGGTCAAGTACAAAGCTGGTTCGCGAACTGAAGTTGGATGGTGTCACTTCGAAGGCATGGACAACCCAGGACGGCAAGGTCAGGAATGGAAAGCTCATTGACAAGAGTCTCATCTACAAGATGCTGGTTAATCGCACCTACCTCGGTGAGATCGGCCACAAATCGGCTTGGTACCCGGGCCAGCACCCGCCCTTGATCGATCAGAAAACCTGGGATGACGTGCACGCTATCCTTGCCACCAATGGCCGTGCGCGGGCCAACCGTACGCGCGCTCAAACTCCATTTTTGTTGAAAGGACTCGTGTTCGGCATCGATGGCCGGGCTCTTGCTCCCTGGCACACCACGAAAAGAAAGACGGGGCGGGTCTATCGGTACTACGTGTCGCAACGTGACTTGAAGGAACACGCCGGTGCGTCTGGACTCCCCCGTCTGCCCGCCGCCGAACTGGAATCGGCGGTTCTCGAGCAACTTCGCGGTTTGCTACGCTCTCCGGCACTGATCGCCGACGTCGTGCCAAAGGCCACGGCCCTCGATCCATCGCTAGACGAGGCTAAGATTACGGTTGGCCTGACCCGGCTCGACGCAATCTGGGATGAACTTTTTCCGGTCGAGCAGCACCGTTTGGTCAGCCTTCTGGTCGAGAAAGTGGTGGTTTCGCCCAACGAACTGGAACTCCAGTTGCGCACCAACGGCATCGAACGTGTGCTCCTTGAACTCAACACCCAGCGTAGTGAAGATAAGGTGGCGGCATGAGCGACCTCAAAATTCAGCGGGTTGGTGACGCAGAAGTCCAGTTGGCGAGCGACGGGCGCATCGCCGTCGCTGTGCCGATCAATTTCAAACGTCGCAGTGGCCGAAAACTTGTCACGCTGCCGGATGGGGAAGTTCTGAAACCTCGTCCATGGGATAAGGAACCATCCCCACTCCAGCGAGCTCTGGCGCGAGCACATCGATGGCAACGCATGCTCGACTCGGGCGAAGTTCGTACTCAACAGGAACTTGCCGATCTCGAAGGGGTAAGCAATCCATATGTTTCCAGAATGTTGAGGCTCACGACACTGGCCCCAGATCTAGTCGCAGCAATCCTCGACGACGACCTCCCGGACCAGATCAAGCTATTCGACTTCTCAGCAATGGACCCGGTAATTTGGGATGAGCAACGGGCCCTTGTCGCATCTTTGATTGCCGAGCACGAATCGATCGGCTGATCAGGAAACGCTCACCAACGATGGTCTTCAAGGAGCTATGCATCAATTTCCTTCGCCCACCAAAATCATGAAAAAACCGATTGAAACGTAAGCGGCTAAGCAATTGATTACAAACAGCCCCAATCTGCCGACTCATTTACTTCGCCACATTTCACTGGCGAACGAATACGGAGAAAACAGTGGCACTAGAGAGAGAATTGGCCCGCACTGGGGCCAGTTGTTGAAACGGCGAAGTAAACATGAACACGCAGCAACCCGCGCAGGCACGCAGGTGTAGGCGAAAAAAAACCGCCTGGATAGGCGGTTTTTTAACTATTCTGGCGGAGAGGGCGGGATTCGAACCCGCGTTAGCCTGACGGCTAAACACGCTTTCCAGGCGTGCGACTTAAACCACTCATCCACCTCTCCAGAAGAGGCGGCATTTTAGCAGAAGGCTCGACAATCACCAAACGTTACGCGGCACGATCGGCTCGGTGCGACCGCCATGGAACCCATTCGCTGCACATGACTCGAACGACCGCGTACACACTCAGCACGACGTCCCTTTCAACAACTGACGGAGGGTAAATGAGGCATATCATCTGGGTTCTCTGGCCGGCGTTCATCGCCGCCGGTATGGCTGAAATCGTGTTCTTTACGGTGATCGATCCGCAACAACTCTACTTTTTCGGCCAGCCGGTCGCGCTCTCGGCAATGCCGACCTACTCGATCGGCTTTCTTCTGTTCTGGGTGATATGCGCCGGGTCGAGTCTGTTGAGTTGGTTCATGCTGCCGCAGTCTGTCAAGCAGTCACTGCGGCAGATGACCGATGAGAACGAGGACCTGTCGCGCCGCAAACGCGGCGGCGGTTAACGCCCGTCGGCCATTTCAGGAAGGCTCGGAAACTCGCTCAGATCAACGCGAGTCCAGTTTCGAGATCGCTCTGCAAATCGCCGACGGCCTCAAGGCCGACCGCAATACGCAACAAGCCCTCGGTGATGCCGGCGGCAGCCCGTTGCTCCGGCGTGATGCGCCCGTGTGTCGTCGATGCCGGATGCGTCAGCGTCGTCTTGGTATCGCCCAGATTGGCCGTGATTGAGAGCAGGCGGCAGTTGTCGATGACCTTCCAGGCTTCGCTACGCGCGCCCTTGACCTCGAACGAGACGATGGCGCCACCGGCCTTCTGCTGCCGCATCGCGAGATCGTGCTGCGGGTGTGATTCAAGACCGGGGTAATACACGCGAGCGACCTTCGGATGCGCTTCGAGCCAGCGTGCCAGTTGCAGGGCGTTAGCCGATTGCGCTTCGATGCGGATCTTGAGTGTTTCCAACCCCTTGAGCAGCACCCAGGCGTTGAACGCCGAGAGCGTCGGCCCGGCGGTGCGCAGGAACTTGAGCACTTCGTCGGTCAGCTTTTTTTTGCCGACCACCGCACCACCGAGTACGCGCCCTTGTCCGTCAAGGAACTTGGTCGCCGAGTGTAAGACCAGGTCGGCGCCGAGATCGAGCGGACGCTGCAGCACCGGCGTGCAGAAGCAGTTATCGACGGCGACGAGGATGTTGCGCGCGTGCGCCACGGCGACCAGCGCCGGCACGTCGGCGATCGCGGTCAGCGGGTTGGACGGCGTTTCGAGGAAGAACAGCTTGGTCTCGGGACGAATCGCAGCCTCCCAGGCGGCGACGTCGGTCTGCGCAACGAACGTCGTCTGTACGCCGAAGCGCGGCATGATCGTGCCGAGCAGTTGCTGCGTCGCGCCGAACAGACCGGCCGAGGCGACGACGTGGTCGCCGGCGCTGCACAGCGCCATGACCAGCGACAGGATGGCCGACATGCCCGAGGCGGTCGCCACGCACGACTCCGCGCCTTCAAGCGCCGCCAACCGCGACTGGAAGGCCGACACGGTCGGATTGGTGAAGCGCGAATAGACGTTGCCCTCCTCTTCACCCGAGAAGCGCGCTGCGGCTTGCGCGGCGCTGTCGAAGACGTAGCTGGAAGTGAGGTACAAGGCTTCCGCGTGTTCGTTGAACTGGCTGCGCGCAAGGCCCTCGCGAATAGCCAGCGTTTCCAGTTGATACTTGTCGCTCATCGTTCAGGACACCGATTGGTTGTTGCTGTTGAGTTGCCGCGAATCACCGCCTTCGTCCCTGGCACCGGCGAGTTTCTTCTCTCGCGCGCGCTCGAGTGCATCGAGGTACTCGGGCGTAACATCGCCGGTGACGTAAAGGCCGTCGAAACACGAGCAATCAAAAGAGGAGAGTTCGGGCTTGAGATGGCTGACCGAAGCCTTGAGTGCATCGAGATCCTGATACACGAGGGCATCGGCACCGATTTCGCGCGCGATTTCCTCATCAGTCCGCCCGGTCGCGATCAACTCGCCACGCGTCGGCATGTCGATCCCATAGACATTGGGATAGCGAACGGGCGGCGCGGCCGAGGCGAAGTACACCTTCAACGCGCCGGCCGCACGTGCCATGTCGACGATTTCGCGACTCGTCGTACCGCGCACGATCGAGTCGTCGACCAGCAACACGCGCTTGCCCTTGAACTCCTGCGCGACGGTGTTGAGTTTCTGGCGCACCGATTTCTTGCGCGTCGACTGTCCCGGCATGATGAAGGTGCGACCAATGTAGCGGTTCTTGACGAAGCCCTCGCGGTAGGGAATGCCCAGTCGCTGCGCGAGTTGCATCGCCGACGGTCGGCTCGAATCGGGGATCGGGATGACGACGTCGATGTTCGTCACCGGGATGCGCTCGACCACCTTGTCGGCCAGGTACTCGCCCATGAGCAGGCGCGTTTCGTACACCGAGACACCGTCGATCACCGAATCCGGGCGGGCCAGGTAGACGTACTCGAAAATGCACGGCGAGAGCGTCGGATTCTGCGCACATTGGCGCGCGTGCATCTGGTGCGAGGTGTCGATGAAGATCGCCTCGCCCGGTTCCACGTCGCGCAGAACCTTGAACCCCAGCGTATCGAGCGCGACCGATTCGGAAGCAACCAGGTATTCGGTACCCTGAGGCGTCTGGTTGGTTCCGACAACCATCGGGCGGATGCCGTTTGGATCGCGGAAGGCAAGCAGCCCGTAACCCGCGATCAGCACGACCACCGCGTAGGCGCCCTTGCAGCGCCGATGCACGCCGGCCACTGCGGAAAAGATCGTATCGAGGTCGAGACTGAAGCCCTTGGCCGCCGCCTGCATCTCGTGCGCCAGCACATTGAGCAGGACTTCCGAGTCCGAATTGGTGTTGATGTGTCGCCGGTCGAGCCGGAACATCTCTTCCTGCAGTTGCTCGGTGTTGGTCAGGTTGCCGTTGTGCGCGAGCACCAGGCCGAACGGCGAATTGACGTAGAACGGCTGCGACTCGGCCGAATCCGACGAAGAACCGGCCGTCGGGTAACGGCAGTGAGCGATGCCCATGTTGCCGGGCAGCGCGCGCATGTTGCGCGTGCGGAATACGTCGCGCACCAGCCCGGAGCCCTTGTGCATGAAAAACGCATCGCCGTCACCCGTCGTGATGCCGGCGGCGTCCTGGCCGCGATGCTGGAGAACCATCAATCCGTCATAGAGCAGCTGATTGACCGGTGATGTTGCGACAACGCCTAGTATCCCGCACATAATCTTTCCTACCTGAATCGAATTCGTTTAGCGATTTCCTGCGGCAGCCAAGGCTTGCCAGCCATCACCGCTGTTTCCAGAGGCGTGGAAAAATACGCCTCGACCCACCACTTCTGTTGCGCCGCCATGGTCATGCCGCCGACGACGACAAGCGCCAGAACGATCACCAACCCACGCGCCACGCCGAAGATCATGCCGAGCAGGCGATCGGTCGGACTGAGTCCGAGCGCTTTGAGCAAACCGCGGATGGCCAGGCGCAGGAGCGCCATGAGCATGAGCACGACGATGAAGACGAGCACCCAGGCCGCGACGAGACGGAGCACCGGGTCGCTGATCGCATTGAGCACCGAATTCGCAACTTCGTCACCCCACCAGCGGGCAGCGAAGAACGCCAGAATCCATGCAACCAGCGCGATGATTTCGCCGACCACGCCACGCCATATTCCGAGCAGCACCGAAGCCGCAACGACGGCGATGACGATGTAGTCGAAAACCGTCATTACCTGGCAGCGACCACGCCGTTGACGCCGATCCGTTTGAGCTTGTCGAGCGCCTTGTCGGCGGCATCGCGATTCGCGAAGGGGCCGGCGCGCACACGCGTTTTCTTGCCGCCGGGTGAGTCGAGCGGCTCGGTGTAGACCTTGACGCCGAGTTCGCCGATCTTGGCCTGCAACTGTTTGACGTTGGCCGGATTGGAAAACGCGCCGATCAGGATGACGTACTGCCCGTTCCCTGCACCATTGCCGTTCGCTGCCGGTTTCGCCGCCGCATCGTCGGTTTTGTCGCCAAGAATGGCTGCCGCGCGCTGCGTCTCCTTTGCCGTGCTGTCGGCAACCTTTTTATCCTCCGGATTTGCCGGAACCTTGGCTGCTTCTTTCTCAACCGGCTTCTCCACCGGCTTTTCCACCGATTTCTCGTCGGATTTCTCCACTGGTTTCCCCGCGGGTTTTTCCAGCACCTTTTCGGCCGATCCCTCAGTGGGTACATCGGCGGGTTTGACTGCGCTAATGCCCTGTGCGACCACCGGTTCGGCGGCTTCCGGGTGCACCAGCGGCTCGCCCGCTTCGGGCGCGTTCTTCGCCAGCTTGTTTACAAACGGCGCCTGATCCTGACCCGGGATGCGAATCTGAACATCCTGTACCTGTTGCCTGGGCTCTTCGTCCATCACCATCGGCAGGATGACGGCGGCCAAGCCCGCGAAGGCGAAGGCTCCGACCAATCGGCGGCGTGCCCGTTTTTTAAGCTGCAAATTCGCGTCAGAGGAGTCGGACATCGGTATTGGTCGAATCGAGAGAGTTCGGAGACTTGCCATTGGTCGTTCGCAGAAAGGCTGCCACGGTGTAGAACGATCCAAAGACCGCGATTCTATCATTGCCGCCCGCGACCTTGGCGGCGCGCGCCAAGGCTTCGTCGGGCGACGCGAAGCATTCGACACGCCCGCCGAGGGCGCCAGCGGCATGAACGGCGGCGAGCGTTTCGGCCGAAGCACCCCGCGGCACATCCAGTCCGGCGAACAGCCAGACATCGACCTTGCCGCGCAAGGTGGCCAGCGCGCCGGCGATGTCCTTGTCGGCGAGCATGCCGACGATGGCGATCGTGCGTTCGAAGCGGCCCATCGCGTCGAGATTTTCGGCGAGACCGGCAACGGCTTGCGGATTGTGCGCCACATCGGCGACGAAAGTGGGCCGACCAGGGAAAGCCTGAAAGCGACCCGGCAGATAAACGTCGACGAGGCCGCATTCGATCGCGGCGCGCGCAACCGGCCGCGACGCCTTCAGCGATTCGACGACCGCCAGCGCCGCCGCCGCATTGCGCAACTGGAAAAGACCGTATAGCCCCGGTTCAGGCAAGCCGGTGATCGCCCCATCCCGGCCGCTGAAGGTCCACGTAAGCATCCCTTCTTCGGCAATGGCGGCAAAATCACGCCCGACGCGTTGCAACGGCGCTCCGATCGAAGACGCATGATCAAGCAGCGTATGCGGTGGTTCCGGATCGCCGCAGATTGCGGGCTTTCCAGCGCGGAAGATACCGGCTTTCTCGTAGCCGATCGCTTCGCGCGTCGTGCCCAGCCAGTCGGTATGATCGAGCGCGATGCCCGTCACCACGGCACAGTCGGCGTCGTAAGCGTTGACTGCGTCGAGCCGACCGCCGAGGCCGACCTCAAGGATGATCACACCGACATCGCTCGCCGCAAAGACCTCCCAGGCCGCCAGCGTGCCGAACTCGAAGTAGGTCAGCGCGATATTGCCGGCACTCCGCCTGGCCGCTTCGACACGGGCGAAGGCATCGCATAGCGCCGCATCGTCAACCGGCAGGCGATCGACACGCACGCGCTCGTTGTAGGCGAGAAGATGCGGCGAGGTATAGCAGCCGACACGATAGCCGGCGTGCGCGTAGATCGACTCGAGGTAGGCACAGGTCGAACCCTTGCCGTTCGTCCCACCGACGATGATCAGCGGACAGCGCTGCGTCTGGCCGAGTTCGGCCTTGACGCGACCAACGCGCTCCAGCCCCAGTTCGATGCCGCCCTGCCCCTTGGGATGAAGGCCCTCAAGGTGCACCAGCCATTCGGTCAATGAATTCAAGAATTGTCTTTCCACGCAACAAGCACGACAACAACGAAAAAAGCCGGGTCCCGACAGTCTGACTGTTCGGACCCGGCACACCCGAAGGACACCGCCTGGAACGGCTAGGGCGCAGGGCGCCTTTGCAGCATGGTGAGCAATCGCACCAGCTTGTCCCGCATCTCGCGGCGATCGACGATCATGTCGACCGCCCCCTTCTCGAGCAGGAACTCGGCGCGCTGAAATCCTTCAGGCAGCTTTTGCCGCACCGTCTGCTCGATGACGCGCGGACCGGCAAAACCGATGAGCGCGCCGGGTTCAGCGATGACGATGTCGCCGATAAAGGCGAACGACGCCGAAACGCCGCCCATCGTCGGGTCGGTGAGAATCGAAATGAACGGCAAGCCGGCGTCGGACAACTTGGTCAGCGCCGCCGTCGTCTTCGCCATCTGCATCAGCGAAAACAGGCCTTCCTGCATGCGCGCACCGCCGGACGCCGTCACGCAGAGGAAGGGCAGGCGCTGCTCGACCGCCGTCTGCACGCCGCGCACGAAGCGCTCGCCCAGCACCGAGCCCATCGAGCCGCCCATGAAGTCGAATTCGAAGGCAGCGACGACGACAGAGACGCTCTTGATCGCGCCCTGCATGACGACGAGCGAATCGGTCTCGCCGGTCGCCGTCGCGGCATCGGATAAACGCTCGGTATAGCGACGGCTGTCCTTGAACTTCAGGGGGTCGGTCGGCAGGACCTCGGCGCCGATTTCGAAACGCCCCTCGGGATCGAGCAACATCGCGATGCGCGCCCGCGCGTCGAGGCGATTGTGATGGCCGCACTGCGGGCAGACCTGTGCGTTTTTCTCCAGGTCCGTCGCGTACAGCACCGCTTCACAGGATGGACACTTGCTCCACAGACCTTCCGGGAGCGTGGACTTGCGCTCGACACCGGGATCGCGCTTGATCTTCGGCGGCAGAGGATTGTTCAGCCAGCTCATGACCGACCTCCTGCAACGTCGATACCCCGGCGCAGATCGGCGACCAACGTTCGTACCCGGGCGCAGACATTGTCGGTGGTCGATTGCTCGATCTCCTCGATGATCCGGCTGCCGACCACGACCGCATCGGCGATCCTGGCCACCGCGCCCGCCGTTGCCGCGTCTCGGATACCGAAGCCGACGCCGACCGGCACGCCGGTTGCCGCATGAATCTCGGGAATACGCGCCGCGACCGACTGCACGTCGAGCGCCGCCGAGCCGGTGACGCCCTTGAGCGAGACGTAGTAGACGTAGCCGCTGGCCAGTTCGGCGACCTGCGCGATGCGCTTTTCCGTCGACGTCGGTGCGAGCAGGAAGATCGGATCGAGCGCATTGGCGTTCATCGCCTTGGCAAATTCGGCACTTTC
Source organism: Propionivibrio sp. (assembly GCF_017995515.1). Lineage (GTDB taxonomy): Bacteria > Pseudomonadota > Gammaproteobacteria > Burkholderiales > Rhodocyclaceae > Propionivibrio. The sequence goes on from NZ_JAGOIT010000053.1 coordinate 10,926, forward strand.
TTCGGGCGGGTAATCGACGACGAGAACGCCATCGACGCCGGCATCGAACGCTGCCGCCGTGAACTGTTCGACGCCCATCGCCTCGATCGGATTGGCGTAGCCCATCAGCACCACCGGCGTTTCATTGTTGTCGGCACGGAAGTTGGCGACCATGCCGAATACCTGCCGCAGACTGACACCCTTGGCGAGCGCGCGCTCGGAGGCACGCTGGATGGTCGGCCCGTCGGCCATCGGATCGGAAAACGGCACGCCGAGCTCGATGATATCCGCCCCGGCGTCGACCAGCGTGTGCATCAACGGCACGGTCAGCGCCGGGTCGGGATCACCGGCGGTAATGAATGGAATCAACGCCTTGCGGCCCTGCGCCTGCAGGCGCTCGAAGGTAGCTTGTATTTTTGACATTGGGGAACCTCAGAACTTGATGCCCGATTTTTCGGCGACGGTGTGCATGTCCTTGTCGCCGCGCCCGGAGAGATTGACCAGCAGGATCTTGTCTTTCGGCAAGGTCGGCGCGAGCTTGGTCGCGTAGGCGATGGCATGACTCGACTCGAGTGCCGGAATGATGCCTTCGAGGCGACACAGGTTATGGAAGGCCTGCAGCGCTTCGCTGTCGGTGATGGTGACGTACTCGGCACGGCCGCTGTCCTTGAGCCAGGCGTGCTCGGGTCCGACGCCGGGATAATCGAGGCCGGCCGAAATCGAATGCGTCTCGATGATCTGGCCGTTCTCATCCTGCAAGAGATAGGTCCGGTTGCCGTGCAGGACGCCCGGATGGCCGGCGGTCAGCGACGCCGCGTGGCGCCCCGTCTCGACGCCCTCGCCCGCGGCCTCGACGCCGATCAGACGAACGCCTTCAACCGGGATGTAGGGATGGAAAATCCCCATCGCGTTCGATCCGCCGCCAACGCAGGCGATCACGGCATCGGGTTGGCGTTCGCAGTGTTCCTGCATCTGGCCGATCGCCTCCCTGCCGATCACCGACTGGAAGTCGCGCACCAGCATCGGATACGGGTGAGGGCCGGCGACCGTGCCGATGATGTAGAAGGTGTTCGAGATGTTCGTCACCCAGTCGCGCATCGCTTCGTTCAGCGCGTCCTTGAGCGTCTTCGAACCGCTCTCCACGGGCACCACGGTCGCACCGAGCAATTTCATGCGATAGACGTTGGCCGCCTGCCGCTTGATGTCTTCGGAGCCCATGTACACCACGCACTCCATCCCGTAACGCGCCGCCACGGTCGCCGTCGCGACGCCGTGCTGACCGGCGCCCGTCTCGGCAATGACACGCTTCTTGCCCATGCGACGGGCGAGCATGGCTTGGCCGATACAGTTGTTGACCTTGTGCGCGCCGGTGTGATTGAGGTCTTCGCGCTTGAGATAGATCTGCGCGCCGCCGAGCAGTTCGGACCAGCGCTTGGCGTGATAGATCGGACTCGGACGTCCGACGTAGTGCTTGAGGTCGTACTCGAATTCGGCGATGAACTGCGGATCGCGCTGAGCCTCGGCGTAAGCCAGCTTCAGCTCTTCAAGCGCGGGGATGAGGGTCTCGGCAACAAAAACGCCACCGTAGGGGCCGAAATGGCCGAGGGCGTCGGGCAGATCGTAGGGGGAAGCAACCATGATTTCTCCTTGAAGCAGGATTCAGACAAGAACAAACAGACGAGACAATATCTGTCACCCGCCTCAGGTATGGTCAGCGACGAATCTTCTCCAGCAAGTACGGGTCAGCCCACCAGGACTCTTGCGCATAAGACACCCTGTTCCGAACAGCATGCAATCACCGATCACGTTCAATCGATCGGCATCAGCCCCGCCGATCGCACGGCGGAGACAAACTCTCGAATCTTCTCAGCGTCCTTGATCCCCCTCGCCGCCTCAACGCCGGACGAGACGTCGACCGCGGCGGGTCGCACACGTGCGATCGCATCAACAACATTTCCGGCGTCGAGACCACCCGAGAGAATGAGCGGCTTCGCGAAATCCGGGGGGATCAGCGTCCAATCGAAAACCTTGCCGCCACCGCCATAACCCTCGACAAAAGCATCGAGAAGAATCGCCTGCGCTGAAGAAAAAGAGCGTGCGTATTGTACCAAATCGACATCCGGCCTGACCCGGGCCGCCTTGATGTAGGGGCGATCGAATTGCCGGCAGAAACCTTCGTCTTCGTCGCCATGAAACTGCAGCAGATGAATCGGCACGGCCGCGAGCGTCGCCCGAATTGTCGCAGGATCGGCATTGACGAACAGCCCGACGATGGTGACGAAGGGCGGAACCAATCGCGCCAGTTCGGCCGCAGTCGAAACATCCACGAAGCGCGGGCTGGGCGGATAAAAGACGAGGCCAATGGCATCCACGCCGGCATCGATGGCCGCCTGTAAATCCTCTTTGCGGGTAAAGCCGCAGATCTTGATGCGTGTACTCATCGTACTTCCTGCTGGCACTCAAAGCCCCAGCGAATCGGGCAACAAAACACCGCTACTGACAGGCAAGCCCCAGTGAGGTTCATATTTCACTTCGACCAGATACAGGCCAGCCGCGGAGAACGTCGGCGCCGCCAGACGGCGATCACCCGATTGCAGCAGGGACGACATCCACTCGGGCGGGCGCTTTCCCTGACCAACGTAGACCAGGCTGCCAACCAGATTCCGAACCATGTGGTGCAGAAACGCGCCGGCTTCGAAATCGAACACGATGATATCGCCCGCGCGCCGGACCTCGGCGCGCCTGACCGTCTTGACCGGAGACTTTGCCTGGCAACCGGCAGCACGGAACGCGGAGAAATCATGTTCGCCGAGCAGCAGCGACGCGCCCCGTCGCATGGCTTCAACATCGAGCGGGTGATGATACCAACCAGCCCGACCATGCCAAACGCCGGTACGCTGCGGTCGATTGATCAGTACGTAGCGATAACAGCGGCCGAAGGCCGAGAAACGCGCATGAAAAACCGCGCCGACCGGATGCACCCAGCGCACGGCAACGGCGTCGGGGAGAAACGTGTTGACGCCGCGCACCCAGGCGGTAATCGGCCGGGTTACCGGTGGATCGAAATGAACGACCTGCCCGGTCGCATGAACGCCCGCATCGGTTCGCCCCGCGCAAACAACCTCGACCGGCACGCCGGCGATCTGCTGCAGGGCCGCTTCGAGCGCATCCTGCACGGTATTTCCGCCGGGCTGCGTCTGCCAGCCGCGAAAAGCACTCCCGTCATACTCAACCCCCAAAGCAAGCCGCATCGGTGACACCTAAAACAGAAAGAAATAGCTGCTAAAAACGATGGCGGCCAGCATGGCGAACACGATGACGTAATCAACCACCGACAATCGTCTAGCGCCCACCACAATATGTTCCCCAGCGTTTGCCTCGGGAGCCGCCAACAATACGCGCCAATCGCGTGGTCGTGGCATCGTCTCGACAGCACGCAACACCAGCATGAGACGAACCACCCCGCGCTCGGGGTTCAACCCAAGGTAGCGAAGCGGTTTGAGGAGGCCGTGCGTCGCGGCCAGCACATCGGCGACCGACATGTATTCGAGAAACGTCGCGACAGCAACCAGCACCAGGACGAGGCGTCCGAGATGCGTCAGCCCTTCCATCACGCCCTCTCGTGTCGGCGCGAACCCCACATTCCATAGCGGTGTTCCGGCAACCCCCCACGCGAAAACGAGCATGAGCGAGAGCAACAACCAGCGCGCCCGCCAGATCAAACGCCCACTCCGCCGAAACGCCTGCCCACCGACAACCGGCAGCGCAACGAACGCCAACAGCAAGATCACTCCACTCAGCGCCTGCACGAAGAGAACGAGCGCCACCCAAAGCACGAGGCGAATCGTCGGATGAATCGCGTATACCGGCATACACAGTCTCTTCTCGCGTCCCGTTACAACAAAAAGGCCGCCGCTCAATCAAGAGTGGCGGCCACTGTAGCCAGCCCGAGGCCGGCCTGTTCTCAGGTGTTGATCTTGGCCAGAATAGCCTGCGCCCTCTCCTTCTGCGCCGCATCGCCCTCCTTCAATACCTCTTGCAGAAGCTCGCTCGCGCCTTCGAAATCACCCATCTCTTCGTAGGCCTTCGCGAGATCAAGCTTCGTCGCGACTTCCTCGTTGGCACTGATCTCGAAATCCGGAAGGAGATCGTCGCTCGCGCCAAACTGCGGATTAACCACGGTTTCTTCCTGCGTCGTCGCGAAATCATCGCCCGCCGAACCCGGCTCTTCATAGGTCGGCGCTTGGTTAAGTTGCGTCTCAAGTTGCGCGAATGAGAAGTCCTGCTCCGGCAACATATCGGGTTCCGGCGCCGAAGCGAAGTTCGGGCTGACGATCGTCTCCGCTTGTTCCCTTGCAAAATCGGGATTCACGGCAGTGGAAACCAGCGCGCTTTCGAAGTCCACGACGCCCCCGATTTCTCCCTCCGGCGCAGCCGTCATCGACGGCTCCGGGATTTCCGGAAGCCCGAGATCCAGGTCGATCGAAGCCATGTCAAACGAGGGCGCATCAGGTGCCGAGCGGCCGAGGAAGGTTGACTCGGTCAGGCTGACGTCGAACTCAACGCCGTCATCCTCGATCTTGCTCGCTGCCATTGCTCCATCATCGTCCAGCTGCGCCGAGAGGCCCTCCGGGGCCGTTTCCGCCATCTCGTCCAGAGCGAGGTCGAAATCAAGGCCCGTCGCGACACCGCCTTGCGCCGGAGCCGGCTGTCCCGCAGCCCGCACGCTCGACTCCATCTCCGGGAAATTGAAGTCGAGGTCGATATCACCGCCGGTGGCCAATTCATCCACCACTGGCGCCACCGGCACAGCCTCGACTACATCGCTATCACTCCCCAGATCGAAATCCAGCGGACCTTGATCCAGAGCCGGTGCGCTTTCCTGAATACTCGCCTCTTCGGCCTTCTTTTCTTGCGTAGTCGCCGGCGGCTCATCGCCAAAACCAAGATCGAAATCAAGGCTTGCCAGGTCCGCTACGGGTGCAGGCTCTTCCACGACCACGGGCTCGACCGGCGCGGCTTCCTCCGCAAGTTTCGACAGCACTCCCGGCATCGTTACCGTACTGCTGGCTGTAAGCGACGGGACGATCACCGTTGCGTCGGCATCAAAGGCAGCGCTGGCAACACCAGCAACGCTGGCTGCAACCGCCGCATCAACAGCACCAGATGCCCCCCCCTTTGCACCGAACAGCGGATTGTCCGGATCAAGCCGAAGCCCCATGGCGGCGGCCTTCTCCCAGTCCGCGCCGACGCCGCCGGTCTCTGAATAAAGATCCGTCGCCAACTGCTCGAACTGTTTGAGATCTTTCCGATTCGCGTAGATTTCAAGCAGCTTGAGGTGAATTGCCAAGCGTTGCGGATCCTTTTGCTTGGCCTCGAGCAGGATTTCCTCGGCCTGTGCATCGCGTCCATACGCCATGTAAACATCGGCCTCGGCGACCGGATCCACTTCATCCGTGTCGATACTGCCCGGGCCCGCCTGGCTGAAATCGGTCTGCGCCGGCGTCTGCGAGGTATCGACGCTTTGCCCACCGGTGCTGCGGAATACCGAATTACCGGTCAAGCTCGTGCTCGACGGCGTGAGGGTGCTGCCGACGTTGAGCGGAACCTCTTCCTTGCTGGCGCGACGGCGGCGTGCGACAAATAGCGCCGCGAGGAGAGCAAGAATGCCCCCGGCACCAGCCAGCGGAAGCGGATTTTCGAGCAACTCGTCGACCAGAGTCGGCTCTTCCGGGGGTGGCGGCGGGATGACCGGTTTCGCCTTTGCTGCTGCAGCCGGTTTCTTGGGTTCGGGCTTCGGCTCGGGTTTTGGTTCGGGTTTGGACTCCTCGACCTTAGCGGGTTCAGCGGGCTTCTCGACAGCCGGCGCCGTGGAAGCCACCTCAGCCGGAGCAATCTCGGGCGCCGCGGGCTTGGGCGCATCGGTCGGGCCCGTTGCCGGCGCAGGCGTCTTGCTCTCCGTCGCCTGCTTTTGCAGGTCCGCGAGGTTCTGGTTTTTCAGCTCAACCAATTTCTGAAGATCAGCCAGATTCTTTTCAAGGATGCCCAAACGCTCGTTCGCCTCCTTGAGCGCCTTTCCCTTGGCAATCAGCTCCTCTTCAGCTTGCTTGTCGCCCGCCTTTCCTTCAGCAGACTCGGTTTTCGAGACCTTTAGCTGATCTTTCGGCGCTTCGGCTGGCGCCGCCTTGTCTTCGACTTGTGCGGTGATCTTGCCGCCAGCTTCCTGCTTCGCGGCGTCCTCGCCCGCCGGCGCCTGCGCGGCCACACCCGCCATCTTGTTGCGGTATGCATTCCAGTCGGAGGATTGCGCCACGACGATCTTCTTCGCTTCGGCCGCCGGCACCGACTCAATCGTCGCCTTATCCGGAACGGTAAGAATCCTGCCTGCCCTCAAGCGGTTCATGTTGCCGCCGTCGAATGCGCTTTGGTTGGCACGCAGCAATCCAACCAGCATCTGATCGAGCGACACACCTTCGTGCTTCGTCTCGACGGCGATTCTGTGCAAGGTATCGCCGCGCCTGACCTCTCGTGAATCAATGCTTTCGGATGGCTGTACGGTAGCGGGTCGTTGACCTTCCGCCTCTTTCGCGCGCAAGCGTGCGACCGCCTTGCCGCGTACTTCGTCGTCAATCCCCGCAACGGGGCTCGGGGCAGCGCTGGACCTCGACCCCGCAACCTTGGCCTGCGACGGCGCCACAGGCACCGACCCCTTGACCATCATTTCGGGCGGATCAAGCAGGAACGTGTATTCACGCACCAGCCGGCCGGTTGCCCAGTTGAGTTCAAGCAGCAAGTCAATGAAAGGATCGTTGATCGGCTTGTCCGAATTCAACTTGATCACCGCCTTGCCGTTCGCACGCCGGTCGATGCTGAAGTTGATGCCCAACAAGGTGGTCGCGTAATCCAGGCCCGCTTGTTTGAAGACTTCAGGCGAAGCAAGTTGCGCCTTCATGTCGGCGAGCTCGTCGCGCGACGCAGCGACCTCGATTTCTGCGCGCAACGGCTGGCCGAGCGCCGAGAAAACGACGATTTTCCCCAAACCAGCGGCGTTCGCTGTTGAATACACTCCGGAGAGCGCGAGACAGGAAGCCACAGCAAGTGAAGCTGCATGCCGCCCGAAAGATCTGGTTGCTTTACGTATTATTTTAGCCACGGCGCCACCCATCCTGAGCGTCGAAATAGGAAATATTAAAATAACATCATGGAGTTAGCCATGCAAGCTAAACTTGCTTCTGATGAACGCCCATCTCATCGGGATAATCTGGAGCCGCGCCCACCCGTACGCTCGGCCTTCCAAGACCGAATCTCCATCGCTGAACCATGCCGTTTTTGCGGTAAATTGGCTGCTCCTACCGCCTGACCAAAAGCTCCTCTCGACGCCGAATGACTGTCGCCACTGCCCTCGTATCAGGCAACGAACCGCTGCCATGGCTCGCTGAGCAGGCGGCGCGCGACGCATTGAAGAAATCCGGGCTGACGCACGCCAGCGGCGCATTGCTTTTCCTGACGCCGGAATTCGCACACCATGCGCACTACGCCCAAAATGCAGTCACCGCCGTCGCGCGCACCGTGCAGTGCATTCAAGTTGCAGGCGGCATTGCTTCAGGAGTATTCACCGAAGCCGGCTGGATCGTCGATCGCCCTGCCGCCGCCGTAATGGTGTTCGGCGGCGGACTCGCTCTCGGTAACGACAGCGCAGCCGACGACAACGCTCCGGCCCTGATCAGTTTCACCGGCGATCACCTGCCGCCCGAATGGCGTTCCTCGGCCACGCGTTTTGGCGCATGCATCAGCGGTGTTTTCGCGGACACTTCCTCACACGGCACACCACGCCCTGTACCGCTCGTCTGGCAGCAGGGCCGGCTGAACGAACAACTGCGTTGCAGCGTGCAAGTTCTCGGCGCAAAGATCGAGACGGCGGTTTCCAGCGGCCTGAAGCTCGTCGGCGACGCGCAACGCATCGAGCAATGTAACGGCTTCGACCTCGAACGCCTGTCAGGGCAGCCAGCACTGAGAAGCCTGCTCGGCGCACTCCCGTCTGACCTGCGTAACCGACTGGAAGCGCATTTGCACCAGGTCGTCGCCGTCGTTCTCGAATCATCCGGCGAGGCAAACAGCGCCTTCGCCGACGGCTGCTACCGAACGCTGCCGATCATCGCAATCAACCGTGACCAGTCCCTGACCCTGTCCGAGCGCCTGGCGCCGGGAGAACGAGTCTGCTGGGCCGTCCGCCAGGCCGATTCAGCCGAAGCCGACATGCGCAACGCGCTTGACCGGCTGGCCGCCGAACATACCGCAGAAACCTCGCCCAGTTGCGCGCTGATGTTCTCCTGCATCGGTCGTGGCCCCTACTTTTACGGCGGCGACGACCGCGACCTCGCGCTCCTGCGCCGGCGCTTCCCCGGCCTGCCCGTGCTCGGCACCTACAGCACCGGCCAGATCGCCCCAAGCCTTTGCGGCAACCACCTGCGGCAAAACAGCGTCGTTACCGCGCTGATCAGCGAAACCTCAATTTGCAAGGAAGCCCATGTTCAATCCATCCCGTGACCAGGTCCGACGGTTTTTCTGCGAGGCCTGGCGCAAGCATCGCGCCCGCGAAATCCTCGACGGCGCCGAAGCCGTCGCCGCCGACCTCATCACGCACCACCCGGAATACCACGCGCTGCTGGAAAACCGGGAAGCCGCCGTCGAAACGGACTTCACGCCGGAAAGCGGACAGATGAATCCCTTTCTCCACCTCTCGCTGCACCTCGCCATCGCCGACCAACTCGCCGTCGACCGTCCGAGGGGAATTCGCACCGCCTACGAGAAACTTCGTCAGCGGCTGGAAGTACACGATGCCGAACACGTCCTCATCGACTGCCTCGGAGAAACACTTTGGCGCGCACAGGGCGACGGGAATGCGATGGATGCGGAGCAGTATCTGGAAAACGTTCAGCGCCGCATAAGGTAGGAGAGGAAGCGGCCCGGACTTTGACTGTGGTCACGTCCAGGCAAACGTTGCACTAAGTGGAGTCATTCGTGCTCAAGAAAACCCCGCCTCAAGAAACGACGGGGTTGATTGTTGCTCGTGCCCGGAAGATCAATCACGCCGGAGCAGACTCTGTGAAGCCCGCTCCGGGCTGAGTCGATTCGGCCTACTTTCCGGCCTTACGCCGACGGATACCGAATCCGGCTGCTGCGAGACCAAGTCCAAGCAATGCCAGAGAACCCGGCTCAGGAACCCTGTTCGGCGCAACACCGCCGATAAACCCGAACTCTTCAAACCCGTTTGTGTTGCAGCCCTGGGTTGTGGTCCCAATGCCGTCGGTGACGCCTTGTGGGTTGCAACCCAGATTAACCGTCACCACCCACAGGAAATTCGGGTCATACAAGGACAGATCCATGTCCGGCGCAAACGCCATAAAGTCTGCCTTGCCTGACCCCTTGTTATGGCTTCCGGTGTAGGTCAACTCGCTATCCGTAACACCCGCACATCCCTTACCTGTCAGCGGATCCCATAGAGGTGTGCAATTGTCCGCGCTCGCAAACATTATGTCACCAAAATTGTAGGTCGGTGCATCTTGATCCCAACTGTTATTAGTCATCGAATCGAGTTGCCAGAACCCCTTAATTGAACCGTTTGACGGGTCGATTATTCGCACTTGCGCACTCATGAAAAGAGAATCACCGACACCAGACTGGTTATAGTCAGCATAGAGCAAGGGAATAGTCCAAGTCGGGTCCATCGACTGCAAGGCAGCCAAGAGTTCGCCAACTGTTGAGGTGCTAGATGGAGGTTTTAGGCTCGACGCAACCGTGTCGTACCCCTGTGGACTCTGGCCTACTGTTTGCCAAACCGTTAGCGACTGATTGACATTGCCCCATTCGGCTACCCATCCCGTGACATTGTCACCGGAACCCTGCAAATCAACAGGATTCTGAAGGCCGAACGGATTACTAGCCCCACCGGCGACGGACGTAAGATTTACGAGAATGGTGCCTGTTCCAGTTGAAAAATCGTACGCGCCGAAGGTCGCCTTTGGTATCAAAACTGGATTTACGGTCTGAATGGATTCCAAGATCTTCGCCGAGTAAGACCAGAAGTCATCGTACTTGAACGCGATCGGGATGCCGTCCATTAAGATGGCCTGCCTCGGAGTACCCGTTGCGTCTGGGAACATGCCATAGACGGCAGTACTGTTGTCAGGGGTTGGCAGGACGAAGTCAGCCGCGCTAGCGACACCAGAGGCGGCAACGGAAAGCACGGCTGCAACAACGACCGAATTACGCAATTTCGTTTTCATGATCACCCCCAACACGGAAGATCTATCGAACATACGGAACTACTACCCGCCAATACTCAAGCAATGACTATGCCGAAAGGCATAACGCCCGTAGAACCAATCGTTTCGCGTCACTCGGCCTATTTCATGAGCCAGCACTGTAAAAACATCCGACACTGAATCAACGATTGGATCGTTCGGGTGATTTGACCGGCAAAAATCCGACAACACGATGGACGAAGCAACGAAGCGTGAAATGACCATATGAGTGTTTCCCGGCACCAAGAAGGACACAAGAGCCTGTCCTCCCCACGCCGATCCAACTAACGAAGAGCAAGCTTCCGCAGTTCCTCCAGACCGCCTAAACACAGGGCCATCACCGCAATCACGCCCCACACTTCCATCGGAAATGCCTGCGTTCCGAACAGCCAGTTTCCAAGCGGTGTAAAAACAATCGACAGCAAGAGGCCACATTCGACGGCAATGCCGGTCAGCAACAGGCGATTGCCGGCCAGTGGGAAAGCAAAAGCGGAAACACGGTGATGGCGACAGAGGAAGACGTTGACGACCTGGCAGGCGACGATGGCGGTGAGGCAGGCGGTGGTGGCTTGCAGGTAGAGCGGTGCGTGCGTCGCGAGTGGTTCGCCGTAGCGCCAGCCGCCGGTGTTGAGGACGAAGAAGAACGCGGCGAGCGAGACGGCGGCCTGTAACGGCCCGAGCCAGAGGTAGGCGCGGGCGACGAGCGACCACGAGAGCAGGCGCTCGTCCGGTCGGCGCGGCGGCTGGCGCATCACCTCGGGGTCGGGTCGTTCGGCGCCGAGGGCGAGCGCGGGGAGCATGTCGGTGCCGAGGTCGACGGCGAGGATCTGGATGATGGTCAGCGGCAGCGGGATGCGCAGGAGCACGTACGCGAGATAGGGAATCAGCTCGGGGATATTCGAGGTGAGGATGTAGGTGAGAAATTTGCGGATGTTCTCGAAGACGGCGCGCCCTTCCTCGACGGCGTTGACGATGCTGGCGAAATTGTCGTCGAGCAGGATCATGTCGGCCGCCGAGCGGGCGACGTCGGTCCCTGCGAGCCCCATGGCGATGCCGATGTGCGCGGACTTCAGCGCCGGCGCGTCGTTGACGCCGTCGCCCGTCACCGCGACGATTTCGCCCTTCTTCTTGAGCGCGTTGACGACGATCATCTTCTGTTCGGCGGAAACGCGCGCGAATAGGATCTCCGGACTGTCGAGCGCGGTCTGCAGCTGCGCCGGCGTCATCTTGCGCAACGACGTACCGAGGACGATGCGCGGACTCGCCCCGCGCACCAACCCGATCTCGCGGGCGATGGCGGCGGCGGTGTGTGGATGGTCGCCGGTGACCATGACGACCTTGATCCCGGCCAGGCGGCAACGCGCGATGGCTTCCGGCACTTCCGGCCGCGGCGGATCGTAGAGGCCGATCAGGCCGGAGAAGACGAGGTTTTCCTCGCTTGCCTCGCCTTGGCCTTCGAGCCGCCGATAGGCGAACGCCAGCACACGCAAGCCGTGATCGGCCATTAGCTGCTGAGCTTCGGTCGCGTGGCGGCGCGAATGTTTGTCGAAGGCCAGCACGCGACCATCGTGCTCGATCGCCGCGCACAGCGGCATCACGACTTCCGGCGCGCCCTTGCAGTACAGCCAGCGCCCTCCTTCGTCCTCGACGACGACCGACATGCGGCGGCGGTCGCTGTCGAACGGAATTTCACCGCACACGCGCAGGCCGGCTGCCGGGGCCTGCCCGGCGAACTCGTGGAGCGCCACCTCCATCGGGTCGCCGAGCCAGGCGGCCTTGCCGTCGCGCAGCTCGGCCTTCAGGCTGTGGCATGCGGCCGCGTTGCGCAGCAGGTGGTCGATACCGGGACGGCCGGCGCCAGGCGCAACCGGACCCGGCGCGTCGGCAAAGCGGTCGTTCGAGAAGACCTGGTGGACGCTCATCCGGTTCTGCGTCAGCGTGCCCGTCTTGTCGCTGCAGATCACCGTCGTCGCGCCCAGCGTCTCGACCGTCGGCAGGTGGCGAATCAGTGCGTTGCGCCGGGCCATGCGCTGCGTGGCCATGGCGAGCGAGAGCGTGACGGTGGGCAGCAGACCTTCCGGCACGTTGGCGACGATGATGCCGATAGCGAACATGAGGTTGGCCCAGAACGGCAAGCCGAGAACGGTGCCGAGCGCGAAGAAGACGACACCCAGCAGCGTCGCGAAGACGGCGACCAGGCGCGACAGGCGCGCGATCTCGACCTGCAGGTGCGACGTCGTCTTGTCGGCCGTCTGCGTGAGATGGGCGATCTTGCCGAACTCGGTCGCCATGCCGGTGGCGAAGACGATGGCGCGCCCGTCGCCCGAGACGAGCGAAGTTCCGGCGAGCAGGACGTTCTTCCTTTCGAGTGCCGGTGCATCGTTCGTATGTTCGCTGTCGTCGTCCGCGCTTCGCGCCTTGGGCATGGACTCGCCAGTGACGGTCGACGCATTGACCCGGATGCCGTTCGCCGAGATCAGGCGGCAGTCCGCCGGTACGTTGTCGCCGGCTTCGAGCAGGATGATGTCACCCGGCACGAGCGCCTCGCCGGGCAGCGTCAGCAGTTGCCCGCCGCGCACGACCTTGACCGTCTGCGGCAGGAGCTTGCGCAAGGCGTCGATCGCACGCTCGGCGCGGTACTCCTGCCAGTAGGAGAAGCAGCCGTTGATCAGGATGACGGCGACGATGGCGACGCCGAGCTGCCACATCCCCTCGCCGCGACTCTTCGACTCGGCGTAGAAGGCAAGGCCGGCGGCGATCCACAGGATGATGGCGAAGAAGTGCGTGAATTCGCGCAGCAGGCGGCGCCCGGGTCGCTCGGCGCCGACTTCCTCGAGATGATTCGGCCCGTACTCGCCGAGGCGACGCGCCGCTTCGGCCGGCGTCAGCCCGTCTTCGGAGGTGCCGAGGCTCTTGAACGCGTCGGCGAGGGAGAGATTGGCGAGGTGCATTGCGTCGATCGGTAAGAATCCACGTCAGACACCCAGCGTAGATGGCGGAGCGCGTCTTCGCCACGCAAAGCGGGTCGCCAATCGGCATAGGGGGCAGCCCTTCTAGGCTGCGCCCCTGCCACACCACCCGGCATGCGCGTCGCCCAGGACGAACACCGGCAAGATCATGAGGATCGCCGTCCCTGGCCACACAACCGGCCAGAACAACGAACAGAACCATGTGAAAGGAGTGGACAAAGCGGTATTGCAACGTCGCCGCCGGGTTTTCGAGAATCATCAGGCGTTCGATGAAATGACCGAAAAAAACGAAAGTCATGGCGTAAAACCGGGCGATATCGATCATTCCGAACCGCTTTTCCTGCGCAAACAGCTGCATGGTGTTCTCCCTGTAAAGTTATTATCAGAACGGGAGACAGCATCAATGAATGTGCAGCACATCGACTCAACATTAGCGCGCCATTGTGGTCTTTTGCCACCTTGCGCAACGCTCCCGGATCGACTACGAAACACATGATCGCCGGCCAGGTCAAACCGACCCGATGCCGCCGATGCCATAAGGAGGCCAGAATGAAACATCAGGAAAACAACACGCGCGAGCCGGATGAGGAAGTCGTCGTCGAAGCCACCGCCCCCTTCCGCGGATTGACGCGCTACGAACAGCAATCGCCGATCCGCCAGGTGTCGTACTACCTGTGCGGCGAGATCCTCGAACCGCAGCATTACACCGAGATGTTCTACACGCTGCGCACGGCAAGCC
>NZ_JAGOIT010000054.1:0-4356 GCF_017995515.1 Propionivibrio sp.
CGGCCGAGGATGGCCATGCTCTTGTCGGCGCGCGCTTCGACGGCGCCGACGCCGTCCCATTCGCGGATGGCGTACGCGGTCGCGGGAATGCGCGGATCGATGCGCTCGACCTTCCAGGGTGCCTTTATCTCCGGGCCGCTGGCGTCGAAGCGGCCGACCCATACCGACTCGGCGCTGGCGGCGGTGGCGAGCAGCGCACTGATCGCGACGACAACCGCCCTCATTTCCGCGGCAGCCGGCAGAAGCCCTGCGGCGCGACGTCGAGCGCTGAATTGAACTTGCTCGACATGTTCTGGAAGGCGATCAGCGCGGTGAGTTCGATCACGGCGTTGTCGTCGAAGCAGGCTTTCACACGCGCCATCAGCGCGTCATCGACGCCGACGTCGGTGCGCGTGATCGCTTCGGCGTAGGCGAGCGCCGCCTTCTGCCGCTCATCGAAGAGCGGCGAGGTTTCGAATTCGGCGAGCGCGGCGAGCTGCGCATCGCTGACGCCGCGCTTCAGCCCGGTCGCCGAGTTGATATCCACGCAGAAGGCGCACCAGTTGATCTGCGAGACGCGCACGGTGATCAGCGAGCGCAGCGCCGGTTCGATCGGCGAGCGGCGGCGGTCGAGCGCGCCGTAGAGCAGCGACAGCGCGGCGAAGACCTTGGGCGTACGCGCCCACAGGCGGGCCGGTTCGAGCTCCTTGCCGTAACGCCGGCGCTGGTTGGCGAAGATGAGTTTGGCGTACCAGGAATAGCGGAAGTTCGGATCGGTCGGAATGCGGGAGGAGGGTTCGGTGCTCATGGTCGGTGGCCTGAAGAGGACTGCTTGTGATGATAACAGGCGGCCCGCAATCGACATCTGTACAAACCCTTACAAAACAATCGCCGTTACGGTGCTAACATCGCCGGCTGTTCCGTACTTTGGCGCGACGCCATCATCAGGCGCGGACCCGCTGCGCATCAACCGCAAGAAGGGAAATATCGTGGGCGTACCCGAAACAGTGATTCTCGATGCAAATGGCCACGAACTCCCGGCGGGAATCGGGCAATTGCTTGCGATCATCGCGCGCAACCGGACGATCTCCCGCGCGCACCTCGAACAGCAGTCGCGCCTGTCTCGCGCGACGATCGTGCAGCGCCTCGGCGTGCTGTTCAACGCCGGCCTGATCACCGAGGCCGACGAGACGGCGCCGAGCGGTGGCCGGCCGTCGAAGCTCCTGAAAATCAACGAGACCTTCGCGCTCACGCTCGTCGCCGACATCGGCGAGAGCATGATCCGTGTCGTGCTCACCACGCTCGAACCGCGCATCGTCGCCGAGATCACTTTTTCCAACAGCTTCGACATCCCGCCCGAGACGACGCTGCGCGGGATCATCGCGCAGGGCGAGAAGCTCCTGGCCGACCTCGGCCGCAAGAAGGCTGATCTGCTCGGTGTCGGTCTCTCGCTGCCGGCGCCGGTCGATTACGACAATGCGCTCGTCGTCGGGCCGTCAGTCATGCGCGGCTGGGACGGCTTCGACATCCGCGGCTGGTTCCGCGAAAACCACGCCATCCGCGTCTTCGCCGACAACGACGTGAATCTGATGGCCGTCGCCGAGCAGCGCGCGCACTGGCCGGACGAGGACTGTTTCTTCTTCATCAAGGCCGGCACCGGCATCGGCAGCGGCATCGTCACGCGCGGCGAACTCTTCCGCGGCGGTCAGGGCGCGGCCGGCGACGTCGGCCACATCCAGCTCGACTGGCCCGAGCCGCCGCTCTGCCGCTGCGGCAAGCTCGGCTGCCTCGAAGCCTACGCGGCCGGCTGGGCAATCGCGCGCACGCTGCGCGACAAGGGGTTCGAGGCCGAGAGCGCGCGCGACATCATCAACCTCGTCCAACGCAACGTACCGGAAGCGATCCAGCAGATCCGCTTCGCCGGGCGCGGACTCGGCGAGATCGTCGCCAGCGTCGTCAGCATCCTCAACCCGAGCCGCATCGTTGTCGGCGGCACGCTGGCGCTGGCCGGCGAACATCTGCTCGCCGGCATCCGCGAACAGGTGAGCCAGCGCTGCCTGCCGCTCGCCACACGCAAGCTGCAGATCTCGACGGCACGCTCGGACGAACGCGCCGGCGTGCTTGGCGCGGCGCAGCTCGTGATTGACGAGCGGTTACAGTCGATCGGGAAGTAGGCGGCGACGCTGTATTCCGTGCGTCAGGCGCGGAATACAGCCCTTGTACATCCAATACTCACCCGCCCGACGGCGGCACCCCGTCGCCGCCGATGAACAGGCTCAACAGATGCGCCTGCGATACGGCGCCGAGCTTCTCCCGGATGCGTGCGCGGTGGAACTCGACGGTCTTCACGCTGATGCACAGCGTCTCGGCGATCTGGCGCGTCAGCTTGCCGGCGAGCATATGTTCCATCACTTCGCGTTCTCGCCCGGACAGCGTTGCCAGTCGCGCGCTGAGATCGCTGCCGGTTGTACCTGTCGGCGTCACTTTCCATTGCTCACGGCGCTTCTCCGCGTCGGCGTGCAGCGCGTTGGCGACGGCCAACACCAGGCGCTCTTCCTCGTGCGGCTTCTCGATGAAGTCGATGGCGCCGCGTTTCAGCGCGCGCACGGCGAGCGGCACGTCGCCGTGCCCGGTCAGGAAGATGATCGGGATCGCGTAGCGGCGCTTGTGCAGTTCATCCTGCAGGTCGAGACCGCTCATGCCCGGCATGCGGATGTCGAGGAGCAGGCAACCGGCGCGCTGCGGCCGATAGACGTTGAGAAAGGCCTGTGCCGAATTGAACGTTTCAACGCGCATGCCGGAAGCGCGCAGGAGCATGCCGAGGGCATCGCACACCGCCTCGTCGTCGTCGACGACGAAGACGGTCTGTTGGAGGGCGATGTCGGTGGCGTTCATTTCGTGTCTTCCTTGCCTTCAGCGGTTTCCGCCGGCAGCGTGATGTGAAAGACGCAGCCGCCGGTCGGTGCGGTTTCGTGCCAAATGCGTCCGCCGTGTGCTTCGATGACCGAACGGCAGATCGATAAACCGAGGCCGAGGCCCTTCTCCTTGGTCGAGAACAGGGCGGTATAGGCGCTCTCGGCGAGGTAGTCGGGGATGCCGGGGCCGTTGTCGGCAAAGGTCAGCACGATGGCGCCGTCAGGCGCGCGGTCGGTGGTGATGGTCAGGCGCCGCTGGTCGTCGGGGATGGTCTGCATCGCGTCGATCGCGTTTTGCAGCAGGTTGTGGATCACCTGCGCCATTAGCGTGCGGTCGGCGTGCGCGATCAGCGGGTCGGGCGTCAGGCGCAGTTCGGTGCGGATCGCATGTTCGTCGCGCGCGACTTCGAGCAGTTCGATCGACTCAAGCAGCAATTCGTTGATGTCGAAGCGGCTCGGCTCCGGACGGCGGCTGCGGATGAAGCTGCGGATGCGGGCAATGATGCGGCCGGCGCGCAGGGCCTGGTCGCGACTCTTCTGCATCGCCGTCACCAGTTCGGTGCGCTCGAAGCTCGGGTTATCAAGCAGGCGCAGGCAGGCGTCGCTGTAGCTCGTGATCGCCATCAGCGGCTGATTGAGTTCGTGTGCCAGCGACGAAGCGACTTCGGTCAGTTCGGCCAGGCGCGCAGTCTGACGCTGGATCTTCTGGTGTTGCCGGCGCAGCGACAGCGCCTGCTTTTGATCCGAGATGTCGGTGATCACCTGCAGCCGGATCGGATGCCCGCCTCTCCACGGGATCAATCCGGACTGCACCTGATACCAGTGGCCGTCGACCGCGTCGCGCAACTCCTTCGTGCAGAAGGTCGCGTCAAAGCCGGACGTTGTAGCTACCGAACCTTCTTGCCGTGGCGGCAGGCCGAAGCGGCGCGCCAGGTCATCGGCGTTCAGGGTCGCCGGATCGACGGCGAGCAGCCTGACCAGCGCCGGATTGACGTAGAGCAGCCGGCCCGATTTCTCGTCGAGCGCGTAGACCGCCGCGTGCATTTCCTCCAGCACCCGGCGAAAGCGCTCATCGGCCGCCGAAAGGGAGCGATGCAGGCGCGCGAGCAGGAGCGTCATCGTCACCGCGACCAGCAGCATCGACGTGCCTTCCCAGTAGAAGGGCGCGTCGCCTTCATACGGATGGATCGCGCGGAAGCTCATGAGCCAGAAGAGGCTGCTGATGGCCGCAAGGGTCAGGCCGGCACGTGCGCCACCGGTCCAAGTCACCAGAGCCACCGGGATCAGGTAGAGGATGGCGAAGCGCCAGGCGTAGCCGGTCGCGTAGTCGAGCAGGGCGATCAGGACCGCGAGAACGAGGGCGAAGGCGAAGGTCAGCGCGCGGTGTCGGGTTGCCCAAACGATCGGGCCTGACGCGGGGGCAGGAATGAGGGGCTGGGGCATGCGGTTTGCGGTTTGCGGT
>NZ_JAGOIT010000054.1:4456-24394 GCF_017995515.1 Propionivibrio sp.
GGCGATCAGGACCGCGAGAACGAGGGCGAAGGCGAAGGTCAGCGCGCGGTGTCGGGTTGCCCAAACGATCGGGCCTGACGCGGGGGCAGGAATGAGGGGCTGGGGCATGCGGTTTGCGGTTTGCGGTTTGCGGTTTGCGGTTTGCGGTTTGCGGTTTGCGGTTTGCGGTTTGCGGTTTGCGGTGAGGAGCAGTAATGCGAACGTGGGGAAGATGTGCCCGATTCTATATGTAAGGCAGCCGTGCCAGCGGCGCTAAACGCCACCGGGCCGGAAAACCAGGGGTAGCCCTAGGTTCCGCACGGCACGCTTTTCCCTATCCTGTGCTCCGTTTCTCTGACTCTCCGTTTCGATAATCCGAAAGTGCGTGGCTGCGCGCTTGCGGGAAGGAAGGTGCACTTTGCTCGACCAAATCATGATGTTCCTGCAGGCGCTGCTCGACCAGACCGGTGCCGTCAATTTCACGCTCGGTAATCTGCTGATGATCGTCATCGGCATCGTCATGATCTACCTGGCGATCACCAAACACTACGAACCGCTGTTGCTGATCGGCATCGGCTTCTCGTGCATCGTCGCCAACGTACCCGGCCCCCCCGACGTACCCGGCGGCCCGGCGATCTCCGCGTTGCTCTACGCGGTCAAGGAAGGCGGCCTGTTCCACTTCGCCTACATGGGCGTCGAGAAGCTGATCATCCCGCCGCTGATCTTCCTCGGCGTCGGCGCGATGACCGACTTCGGCCCGATGATCGCCAACCCGCGCCTCGTCATCCTCGGCGCCGGTGCCCACCTCGGCATCTTCGTCGCGCTGCTGCTCGCCAAGCTGCTCGGCTTCACGCTGTCCGAAGCTGGTGCGATCGGCATCATCGGCGGCGCCGACGGCCCGATGGCCATCTTTGTCGCGGTCAAGCTGGCGCCGCACCTGCTCGGCCCGATCTCGGTCGCGGCCTACTCGTATATGGCGTTGATGCCGATGATCCAGCCGCCGGTGATGAAGATGCTGACGACCAAGGCCGAGCGCGATATCAGCATGGCTGAAGTGCGCAAGGTGACGAAGGTCGAAAAGATCGCGTTCCCGCTGGTCATTGCGATCATCGTGAATCTGTTCTTCCCGCCGGTGGCGCCGCTCATCACCATGCTGATGCTCGGCAACCTGCTCAAGGAATGCGGTGTCACCTCGCGTCTGTCGAAGACGGCGGCGGGCGGCCTGATGAACGTGATCATCATCATCCTGACCGTGGCCATCGGTTCAACGATGGCGGCCGACAAGTTCCTCACCGTGCAAACGCTGGAAATCGTCGTTCTCGGCCTGATCGCCTTCCTCTTCGGCACCGGCTCGGGTGTCGTCACGGCGAAGATCATGAACCTCTTCCTCAAGGAAAAGATCAACCCGCTGATCGGCTCGGCCGGCATCGCCTCGGTGCCGATCGCCGCGCGCGTCTCGCACATCGTCGCCTACGAGGCCAACCCGAAGAACCTGCTGATCTACCACGCGATGGGCCCGAACCTGGCCGGCGTGTTCGGCACGGCGATCTCGGGCGGCATCCTGCTGGCGCTCCTGGGCGTGGGGGGTTGAGCATGAGAAACGCATTTGCAGCCACGCACCCGCACGTTGAGGCCAAACAACCATGAACGCGATCGTTCCCGATACCTTCCAGGGCGCTGTCATCCTCAGCGTCATCGACTTCTTCCTGAGTTTCCTGATCATCAGCGGCATCGGCTTCGTGCTGTCGCTGTTCCCGCTGCTCAACAAGACGGCCGACCTGCTCAACGGCAAGGCGGCGCACGCGAAAACCGCGAAGCCGGTGGAGAAGAAGGCCACCGTTGCTGCCAAGCCGGCTGCCGCAGCGGCGGCGCAAGAGCTGCCCGAAATGGCCGCGATTGCCGCGGCGGTCGCCGTGATGATGGACGGCACGCCGCACCACATCATCAGCATCGAACCGGCGGCGAGCGGCGCCTGGGTGCAGTCCGGGCGATTGGCGCACCACGGGTCGCACCTGGCGCGCTGAGGAATACGCCCTTCAGACGCGCAGCACGCCGGCCTCGGTGACGATCGCCGCGAGCGGTTCGTCGTGTTCTTCGGGATCGATCGAATCGACGCGAGCCAGCTCGAAGCCGACGCCGATGGCGATCGGCCGTGGCCGCAGCGACGCCAGCGTGCGGTCGAAGTAGCCGCCGCCGTAGCCGATGCGATACCCCCGCGTATCGAAGACGTTGACCGGGATGAGCAAGGCTTCCGGCGTCAGGAATTCACCGGATGACGGCGTCGGGATGCCGTAGCGGTCCGCATGCATCGTGCAGTCCGGCGTCCACGCGCGAAAGGTGAGGGCGCGACCGGCGTCGACGACGACCGGCAGCAGCGCGGCAAACCCCGGATTTCCTTCGGCCTGCCAGCCTTGCATCAGCGGGCGCAGGTCGGGCTCGTTCCTGTACGGCCAGCAGAAGGCGACGTGCATGCCGGCAAGTTCGGGGAAGTGCTGTCGGATGAGTTCGCAGACGCGCGTCGATAGCGCCGCGTGGGTCGCCGGCGGTAACGCCATGCGTGCTTCGATGCCATGTCGGCGCAGTTCGCGACGCCGGCGGGTGCGCGCCTCGAGCGCTTCGTCAGCGTGCAATCCGGGCTTCGGACAGGTGCTCATGTGGTATGCTCAAAGCCAGTGTTTTCGGGTTATTCAGCTTACCATGAAGCTTCTTCGTTCCGTCCGCTCCATCCGTTTCATCTCCTCGCTCGTTTTCTCGGCTTTCCTCGCGCACACGGCGATTGCCGCTTCCGACGATCTCCTGCTCGCCGCGCGCGACGCGGCTCGGCTCGGCGATCGCGCCCGGCTCGAACGCATCGTGCCCGAACTGCAGGACCACGAGCTTGCCGCGTACGCCGAGTACTGGCTGCTGCAGATCGATCTGAAAATGGAAAGCGCCGATCCGGCAGCGGTCAAGTCCTTCCTGGCGCGCAACGAGGGCAGCTACATCGCCGAACGGATGCGCAGCGAGTGGCTGAAGCAGCTCGGCAAGGACCAGCTCTGGGCCGAGTTCGATGCCGAATTCCCGGCCGTCGTGCAGCCCGATCCGGGGCTGGCGTGCTACGCGCTGCAGAGCCGCCGTGCCCGTGGTGACCAGACGATGCTCGACGATGCGATGCCGCTCTGGCTGACGCTCGTTGAGCCGCCCGAGTCGTGTTATCCGGTACTCGAAGCGCTGATCCTGGAAAAGCGCGTGCTGGCCGACGGCGTCTGGGAGCGCGTCCGTCGCCAGTTCGAGGCGAACAAGCTGGCCGGCGGTCGCTACACGATGAACTACCTGCCTGCCAGCCAGACGCCGGATGCGCGCACGGCGCAGACCGTGTCCGATTCACCCATGCCGTGGCTCGTCAAGCTGCCGTCCGGTTTCGGCGCGAGCCGCATGCAGCGCGAGCTGGCCGCGCTGGCCGTCGGGCGCATCGCGCGCAACGACCCGGCTGCCGCCGCAGCGCAGTTGCAGCGTATCGAGGATCAGCTGCAGGCCGGCGAGAAAGGCTGGGCCTGGAGCCAGATCGGCTGGCAGGCGGCGTTTCGGCACATGGACGAGGCGCTGCCGTGGTTCGCCAAGGCGGGCGACGCGCCGCTCTCGGACGAAGTCGCCCAGTGGAAGGTGCGCGCCGCGCTGCGTGCGCAGGCGTGGGGCGTCGTGCGCGCGACCATCGAGAAAATGCCGCCTGCGCTCGCCGAACAGGCGCCGTGGATCTACTGGCTCGGCCGCTCCTACAAGGCGGGCGGGCAGACGGAAGCGGCCAACAATCTCTTCCTGAAGATCGCCGGCCAGCCGAACTTCTACGGCAATCTCGCCGACGAGGAACTCGGTCGGGTGATCACGACGCCGCCAAAGGCTGAATCGCCGACGAGTGAAGAGCTGGCGACAATGGCGGACGTTCCCGGCGTACGCCGGACGCTCGCTCTTTTGCGCCTCGACATGCGCGTCGAAGGCGTGCGCGAATGGAACTGGGTGCTGCGCGGCATGGGCGACCGCGAACTGCTTGCCGCCGCCGAAGTGGCCAATCGCGCCGGCTTCTACGACCGCGCGATCGCCGCGGCCGACCGCACACGCAACGAACACGACTATTCCTTGCGCTATCTGTCGCCGTACAGCGAGCAGGTGCGACCGGCAGCCAGCAACCAGTCGCTGGACGACGCCTGGGTCTACGGCCTGATGCGCCAGGAAAGCCGTTTCGTGACCAACGCCAAATCCACGGTCGGCGCCTCCGGCCTGATGCAGCTGATGCCGGCGACGGCGAAGTGGGTGGCGAAGAAGATCGGCCTGCGCGACTACCATCACGGCCAGGTGAACGACACCGAGGTCAACGTGCTGCTCGGCACTTCGTACATGCGCCTGGTCATGGAGAGCCTGGACAACCATCCGGTGCTTGCTTCGGCCGCGTACAACGCTGGCCCCGGCCGCGCGCGCAAGTGGCGGGCGGCCGACCGCGAACTCGAAGGTGCGGTCTATGCCGAGACGATTCCGTTTACCGAAACGCGCGACTATGTGAAGAAAGTGATGAGCAACTCAGTCTATTACGCGGCGCTGTTCAACGAAGCGCCGCAGTCGATCAAGAGCCGCCTCGGCGTCATCGGTCCGCGCGTCGCGCTTGATCCCAACGCCGAGGAATTGCCGTAAAATCCTCGCTTTATTGCAACCTTTACCATCTCAGGGCGCCATGAATATCAAGAACGTACTTCTGATCGGCGGCAGCGGGTTTATCGGCAGCTGGATCGCAAATCGTCTCTCCGAACGCGGCATTCGCGTCGTCATCCCGTCGCGTCACCGCGACCACACCAAGCAGGCGACGATGGTGCCCACGGTCTACGTGGTCGAGGCCAACGTCAACGATCCGCAGGTGCTCGCCGGCTTGATGAAGGGTATGGACGCCGTGATCAATCTGGTCGGCATCCTGCACGACGGCGATTCGCGCCAGCCCTATGGCAAGCGCTTTGCCGAAGCGCACGTCGAGTTGCCGAAGAAGATCGTTGCGGCGATGCAGCAGTCGGGCGTTCGCCGCCTGGTGCACATGAGCGCGCTCAAGGCGTCGGCCGACGCGCCGTCAGCCTACCTGCGCTCGAAGGCCGCCGGCGAGGCCGCCGTGCTCGCCGCCGCCAAGGATCTGGACATGACGGTCTTCCGTCCCTCGGTCATCTTCGGGCCGGGCGACGCCTTCCTCAACAAGTTTGCGGCGCTGCTCGACCTCTGCCCGGTGTTGCCGCTGGCAGGCGCCAAGGCGCGCTTCCAGCCGGCCTACATCGGCGATGTGGCGGACGCCATGGTCGATTGCCTGACGCGCAGCGACACCTTCGGCCAGATCTATGAACTCGCCGGTCCGCGTGCCTACAGCCTGCGCGAACTGGTCGACTACGTCGCCAAGCTCTCCGGTCACTGCCGTACCGTGATCAATCTCGGCAGCGGTCTCGCCGCCGTGCAGGCGCGCGTTCTCAGCCTGCTGCCCAACCCGCCGCTGTCGCCTGACAATCTGCGTTCGATGCAGATCGACAATCTGACCGACGGCGCGCGCAACTACCCGGGCTGGAATCCGAAGTCGCTCGAGTCGATCGCGCCGGGCTATCTCGCGAGGATCAAGGTCAAGAGCCGTCTGGATGGCTACCGTAGCCACGCCGGGCGCGCCGGAAACTGATCGGAGCGCTGGATCATGCTGAAACTGGTGATCGGCGATCATAACTATTCGTCGTGGAGTCTGCGCCCCTGGCTCGTTCTGAAGCAGAGCGGGCTGCCGTTCGAAAAGGTGAGCATCCGTCTGCGCGAGAGCACCACCAAGGCGGAGATCCTCAAGCATTCGCCGTCGGGCAAGGTGCCCTGCCTGATCGACAGCCAGACCGTCGTCTGGGATTCGCTCGCCATCTGTGAGTACATCGCCGAGAAGGTGCCCGCGCTGTGGCCGGCTGATAGCAAGTCGCGTGCCGAAGCGCGTTCGATCAGCGCAGAAATGCACTCGGGCTTCGTCGCCCTGCGCCACATGCTGCCAATGGACGTAACTGCCTCGAAGCCGCACACGACGCGCACGGCTGACGTCGAAGCCGACATCGCGCGCATCGTCGACATCTGGGAAAGCTGCCGCAGCCGCTTCGTCGATGCCGGACCTTTCCTGTTCGGTCGTTTTACCATCGCCGACGCCATGTTCGCACCGGTCGTCTGGCGCTTCATCACCTACGAAGTCGATTTGCCTGCCGCCTCGCGCAAGTGGGTCGATGCCATGCTCTCCTTGCCGGCGATGCAGGAATGGCGCGCCGGTGCTCAGGCCGAAACGGCCGGCGGATAGCGGTCTTTCCGTTTCGTTGATGGCGCCCATCGACATACAGATCTATACAGTCGGTGGCGCAGTGCGCGACGAGCTGCTCGGCCTGCCGGTGCAGGATCGTGACTACGTCGTCGTCGGCGCCTCGCCCGAGGCGATGCTGGCCCAGGGCTTCAAGCCGGTCGGCAAGGATTTTCCGGTCTTCCTGCATCCGAAGACGCACGAGGAATACGCCCTCGCCCGCACCGAGCGCAAGGCCGGGCACGGCTACAAGGGTTTTGCCTTCCACGCCGCGCCCGATGTGAGCCTCACCGACGATCTGGCGCGCCGTGACCTGACGATCAATGCCATCGCACGTGCCGACGACGGTACGTTGACCGATCCCTTCAACGGCGTCGCCGACATCGTGGCGAAGGTGCTGCGCCACGTCGGCCCCGCCTTTGTCGAAGACCCGGTGCGCATCCTGCGCGTCGCCCGCTTCGCCGCGCGCTTCGCCGATTTCGCGATCGCGCCGGAGACGCGGGAACTGATGTGCCAGATGGTCGCGGTCGGCGAGGTCGATCACCTTGTGCCCGAGCGTGTCTGGCAGGAACTGGCCAAAGGGCTGATGGAAGCGCGGCCGTCGCGCATGATCGAAGTGCTGCACGAATGCGGCGCACTGGCACGCCTGATCCCCGAACTCGACCGCTTGTTCGGCGTGCCGCAGCGCGCCGATTACCACCCGGAAGTCGACACCGGCGTACACGTGATGATGGCGCTCGATGAGGCAGCGCAAGCCCGTTATGCCTTGCCGGTGCGTTTTGCCGTGCTCCTGCACGACCTCGGCAAGGGGCTGACGCCGACCACCGATCTGCCGCGCCACCCCGGCCACGAGGTGCGCAGCGTCAATCTGGTCAAGGCGGTCTGCGAACGCCTCAAGGCGCCGGCCGACTGCCGTGACCTGGCGCTCCTCGTAGCGCGCTACCACGGCGATATCCGGCGCGGCCCCGATTTGCGCGCTTCGACCGTGACGCGCCTGCTTGAACACACGGACGCCTTGCGCCGCCCGCAACGCTTCGCACAACTCCTTGAAGCTTGCGCCTGTGACTACCACGGGCGCTTGGGCTGGGAGGACAAGCCGATTCCCTCGGAGGATCTCTTCACGCGTGCGCTGGCTGCGTTCCGTGCGGTCGACGCGGCGGCCATCGCGCGTGGCTGTACCAACCCGGCCGAGATTCCAGAGCGCCTGCACGCGGCGCGCGTGGCCGCGGTCAAGGACGCCTTGGCGCTACCTGACTGAGCACGCCTGCTGCGGTTCGCGAAATTTCTTCGGCATCGCATCAACCGATTTCCTGATCGGTCGTTAATGAACCTGTACGACCCATTTGCAGGAGACAGAAAATGATCATCGTCAAGGAAACGAGTACCGGTAAACGGCTGGACGAGGCGTGCAACTACAACAACGACGCTTACGACGACGAAGTTCTCTACACCGAATGGGCAAGGCTGCCGCGTGTGCAGGCCGGCTTGACGACGGCTTCGGTGACGAGTGCTTACGCGGAGCCGCTGGCCCGGCTTTTCTACAGCGTCAGCGACGAGCGTCATTGAGCGCTGCCGGGCTCCATCGGGTACCGCGCGACTAAAGCGACTACAGCGTCTCGCTGCGGTCGCCCGGCGCGAAGCCGAGCAGGGAGTCGTCGATCCCTTTTCCGAGGGCGATGACCTTGAACAGCTCGCCCATCTCGGCCGGCGAAATCAGTTTCTGCGCGGCCTGTGCGAGCGGCAGGTAACGCATCAAATCCTCCGCCGGTGTGCGCGCGAGGATGTCGGTCAATCCACAGTTGAGCAGGAAGGTTGCCTGCGTCGTGTAGCCGAGCAGTTCCAGCCCGGCGTTGAAGCCGGCTTCGACGATGGCGGTGAAATCGACGTGCGCGGTGATGTCCTGCAGGCCCGGGAGCAGGAAGGGTTCGCCGTGCGCGTGGTGGCGGTAGTGGCACATCAGCGTGCCGGTCGCGCGTTGCGGGTGGTAGAACTCGTGGCGCGGGAAGCCGTAGTCGATCAGCAGCAGCGCGCCCTTGTTCAGGATGCTTGCCCACGAAGCCGTCCAGTCGGCCGCGGCGAGGCAGACTTCGCTCAGGTAGCCGGGCGGGAGCGCGAATTCGTCGGCGATGGCTTGCGCTTTCTCGAGCACGCGCCCGGTCGCGGGACGATCGCTCCAGACGAATTCGCCGTTCTTCGTGCTGACGCCACGTTCGAGGATCGCCGCGTCGTGCCAAAGCACCAGATGCACCGGCATCGCGTCGAGCAGCTCGTTGGCGAGCACGAGGCCGTCGAAGGTTTCCGGCAGGCGGTCGAGCCAATGAACGCGGCCGAGCAGATGCGGCGCACGCTGGCTGATCGTCGCCCGTTGCCGTTCGCGCAGCTCGCCCGAGAGGTCAAGGATGGCGTAGCGCTCGGGCAGCGCGTCGCGCCGTTCGAGTTCGAGCAGCAGGTCGGCCGCCAGACGGCCCGAACCGGCGCCGACCTCGACGATCTGCGGCGCCGACAGCGCCATGACCTGGACGGCCTGCGTCGCCAGCGTCTGGCTGAAGGCGGAGGAAATTTCCGGGGCGGTGACGAAGTCGCCGGCCGCGCCGAACTTCTGGGCACCGCCCGAGTAGTAGCCCAAGCCCGGCGCGTAGAGCGCGAGCTCCATGAAGCGGTCGAAGCCGATCCAGCCGTCGGCGTCGTCGATTGCGGCCACGATGCGGCGCTTGAGCGCGTCGCTGAAGGCAAGGGCGTCGGGCGAGGGGGCGGGGAGTCTCATGGCAGTCAGAGCGGATGTTCAATGTGGAGCGTGGTCACGCTGCCGTAGTCGAAGGAGAGCTGCGTCCATTCGGCGACCGGCAGCCGCTGCCAGTGGCCGACCAGCGCGCGCAATACGCCAGCGTGGGCGACGAACGCGACGGCGGGCTGCGGTGCGAGTGTCGCAGCGAAGTCGAGCACGCGCGCCTGCAACTGGGCGACCGACTCGCCATTGGGCGGGATGAAGCCGGTGACGTCGGCGGCCCAGGCGTCGAGGGCGTCGCGCTCGATGGCGTCCCAGGCGCGGCCTTCCCAGTCGCCGAAGTCGATCTCGCACAGGCGCTCGTCAATGATGGGCGACGGGTGCAGCGCTTCGGCGAGCTGTCGGGCACGGCGCAGCGGGCTCGAATAGACGGGAACGTCCCGCCGCAGCAGCGGCCGGATCTCGTCGGCGACGGCGTGCGGCGCGTGCGCGTCGACGTCGAGCCGGCCATAGCAGATGCCGGCTTCGATCACCGGCTTCGGGTGGCGGATCAGGAAAACTTGCACAGCATGCCGCAGTAGAAGGCGACCTCGGACAGCTGCTGCGTCGCGCCGAGGCAGTCGCCGGTGTAGCCGCCGATCTGCTTCTTGAACATGCGGCCGAGCCAGAGCGTGGCGAGCAGCGCGAGGACGACGGCGGGGATCGATTGTCTTGGCGCGAGCAGCAGGAGCGGGAGCAGCGCGGTGATCGTCGCGAAGACCAGTTCGCCGCCGCCGATGCGCGTGGCGAGCGGCTTGGCCTTGCCTTCCTCGTCGCGCACGTAGTCGAGCTGGCTCATCAGCAGTGCGGCACACAGGCGCGAAAAACCGTGTCCGGCGATCAGCGTCACCGGGATCATCAGCAGATCGATCTCGACGAGCGCGCAGAACTTGGTGAGCAGCACCATGATCAGCGCGACGGCGCCGTAGCTGCCGATGCGCGAGTCCTTCATGATCGCCAGGATGCGCTCCTTGCCCCAGCCGCCGCCGAAGCCGTCGACCATGTCGCCCCAGCCGTCCTCGTGGAAGGCGCCGGTGGCATAGAGCGTCGCCGCCATCGAAGCGAGAACCGCCAGCGTCTTCGGCCAGAAGAACGAGGTGACGGCGAAGACCAGCGCGCCGATGAAGCCGACGATCAAACCCACCGCCGGGAAGTAGCGCATCGAGCGTTCGAGTGCCTCGCTGCTGTGTCCGACCCAGCGCGGCACGGGCAGGCGGGTGAAGAAGCGGATGGCGCCGAAGAGATATTCGAGTTCGTGGCGGGAGGACATGGCCCTGACCTTGATTGATGTACCCGGCGGCAGGAAGCGGCCGGGCGGGAGTGCGTCAGCCCTTTTCGCTGACGCCGGCCGAGGCGAAGCTCGCCATCTCATTGAGGAAGGCGACGGCGGCGCTGACCAGCGGCCAGGCGAGCGCGGCGCCGGTGCCTTCGCCGAGGCGCAGCCCGAGGTCGATCAACGGATCGGCGTGCAGCTCGGCGAGCTGTGCAAGGTGGCCCGGTTCGGCCGAGCGGTGGCAGAACACGCAGTAATCGCGGATCGCCGGCGCGATGCGCGACGCGACGAGCAGCGCCGAGGTGACGATGAAGCCATCGATGAGCAGCGTCATGCCGCGCTCGGCGGCGCCGAGCATGGCGCCGGCCATCATCACGATCTCGAAGCCGCCGAACTCGGCGAGTACGTTCATCGGGTCGGCGTCGGCCGGCAGCGCAGCACGGGCGACGGCCTGCGCGAGCAGGTCGCGCTTGCGTGCGAGGCCAGCGTCGTCAAGCCCGGTTCCGCGCCCGACGCAGTCTTCGAGCGAGGCGCCGGTGAGCGTGTGCGTGATCAGCGAGGCGGAGGCGGTGTTGCCGATGCCCATCTCGCCGAAGCCGAGCACGTTGCAGCCTTCGTCGGCCAGCTTGCGCGCGATCTCGGCGCCCTTGACCAGCGCCGCGGCGCATTCGTGCGCGCTCATCGCCGGTTCCTCGATGTAGTTGCGCGTGCCGGGGCCGACCTTGGCGTCGACCAGGCCATCACGTGCGCCGAAGTCGTGCGCGACGCCGGCGTCGATCACGCGCAGGCCGAGGCCATTGTGTTTGGCGAAGACGTTGATCGCCGCGCCGCCGGCGAGGAAGTTCTCGACCATCTGCCAGGTCACGTCCTGCGGATACGCCGAAACGCCGGCCTTCGCCGCGCCGTGGTCACCGGCGAAGACGAGGATCTGCGGGCTGGTCAGCGCCGGAGTCAGCGTCTTCTGCATGCGGCCGATCTGCAGCGCGAGCTGTTCGAGCTGGCCGAGCGCGCCGAGCGGTTTGGTCTTGTTGTTGATTTTGTCGAGCAGTGCGGCATCAAGCGAATTGCCGGGCGAGGAGATGGCGAATAGCATGAGTCGGTCCGTTAGCAAGGATGGAAAAATCGGTGGGAAGGCATGGTCGGGAAGCGGGCGATTATACGCCGCCGCTATTTGCGAATCGGACGGACAGCGGCGGAGTCGCTCGGCGTCCAGTATGAAGATTCAGAACCCACCACAGAGACGCAGAGGCGCAGACATTTCACAGAGAAAGGCTGTGCAGTATGCGGAGACGCCTCTCGTGTATTGCCGTTCTCCGCGTTACCTCTGTGCCTCTGCGTCTCTGTGGTGGACTTGCAGTTCATGTGCCGCTCTTTCTCACGCGCGCTGCAGCGGCCGCAGGTGCATGGCGACCGGCGCGTGGCTGTGGTTGAGCGGTCCGCCGCAGTTGCCGGTGCGCACCTGGGCGCCGGATTGCAGCGCTTCGCGCACGTAGAGGCGGGCGGCGCGCACGGCTTCGACGAGCGATTCGCCGAGCGCCAGGTGCGATGCGATGGCGCTCGACAGCGTGCAGCCGGTGCCGTGCGTGTTCGGGCTCTGGATGCGCGGCGCCTTCATCCAGATCTTCTCGCCGCTCTCGGTGAGCAGGAGGTCGATCACCGTCTCGCCCCGCAGATGGCCCCCCTTGACCAGAACCGCGCGCGCGCCCTGCGCGCGCAGGGCCAGCGCCGCGCCTTCCATGTCTTCGGTCGAGGCGAGTGGCTTGCCGATGAGCAGGCCGGCTTCGTCGAGATTCGGCGTGATCAGCGCGGCACGCGGGAAGAGCTCGCGCACGAGTACGTCCATCGACGCCTGTTCGATGAGGACGGCGCCGCTCGTGGCGACCATCACCGGGTCGAAGACGACGTTGGGCAGCGTGTGGCGGTCGATCGCCTCGGCGACGGTGCGCACGATCTCCGGCGCGTGCAGCATGCCGATCTTGACCGCGTCGGCGCCGATGTCGTCGATCACGGCGTCGATCTGGTCGCGCAGCATCTGCGGCGGCACGCCGTGGATGGCGCGCACGCCGCAGGTGTTCTGCGCAGTGAGCGCGGTGATCGCCGTCATGCCGAAGCAGCCGAGCGCGGCGATCGTCTTCAGGTCGGCCTGGATGCCGGCGCCGCCGCCGCTGTCGGAACCGGCGATCGAGAGGACGCGGGGGTATTCGTAGCGGGGAGTCTGCGAGGTCATCGGCTTACCTTTTTGTCTGATTTGGTCCGAAGCGGTCAGGAGAGTCGGCAGAGCAGGCCGCCGTAGAAGGCGAGTTCGGCGAACTGCTGCGTCGCGCCGAGACAGTCGCCGGTGTAGCCGCCAATGCGCTTCCTGAACATGCGCGCCAGCCACCAGGTCGCGCCGCCGGCGAAGACGAGCGCGAAAACGACCGGCCAGAACGGCAGGAAAAACAGCGGCACGAGCGCCGGCAACGCGGCGAACGCGAGCTGGTGGTCGTGCATGCGGCGCTGGGTGAACGGCTTGGCCTTGCCTTCGGCGCGCACGTAGTCGAGCTTGGCGAAGACGACGGTGGCGCAGAAGCGCGAAACGGCGTGCCCGGCGACGAGCGCGGCCGGGATCAGGTGCTCGTCGACTTCGACGAGCGCCAGCAGGCGGCTGACGAGCAGCGCGATGAGGCCGGCGGCGCCGACGGCGCGCACCTGCGAGTCGCGCATGATGGCGAGGATCTCGGCGCGGTCGACGCTGCTGCCGAAGCCGTCAACCGTGTCGTTCCAGCCGTCCTCGTGGATCGCGCCGGTAAAGACGATGGCGACGCCGATCGCGAGCGCGACGGCGAGCGTCTTGGGCAGGACCAGCACGGACGAGGCGAAGGCGAGCGCGGCGACGCCGCCGACGAGCAGCCCCGCCGCCGGGAAGAATCCGATCGCGCGTTCGAGAGCAACGGCGTCTTGCCCGACGGCTCCCGGAATGCGCAGGCGGGTGAAGAAACGCACTGCGCCGACGAACGATGCGAACAGGGACGGTGCGGACATCGCGCTTTGCTCTTAACGAACGCGCTGGCTGACGCCGGCCGACTCGAAGCTCGCCATCTCGTTCATGAAGGCGAGCGCCGAGCAGAGCAGCGGATAGGCGACCATGGCGCCGGTGCCTTCGCCCAGGCGCATGCCGATGTCGAGCAGCGGTTTGGCGTCGAGCGCGCGCAGCTGGACGAGGTGGCCGGCTTCGGCAGACTTGTGGCAGAAGACGACGTAGTCGCGCACGTGCGGCTCGATGCAGGAGGCGGCGAGCAGCGCCGAGGTGGCGATCACGCCGTCGCCGAGGATGGTGATGCCGGCTTCGGCGGCGGCGAGATAGGCGCCGACCATCATCACGATCTCGAAGCCGCCGAACTCGGTCAGCACGTCCATCACATCGACGACCACTGGCAGTTGCGCGCGGTCGAGCGCCTGCTGCATCAGCGCGCGCTTGTGCGCGAGGCCGGCGTCGTCGAGCCCGGTGCCGCGGCCGACGCAATCGACCAGCGGCGCGCCGGTCAGGAGGTGCGTGATCAAGGAGGCCGAGCCGGTGTTGCCGATGCCCTTCTCGCCCAGGCCGATCACGTTGCAGCCGCGCGCCACCGCGTCGCGCACGAAGCCGGCGCCACGCGCCAGCGCCGTTTCGCATTGCTCACGCGTCATCGCCGGTTCGGCGAGATAGTTGCGCGTGCCGGTCGGCGAGATCTTGGCGTTGATCAGGCCGTCGCGTTCGCCGAAGTCGTGCGCGATGCCGGCGTCGATGACGACCATCGTCATCCCGTTCTGGCTGGAAAAGACGTTGGCGCCGGCGCCGCCTTGCAGGTAGTTCTCGACCATCTGCCAGCTCACGTCCTGCGGGTAGGCCGAGATGCCGGCCGTCGCCGCGCCGTGGTCACCGGCGAAGATCAGCATGTGCGGCTTGGTGAACACGGGTGACAGCGTGTTCTGGATGCGCCCGACCTGGAGCGCGACGGTTTCGAGCAACCCGAGCGAACCGAGCGGCTTGGTCTTGTTGTCGATCTTGTGTTGCAGGGCGTGAATCAGTGCATCGTCGAGCGGCCGGATGGCAAACTGCATGGCGAAATTCTTTGCGCGGGCTTGGAAAGGGAGCCGGGATTATACGCCCCGGCCTCCGTGCTAAGCTTGCGCGCCATGAAAGAACTGATCATCGGCGGGGCGCGCTCGGGCAAGAGCACGCTGGCGGAAAAACGGGCCATCGAGAGCGGGCTGCATGTCATCTACGTGGCGACGGCGCAGGCGCTCGACGGCGAAATGGAACATCGCATCAAACTGCACCGCGAACGCCGGCCGGCGTCATGGGGACTGGTCGAATCGCCGCTCGGACTGGCCGAGGTACTTCGTCAAAATGCGGCGCCCGACGTCTGTCTGTTGGTCGATTGCCTGACGCTGTGGCTCTCGAACATGCTCTTCGCCGGGGCGGCGGCGCAACAGGCGGAAGCCGGTCAGCCGGTCGATTGCCCGCTGTTTTCCGGCGAGGTCGCCGCGCTGGTCGAGACGCTGCCGCAGTTGCCCGGGCGGGTGATCATGGTTTCCAACGAGGTCGGCTGGGGCATCGTGCCGATGGCGCGCGTCTCGCGCCTGTTCGCCGACGAACAGGGTCGGCTCAATCAGCGTGTGGCCGCGGTGTGTGATGCGGTGACGCTGGTCGCTGCGGGGCTGCCGGTCAAGCTCAAGTAGGCGCCAGATCGCGCATCGTTCTGTAGGAGCGCGTAGATTTTCTGCGCAATAACGGCGTTGGTGGCCGAAGAAAGGCCCGATCGCCCAGCGAAGCTGGGCTCCCACAATAAGTTGCACGCGACCGTGATCGTTAACGCTTGTGGTCGTTGCCGTCGGGCGCGAAGAAGAAGCCGGCGCCGAGCACGATCAGGCCGAGCGGCCACCAGGTGCCGATCAGTTCGGCGATGCTGATGTTGAGAAAGCCGAGATTACGTGCCAGGACCAGTGCGCCGAAAACGATCAGAACCAGTCCGCCAAAGCTGAATTTCATGGTTTTCTCCTCAATTCGATGATTTTGCCTTGAGCGGCAGCCATTCGGCCAGCCTTTCGAGATCGAGGCTTTGTTCGACCGCGTCGGCCAGGCGGTCGAGATCGCGTTCGCGGCGCTCGTTCGGGTCGAAGTACGCGGTCGGCTTGTGACCGGCCCATTCGAGTAGCGCGGCGAGGGCTTCGGGCGTGTCGAACAGACCGTGGCAGTAGGTCGCCAGGATCTGGTTGTCTTCGGAAATCGCGCCTTCGGGCACACCGTCGAGCTGGGTCGAAGGCCGCTCCAGCGCCGCGCCGTTCGTGACGCCCATGTGGATGCGGTAGCCGGCGATCGGCGGCGAGCCTGCCAGATTAAGTGTGCCGGTGACGTTCTCCAGCCGCTTTTCCGCCGCCAGCGTCGTTTCGTAATCGATCAACCCCAGCCCCGGTGCGCTGCCCGGCTGGCCTTCCAGCCCGAGCGGGTCGTGCAATTGCTTGCCGAGCATCTGCAAGCCACCGCAGATGCCGATGACTTTGCCGCCGTAGCGCAGGTGGCGGCGGATCGCTTCTTCCCAGCCCATCTCGCGCAGCCAGTTGAGGTCGGCCTGCACCGCCTTGGAGCCGGGCAGGACGATGAGATCGCACGGCGGCACCGCATCGTGCGGGCCGACGATGGTGAAGTCGACGTCCGGGTGGAATCGCAACGGGTCGAGGTCGTTGTGGTTCGAGATGCGCGGGTAGGCTGGCGCGATCACCTTCAGCTTCGCCGCTTCGCCTTTGGCTTCCTTTTTGCGTGGCAGCGCGTCCTCGGCGTCGAGGTAGAGGCCGTGCAGGTAGGGCAGCACGCCGAGCACGGGCTTGCCGGTGCGCTCTTCCAGCCAGGTGAGGCCGGATTCGAGCAGGCCGATGTCGCCGCGAAAGCGGTTGATGACGAAGCCCTTGACGCGCGCCCGCTCGCTCGCCGAGAGCAGTTCGAGTGTGCCGACGAGGTGCGCGAAGACGCCGCCGCGATCAATGTCGGCGACGATGATCACCGGGCAATCGACGACTTCGGCAAAGCCCATATTGGCGATGTCGCGCGCGCGCAGGTTGATTTCGGCCGGGCTGCCGGCGCCTTCGACGACGATGCAGTCGTAGGAATCGCACAGGCGATCCCACGATTCGAGTACGGCCTTCATCGCCGTCGGCTTGTACTCGTGGTAGTCGCGGGCGTTGAGGTCGCTCATCGCCTTGCCGTGGATGATGACCTGCGCCCGCTTGTCGGTGGAAGGTTTCAACAGGATCGGGTTGAAATCGATGTGCGGCGGTACGCCGGCCGCGAGCGCCTGCAGTGCCTGGGCACGGCCGATCTCGCCGCCGTCGATGGTCACGGCCGAATTGAGCGCCATGTTCTGCGGCTTGAACGGCGCGATGCGCAACCCGCGCCGGGCGAGGATGCGACAGATCGCGGCGGCGAGCACCGATTTTCCGGCGTCCGACGTGCAGCCCTGGATCATCAGGGCGGGCGTTTTGCTGGGGTACTTGGGGGCATTCATCGTAGAATCTCGGGTTCTTGGCTTCGTAGCCGGCGATTTTCTCATGTCCGCCCCGTTTTCTCCCGATCTCCTGCTGTCCTCCATTCCGGGTTCGTTTCACCTGCCGCTGGCCGCGCTCGCGGGCGTCGTGCTCGACCGTCTGTTCGGCGAAGTGCGCCGCTGGCATCCGCTGGTCGGCTTCGGCAAGTTCGCCGACGCCGTCGAGTCGATCCTGAATCGCGGCCCGCTCGCGTTGCGCCGCGTCGCCGGCCTGCTCGCCTGGGCGCTCGCCGTACTGCCCTGGATCGCGCTGGTGGTATGGGTCGGATGCGACGGCTTTCTCGGCTGGCTGCTCGACGCCGTGCTGCTTTACGTCGCGCTCGGCGGGCGCAGCCTCGCCGAACACGCCGAGCGCGTGGTGCAAGACCTCGCCGCGGGCGACCTGCCGGCGGCACGTGAGCACGTCGGCTGGATCGTCTCGCGCAATACGAGCGAGCTCGACGAGTCGGGCGTCGCCAAGGCCTGCGTCGAATCGACGCTGGAGAACGGCAACGACGCCGTGTTCGGCGCGCTGTTCTGGTTCGCCCTCCTCGGCGGGCCCGGCGCGGTGCTGTTCCGGCTGGCCAACACGCTCGATGCGATGTGGGGCTACAAGACCGAGCGCTTCCTGCGCTTCGGCTGGGCGGCGGCGCGCATCGACGATCTCCTGAACTTCATCCCGGCGCGCTTGACCGCGCTCTCCTACGCCGCCTTCGGCGAGACCCGCCGTGCACTGGCGTGCTGGCGCAAGCAGGCGCCGGTGTGGGAAAGCCCGAACGCCGGCCCGGTGATGTCGGCGGGCGCCGGCAGCCTCGGCCTAGCGCTCGGCGGGCCGGCGATCTATCACGGCCAGCGTGAAGAACGGCCGGTACTCGGCGAAGGCCGACCGGCGCGCGGCGAGGACATCCCGCGCGCGCTGTCGCTCATGCGCCGTAGCACGGGGCTCTGGCTCGTCGCGCTCTTCTGCATCGGGTGGGCGCATGCTTGAACACGGCGGTCGCCTGCGCCGCGCCGCGCAGCAATACGGCATCCCGCTCGCCGACTGGGTCGACCTGTCGACCGGCATCAATCCGCAGTCGTACCCGATTCCGCCGATCGACCCGGCGTGCTGGAATCGCCTTCCGGAAGATGACGACGGCCTCGAAGCCGCCGCCGCCGCGTATTACGGCAACGACCGCCTGCTCGTGCTGCCCGGTTCGCAGGCCGCGATCCAGGCCTTGCCGGCGCTTTTTGCCCCGGTCGTCGTCGCCTGCCTGTCGCCGCTCTATGAAGAGCACCCGCAGGCTTGGGAGCGTTGCGGGCACAAGCTGCGCCGTCTACCGAATCTCGCGCGCATGCTGGCGGCGATGACGCCGAACGTGCTGCTGTGCAATCCGAACAATCCGACGGCCCAATCGCTGCCGCGCGAGGACTTGCTCGATGCTGCGGACCAACTCCGGAAACGTGGCGGCTGGCTGATCGTCGACGAGGCTTTCGGCGATCCGGAGCCGGAAAACTGCATCGCCTCGCTGGCCGGCAGCGAGGATGCGCCGAACCTGATCGTGTTGCGCTCGCTCGGCAAGTTCTTCGGCCTGGCCGGCGCGCGCGTCGGCTTCGTCTTCGGCGCGCCGGAGAAGCTCGACCGCCTGCGCGAAGTGCTCGGCCCGTGGCCGGTATCGCATCCCTCGCGTTTCGTCGCGAAGCGGGCACTCGAGGATTCGGGCTGGCAGGCAGCGGCGCACACGAAGCTCGCCGTCGATTCGCGGCGCCTCGCCGAATTGCTCGCGCCCTTGGGCGAAGTCACGCGCAGCGCGCTGTTCTGTGCGGTCAGAACCGCGCAGACCGATGAACT
Organism: Propionivibrio sp.; assembly: GCF_017995515.1. Classification (GTDB taxonomy): domain Bacteria; phylum Pseudomonadota; class Gammaproteobacteria; order Burkholderiales; family Rhodocyclaceae; genus Propionivibrio. Next base: position 23,153 of record NZ_JAGOIT010000054.1, read on the forward strand.
CATCGAACACTTCGCCCGCCGCGCGATCCTGACGCGCCATTACGCGTCGACCGACTTGCTGCGCTTCGGCCTACCGGAGAGCGAAGCGCACTGGCAGCGGCTCGCCGCCACGCTCGCCGAGTGGGCGCCGGCGGCGGCATGAGGCGCAGCCTCGTCATGCTCGGTTGGTTCGTCGCGTGCTGCGCGGCGCGGGCGCAAGTCTCCGTGGTCGACGACAGTGGCGCCACGCTCCGTCTGGCGCAACCGGCGCGGCGCATCGTCACGCTCGCACCGCATCTCGCGGAAACCGTGTTCGCCGCTGGCGCCGGCGACAAACTCGTTGGCACCGTCGAATTCAGCGATTTCCCTGAAACGGTCAAAAAGCTCCCGAAAGTGGGCGGCTACTCGCGCCTCGACCTCGAAGCCATCGCCGCGCTGAAACCCGATCTGATCATCGGCTGGGCGAGTGGCAACGCGCCTGCGCATATCGACAAGCTGCGCGCGCTCAGCTTCCCGGTCTACATTTCGCAACCGAACCAGATCGGCGACGTGGCCGACGAGATCGAGCGCCTCGGTCGCCTTGCGGGAAGCGAAAGCGTTAGTCGCGCCGCTGCCGCCCGCTTCCGCGACCGCCTCGCCGATCTCGAGAAGCGCTACGCATCTCGTCCGAGCGTGCGCACCTTCTACCAGGTCTGGAAAGCGCCGCTGATGACCGTCGGCGGCAAACAGATCATCTCCGACGTCGTGCGCCTGTGCGGCGGCGAAAACGTCTTTGCCCGGCTCGAAACGATGGCGCCGACCGTCAGCGTCGAAGCCGTCATCGCCGCCAACCCGGAAGCCATCGTCGCCAGCGGTATGAACGACGCGCGCCCGGAGTGGCTGGACGACTGGAAACGCTGGCCCTCAGTCGTCGCCGTCGCGCGCGACAACCGGTTCTTCGTCCCGCCGGAACTCATTCAGCGCCACACGCCGCGGCTACTCGACGGTGCCGAACGCTTGTGCCAACACTTGGAAACGGCGCGCAGTCGAAGGCCGCGCGATTGACGGCGATGGACGGCGCGAAGCAAAACGGCTATGCTTCGCTCCCTTCCGAAAAAAAAACACGCGCCCGTAGCTCAGCTGGATAGAGTACTGCCCTCCGAAGGCAGGGGTCGGACGTTCGAATCGTCTCGGGCGCGCCAGTCTTACCTTGAGAAGAGCCTGATTACTCGGGCTTTTTTCATTTCTGCAAGCAGCATTTGCCTCCACTTCGTCAGCCCCGCT
>NZ_JAGOIT010000134.1:0-1148 GCF_017995515.1 Propionivibrio sp.
GACCACGTTTTCGGAAAATGTTGTCAAGAATGTGCATGACGGGTATTGTGAGCGCCATACATTCTTATTGAGGTATCGTCATGGCAATGATGGTCATCAGCAGTGCTCCGGCAGCAAAGAGAGCAACCAATGTCTCCCTGGCGGAAAATCTTCTCGCAGAAGCGAAGGCGCTGCGGATCAACGTCTCGCAAGCGGCCGAGTCCGGTTTGGCTCGAGCTGTTGCTGAAAAGCGTGCCGAGCTTTGGGTCGAGGAAAATGCTAAAGCCTTTGACTGCTGGAATGATTACATCGAGAAAAACGGTCTGCCGCTAGAGAAATATCGGAGTTTTTGATGGCTAGATTCACGGTCTATCGAAATCCTGATCGCAGTGGCTATTTGCTCGATCTGCAAGCCGATATCAATAGCCACTTTTCAACGCGGGTGGTTGCCCCTTTGATCCCGATCCGTGACATTGCTGACTATGCGAAAACTCTGAATCCGGTGTTTGAGATCGATGGCGAGCGTGTCGTGATGGCAACACAAGGTATGGCGGCGGTGCCGTTATCAGTTCTGAAACATCCGGTGACTTCGCTTGAACCGATGGGCGCAGAAATCGTTGCGGCAATCGATCTCCTGTTTCAGGGGTTTTAGCCTCGCCCGCCCGTCGTTATTTCTTGATTTGTTCCTGAAAGAGTCTGAGTGCGCGTTCCAGAATTCGCCTGTCGGCCGCGTCTTTGTCTCGCACGGTCTGTTTGGTTCGCAGGAGTCCTTCCAGGCTGACCGTCCGGACGGGAATGCCTTCAAGGTCGACGGTGATGGCATATTGTTCGAGCGTGTCGAATGTTTCACCACACGCATTCAACATGACGTCGACTACGAAGGCGTCGGCTACCCGAATGTTGTCGCCTTCGGCAAACCACTCGGGTTCAAGATCCTTCGCGGCTTGATCCGGCAATACCATCAGTGCTTCCTTGACCTTGGCTCCGGACTCGAGCGTCGCTGGCACCAGTACGTCAATATCCGTCGTTGCCCGGTGGTAGCCGTGTACGAACAGGGCGTAGCCGCCAATAAGCAGGTAATCGACGTGCTGACGATTCAAAGACTCGATCAGCGCCTTGAGATCCTCCAGCGACGCCGGTCGGCAATACTCATTGATTTCGTCGGTCAT
>NZ_JAGOIT010000134.1:1248-7384 GCF_017995515.1 Propionivibrio sp.
TGGCGTTGCACACCCTACGGCTGCTACCAGGCCCCAGGGAGTGCTGTGGCGTGGCCTGGAAATGCTCGTAACAATTTCTTGTCCATTGTCACAAGCTTTGCGTCAAGTTTCATGGCGAGTGCAACAAATTCGCAGTCATATGCGGAGCAGTCGCTATTACGCACGAGCTCAAGCACGGAGAGCGAGTCAACCTCGAACTCCGAGCCTTCGAGCAAACTTTCGGCTTCTCTTTGCAGGCTGTTTGCCTGTTCAAAAGAAATGGTCTTGCGCCGCATGCAGCCTGCCAATATGTTGCGGAACTCGCTACGCCAAAGGACCGGCGCCGCCCAGTCGGGGGTTTGTTGCAGGAGTTCTTCAGCTGCCGAGGTGTATTCGCCGGGGAGATACAAATATGCAAGCACATTGGTGTCAACCACGATCATGGCCGCCCCTCACGCTTCGCGGCATCGATATCGCGTGCGTGAAATTTTCCTTGCGATAGTGCTGCGCGTAGCTCACGTGCACGCGCCAACCTTTCGTCTGGCATTATCCTTGTCGGGAGCAATACGGATTCAAGGCATACAATTGCCTCGCTGTTTAAACTGCGACGGTGTATCTCCGCAGAGAGCTTCAGTCGCTCGTACACGGAGTCTGGAATGTTCTTTAAAGTCAGTGTCGTCGGCATGGCGATCTCCTTTCAAAACGATACCATTTTGGTTCCGTTCCGCCACCAAGGTCAAGTTGGGAAAACAGTGGGAAAACAGCGCGGTAGGGTGCGCAAATCTCATTTGCGCACCGAAGGAAGCAGGAACGGTGCGCAACGCTTGGCGTTGCACACCCTACGGCTGCTGAATGCACAAGTCCATCGCCGTCAGGTGAGCCGATGTTCATTCCGAAAAATCAGCATTCCGGACTTCCTGGATTCTTCAAATACCGGTCGAACCCATTTTTTTCCGGGTTTTTGAGCGGGGATAAACGATGTATAGTCACAACTTGATGCGAAAACCGAACTAATCGAGAAATTCTGGATTGTTGCCATGCGCAGAAAATTGCCCGGAACGGACTTGCTGATCGCCTTTGAAACCGCCGCACGTCACCAGAGCTTTACGCGCGCGGCCGAGGAGTTGTCGCTGACGCAGAGCGCGGTTTGTCGCCAGATATCGGCGCTCGAGGAGTTCCTTGGCGTGCAGCTGTTCAACCGCATCAAGAAGCGCGTGTTGCTTTCCGAAGCCGGACAGCTCTACGCGCGGCAGATCCGCGCGAGCTTGCGCCAGATCGAGCACGATACGTTGTCGTTGATGGCGCATCGCGGTGCCGGCGGCGTGCTCGAACTTGCGGTCATTCCGACCTTCGCGACGCGCTGGCTGATCCCAAGGCTGGGCGATTTCAGTACGGCGCATCCGGGGATTACGCTCGATTTGGCGACGCGCGCCGAGCCGTTCATCTTCGCCGACACGCCGTTCGATGCGGCGATCCACTGCGGCGGGCCGATCTGGCCGGGCGCGCACGCGGAGTTTCTGTTTGGCGAGGAGTTGGTGCCGGTGTGCAGCCCCGCCTTGTTGAAGGGACGAACGCAGGTCGATCCGGCCGAATTGGCACAGCTACCGCTGCTGCATCAGTCGGCGCGCCCGGATGCCTGGCGCGAGTGGTTTGCGGTGGCGGGGCTGGAAAACGTCAATGCGATGGGCGGCGCGCGCTACGAGCTGTTTTCGATGCTCGTCGAGGCGGCCCGCGCCGGGCTGGGGGTGGCGCTGGTGCCGCGCTTCTTCGTGATCGGCGAGATGGCGTCGGGCCAGTTGCTGACGCCGTGCCCCTGCGTGCTGCACAACCAGCGCAGCTACTACTTCGTGTATCCCGAGAGCAAGGCGGATTCGGTGCCGCTCGCGGCTTTCCGCGAGTGGATGCGCGGGCAGGCCGCGGCTTACCGTGAGTTGGCCGGGGTGTGGATCAACCCGGCCGCGCCGCAGGCGGCGCTCAGCACAGGATGAGATTGTCGCGGTGGATGATTTCCGGCTCGTCGACGTAGCCGAGGATGTCTTCGATGTCCTGGCTGGCGTGGCGGGCAATGCGCCGCGAATCGCTGCTGCCGTAGTTGGCCAGGCCGCGCGCGACTTCCCTGCCTTCCGGTGAGATGCAGGCGACGGCGGCGCCGCGTTCGAATTCGCCCTGCACTTCGACGACGCCGATCGGCAGCAGGCTCTTGCCGTCGGCCAGCGCCTTCACGGCGCCGCCGTCGAGCAGCAGGCGACCGCTCAGTTGCAGGTGATCGGCGAGCCAGATCTTGCGCGCGTTGAGCGGCTGCGTCTGCGCGACGAGGAGCGTGCCGATCGGCTCGCCCTGGCCGAGGCGCGGCATCACGTTCTTCTCGCGGCCGCTGGCGATGACGGTGTGCGTGCCGCTGCTCGCCGCGCGCCTGGCCGCGATGATCTTGGTGATCATGCCGCCGGTGCCGATGCGCGTGCCGGCGCCGCCGGCCATCGCTTCCAGCGCCGGGTCGCCGGCCGTCGCTTCGCTGACCAGCGTGGCGTTCGGGTCCTTGCGCGGGTCGGCGGTGTACAAGCCTTTCTGGTCGGTGAGGATGACCAGTGCGTCGGCGTCGACGAGGTTGGCGACCAGCGCGCCGAGCGTGTCGTTGTCGCCGAACTTGATCTCGTCGGTGATCACCGTGTCGTTCTCGTTGATGATCGGCACGACGCCGAGGCCGAGCAGCGTCGTCAGCGTCGAGCGGGCGTTGAGGTAGCGCGTGCGGTCGGCCAGGTCCTCGTGCGTCAGCAGCACCTGCGCCGTGCGCAGGCCGTGGCGCGAGAAGGCGCTTTCATAGACCTGGACCAGCCCCATCTGGCCGACGGCGGCGCAGGCCTGCAGCTCATGCACGGCCTTCGGGCGCTTTTCCCAGCCGAGCCGTTGCATGCCGCAGGCGATGGCGCCGGAGGAAACCAGCACCACTTCCTTGTGGGCTTGGCGCAGCTGGGCGATCTGGCGTGCCCATTCGGTGATGGCGTTGAGGTCGAGTCCCTCGCCGTTGTTGGTAACGAGCGCGGAACCTACCTTGATGACGAGTCGTTTTGCGTCGGCAATGCGGGTCGTGGCCATGGCTATCTGGATGATTCGTTGTCGGAGTTGTCGGTTGCTTCGTCGTCGTCCGGGAAGAGTTCGTCCGGCGACGTTTCCTTGAGCGGCGGCGGGGGCGCCAGCGTGTCGAGCGCTTCCTGCAGCCTGTAGATCAGGGGGCGGCAACCGTCGCCGTTGATCGCGGAAATGCGGAAGCAGGGCGCGCCGCCCGTATCGTACGACGCGAGGAAGTCGGCGATGCGCTGCTCGCGCTCGTCCTCAGGAATCAGGTCGAGCTTGTTGAGCACCAGCCAGCGCGGCTTGGCGGCGAGTTCCGGGTTGTACTTCTCGAGCTCGCGCACGATCGCCTGGGCGTCGTGTACGGGGTTGGCTTCCGGGTCGGGCGGCGCAAGGTCGACGATGTGCAGCAGGACGCGCGTGCGCTCCAGGTGCTTGAGGAAGCGGATGCCGAGCCCGGCGCCGTCGGCGGCGCCTTCGATCAGGCCGGGAATGTCGGCGACGACGAAGCTCTTGGTGTCGCTGACGCGCACGACGCCGAGGTTCGGGTGCATCGTGGTGAACGGATAGTCGGCGACCTTCGGGCGCGCGGCCGAAACGGCGCGGATGAAGGTGCTCTTGCCGGCATTCGGCAAGCCGAGCAGGCCGACGTCGGCGAGCACGCGCAATTCGAGGCGAAGATCACGCTCTTCACCCGGTTCGCCCTGCGTGCATTGGCGCGGTGCGCGATTGGTGCTCGACTTGAAGTGGATGTTGCCAAGGCCGCCCTTGCCGCCGCGGGCAAGCAGGACCTTCTTGCCGTCGGCGTCGAGGTCGGCGACGATCTGGCCGGCGTTCTCGTCGGCGATCACGGTGCCGACCGGCACGTGCAACGTAATGTCGCTGCCGCCCTTGCCGTAGCAATCGCCCGAACCGCCGTTCTCGCCGCGTTGCGCAAGGAACTTGCGGGTGTAGCGATACTCGATCAAGGTGTTGAGGTTGCGGTCGGCGACGACGTAAACGCTGCCGCCGCGTCCGCCGTCGCCCCCGTTCGGGCCGCCTTCCGGCTCGTACTTCTCACGCCGGAACGAGACGATGCCGTTGCCGCCATTGCCAGCCGCAACATAGATTTTTGCCTCGTCGATGAACTTCATGAAACAGCCTCTTTCGGGAAAACCTGGACTACGCAGGGAACTACAAATGAAAAAGCCCTACCGCAAGGATAGGGCTTTTGCCGTTCATACGGTGCGCGACCGGGATGGTTACATCCTCACGCGGCCGGCGTGATGCTGACCGTGCGGCGGCGCTTTTCGCCCTTCAGCGTGAATTGCACGTGCCCTTCGATCAGCGCGAACAGCGTGTGGTCCTTGCCGATGCCGACGTTGACGCCCGGGTGGAACTCGGTGCCGCGCTGGCGGACGATGATGTTGCCGGCCGTGACCAGCTCGCCACCGTAGCGCTTCACGCCAAGGCGTTTCGATTCCGAGTCGCGGCCGTTACGGGAACTGCCGCCTGCTTTTTTGTGTGCCATGTCTTATTCCTTTCGTTTGGCCGACGATCAGGCCGAAATGCCGTCAATGCGGATTTCGGTGTAGTTCTGACGATGGCCCTGATGCTTCTGGTAATGCTTGCGGCGACGCATCTTGAAGATCGTTACCTTTTTGTGGCGGCCTTGCGAAAGCACAGTAGCCTTGACCGAAGCGCCGGAAACGAGCGGAGCGCCGATTTTTACGGACTCGCCTTCGCCGACCATCAGGATCTGGTCAAGGGTAATCTCTGCGCCAACTTCTGCCGGTATCTGTTCTATTTTCAGTTTTTCGCCAGCGGCAACGCGATATTGCTTGCCACCGGTTTTTATGACCGCGTACATGTTGGACTCCAAAACAAGAGAGTTTTTGAAACAAAGGACCGCGTATACTACAGAATTCCGTCGACAAGTCAAAGAGTTCCAGCGTCTATTTCCCGGTTTCCGGACTCGCTTCGCTTGACGGCGGGCAAGCGCCCCCCATAAGATTCGCAGGTTTTGTGCCAAGGCAGAGTGCGGTGAAACCCGAGCAGCTTTTCAACTTGATCGGACCAGATATGAAAGCAGTCGACGCGGTCATTCGCGCACGCCTGCATTCGGATGTGGTCCTCGTGCGGCAGGTCGCCGAGTACATCGTCAATGCCGGCGGCAAGCGTCTGCGCCCCGCCTTGGTATTGCTCAGCGCCGGCGCCCTGGGTTATCGCGGGGTGCATCATCACGAACTTGCGGCGGTTGTCGAGATGATCCATACGTCGACATTGCTGCACGATGATGTCGTTGATGAGTCTGACTTGCGGCGCGGCCGGGAAACGGCGAACGCGCTGTTCGGCAATGCGGCAAGTGTGCTGGTCGGCGACTTTCTCTACTCGCGTACTTTCCAGATGATGGTCGAAGTCGGCAGCATGCGCGTCATGCAGGTGCTGTCCGAGGCGACGAATATCATCGCCGAGGGCGAAGTCCTGCAATTGATGAATTGCCACGACGCCGACGTCGATGAGGCGCGTTACCTGCAAGTCATCCGCTTCAAAACGGCCAAGCTGTTCGAGGCGGCCGCGCAGGTCGGCGCCATCGTCGGCGGTGCGTCGGAAGAGCATGAGCGCAGTCTGGCCGCTTATGGCATGCACCTCGGAACGGCGTTCCAGATCATTGACGATGTTCTCGATTACTCGGGAGCGGAAGTCGAAACAGGCAAGCACCTTGGCGACGATCTGGCTGAAGGGAAACCGACACTGCCGTTGATTTACGTCATGCAGCACGGTAACGCTGAGCAAGCGGCGAGTGTCCGCCGCGCCATCGAAAACGGTGGGCGGGACGATTTTGCGTCGGTACTGGCAGCGATTCGTGCGACGGGCGCGCTTGATCATGCGAAAAAATGTGCCGAAGCCGAGGCGGCGCTCGCTGCACACTCGATTGAGTGCTTACCCGCTTCCACATACAAGGATTCTTTGCTAGAATTATGCCTCTTCGCTGTTGCGAGATCCTTCTAGGGTCTGTTCGGTGAATCGGTCGGGGCGTAGCTCAGCCTGGTAGAGTACTACGTTCGGGACGTAGGAGTCGGAGGTTCGAATCCTCTCGCCCCGACCA
>NZ_JAGOIT010000135.1 GCF_017995515.1 Propionivibrio sp.
CCTCGGCGCGTCGCTCGGCGATCAGTTCGTCCGCGGGTGACGGTGCATCGGCCGGCACATAGCGACGAAATAGCGCCCTCGCGCGTTGCAGTTGTGCCTGCCTGCTGGTGATGCGTGCCTCGCCTTCGAGCAGTTCGAACAAGACCGTGTCGCCCTCCTTGAGTCCGAGCGAGTGGCGGATTTCGGCAGGGATGACAACACGGCCGCCGTCTGACATTTTCATAGACTGCATCATGGAATCTCCGTGATAACGATGTAATGTCAGTATAGGTCGTTAATGGGGTGTAGCGCAGCGGTCACGCGCCCCCCGGCGAGCATGTTCATGATCAGCAGAGTCAGTACGTCCTTTTCAACCGGCGGCGGCTGCACGACGAGTAACGACGGCGCTGCGAGGCCGCCCTCGCTGACGACCGTTCTGCCTTTCGTCGCAAAGTAAGCCGGTCCGTTCAGGGGTTATTCCCCGCGAAGGACTGCGAGCTTCAACTTCTTCTGTGCGTCCTTCCAGTCGTCTTTGCGGTCGAGCTTGTCGATTATCTTGGGTAGCCATTCGGTGAGTACGGCAGCAAGTTGGACACGATCCGCGGCGCTCCAACTGCTATCGGCGGCGAGGGCCGCCTTGCTCAGGTGCAATGCATCGGCGTACAGGCCGCTGCCGGGATTCATCGGATCCTTGCGCGCACTGTCAGCCTTGTCCTGGCAACTGCGGATGAATTTGTCGATCAATTTCCCCTCGTCGGAAAGCAGCGCACGAGCCGCCTCCAGGGCTGCCTGTTCCGCCGCCTCGGCGATTTCTTGCGCTTGCCGATCGGCTTCGAGTTGGCGCTGGCGCTGGGCTTCGGCTGCCGCGCGCTGATGGGCTGCAGCGAGCTGTGCACGGATTTCGGCCGTGCGCATCGTAGGTTGGGATGCACACCAGTGCTGCAGCGAATCGATGGGCGGACTGTTGGCAGCTTCGACGATGAGCCAGCCGAAGGGCAGCATGCTGGAGCGTTCGTCGTCGCGTTCGGCGGCCAGCCACACGGTCTTGGCGCCGTCCGGCGACCAGTCGGGTGGTTGCCCTCTACCCTTCATGATCCTGATAGAGCGAACGCCATCCAGCGTGACGCTTTCCGCGCCGGAATGACGGCCGACGCGCAGCAGCATTAGGCGGCCACTGTTGAAATGGGGCTGGAGATCGGCGAGGAGTGCCCGCAGGTCGGATAGCCACTGCGGAGCAGCGAGTCGCCGACTATCGAGAACTTCAAGCAATGCCTTCATTCGCCGCAGGTAGTAGCGGTTGCAGGCGTTCGCCAGCGCAGCAAATGAAGGGATGCGATGCGCAGGATCGGGCGCGCGGGCGCCGGCGCTGACACCCGGCAGGGTGCTGATGCGGATCTCGCCGCTCAGCGCTCGATGCTGACCGGCGGCGATTGCCTCGCGGCGGGTTGCTGGCCCTTTGGCTTCTACGATACGGCCGTCCTTGTCATGGACCTCGCGCTTCTTGTGATTGGTAGCGAAAACGACCTTGCTCTCGAGCTCGGATGAGCAGGTGTCAGTAACGTGCAGCAGGCGGAAGGGATCAGCATGGAAGCCTGCGCGCGAATCCAGTAGCCGTTTTTCGAGGTCCTGCGCATTGCGGTCCTCGGGGACCTTCCCTTGCCCCATATTGATCTGATCCAGCCATGCGGTGCGAATCGCCCCCTTTAGGCTTGAGCCAGGGATGTAGGCCATGCCAGTGTGAGGGTGATGCGCTGTGCGCTCGATCTCAAGTTGGTTCGTGACGCGGCGGCCCCCTGCTTCGTGCTGGGCGACCTGGCCGATGCGTCGGCTGTATTGCTCGACAATGCCAGACGCGACTGCCACTACGCCATGAGCGACCCCGGCAAAGCGCTCCTTGCGGGCATGAAAGAACTTCTGCAGGTCGCGAATCGCTTCGTCGCCCCGACGGTTGACTGCGGAAATCAGCGCGTCCCGATCCGTTTTCGACAGGGGCACACGCGCTGGGTCGAAGTGGTACAGCACGCCACCGTCGATGACGTAGTTGGTGGGTTCGAAGTCCTGCCCGCAGCCGATGTGGATCGGCGTCAGCGGCGTGATGGCGAGGTTGACGGTATCGATGAAGGCGTTCATGTGCGCAGTTCCGCATGCAGAGGTACCAGCGGGGCATAACCCTGATGCACAGTGGCGGGAATCGCCACCGAGATCGGCTCGCGTGGCCCGCCCAGGCCGGTCCCGTGAAAGGCGGGAACCGGACCGGTCTGGAAGGTGAGGAAGGCCGCCGTGCGCAGACCAAGCACTGGGCGCTTGAATGGCCGCCCACCCATTGCGGCTAGGTTGCCGTGCCGTCCAAAGCGGGTCTGAGGCTGGTAGTAGCACGCGCTCGCCTCCAGCGCCTGTGGCGCGGGTGCGCAGGGGGCGAGCGTGAGTGCGTGGCGACTTACCGTGGCGGGCCATTGCCACTCGACGACGTCGCTGACCGAGAATTTGCCAAGTCCGGTGCTGGCGTCGCGACCGAAGCCACTCAAGCCTACGTCCGTAAATACCTGGGCAAGTTCGAGGCTACTAAGGCGCGAGGAGTCAAGGCAGCAATACACCTGTAGGCCGCCATCGCTGCAGAACTGCAGACGCTCGATCTGGCGCGGGGCGAAGGGTCCGGAGCCAGTTGTCCCGGTGAGCCGGTTGATGGTGTTCTGGGTCAGCACCAAGTGCTCTGCGGTCTTCAAGGCTGCAGCGCGAGCAAGCCAGTCGGCGAGCGGCAGCGCCGCGCCGATGACGGGGAGCCAGACCCTTTTCTTGGCTGTCTTGCGTTGCGCGGGATCGCCATCGATGCCGAGCAGGAAGTCCGGTAACTGCGGGCGTGGCACCCATCCCGCAGGGAACGCGTCGGAGACGACCAGAAATGGATTGGCCTCGGTATAGCCCTCGAGCAGGCTCGTCAGCCTTGCCTCGCCGAAGCGCTCGCGGATAGCCCAGCACAGTTGCCCGAACAGGGTGTCGCCGGCGAGCGGGGTCCCAAAGGCCGACCGTGGCTGGAGGGTGACTTGATAGTTGTCCATCGCGTGTTCAGGCAGCGCGGGCGGCAAAGGGATCGAGCGCTTCGAATTCGGCCTGGACATTGGCGCCGTCGAGCTTGAGCTCGCGGAGCTTGATCTTGCCGTAGCCTCGCGACCCGGAGCCGCCGAGGCTGTCGAGCTCGAGAAGGCGCAGCCCTGCCAACAGTGTCTGGCGCAATGCGGCGCCGTCCCCGTCGATGTCCAGCACCTTGATCGAGAGGCGGAAATCGAATCGCGAGCCGGCTGGGACCCGTTCGGTCTGGCGTGGGTGTTCGGCTACGCCCTTGATGCGGTCGATGCGGTTTTCGGTCTTGATCTCGGTCAGCAGCAGATTGTCACCTTCAATCTGTCTGACCCAGTCAGCTTGAAGTGCGGCATCCCAGAAGGCCAGTCGCGTAGGACCAAGATCGCGCGCCTGTTCGTCGCTGAGTTGATCGCCTCCGCCCACGCCGAACAGTTGCAGGATGGGCCGCACTTCGGGGTGCCGTGCCGACAGGTCGCGGATGCCGAGCGGTTCGGACTTCACGGCGCCGCTGCGCCACTCCAGCAGGCTGCGGACCTTGCCCTTCAGGCTGGAGCCCGGAATGTAGGGCTGGTTGTTGATCGGGTTGCGAATGACCTGGTTGTCGACGCCGCCGATCCGGATTTCACCTTCGCTGGCGCCGATGCGCAGGCCCGAGAGCAGTTCGAGGGTGCCTTCCAGGGTCTGGATCTTGATGAGCTGCATGTCATGTTCCCTTGGATTTGATGGATGTTGCTCAGTCTTGCGGGCGATGGACCTTGTAGAAGGCCATGAACGCCTCCATGAACAGCTTGGCTTGCGCAAGTGACCTGTGGTCCGTGGCTTGGTCGACGACGTGGCGCAACAGCCGGTCGAAATTCCCGTCGACTTTCTTGCGTCCCATGGCGTAGGCGACCTTTGCTTTCAGCATCTGGATGTAGGGCGCGTGAGCCTGGAAGCGCTCTTCGCTGTTGCCAACCTTGCCCTGCAACATGACGAGTTCGTCGTAGAAGCGGCGTAGCTGAGTGCCTTTGTTTGCATCGCGCATGCTGGTGTCGGCAATGCTGCGTGCCGCTGCTTCCGCGACATCCGAATACAGCGTCGGTGCAATTTGATCGCCAAAGCGAATCCGGCTGGTGTCGATGGTCGGTTCATCGTCGCGCCTGGGGCGCTCGTCGCCGCCGCGATAAACGGGATTGGAGGCATTGGAACGGGGTGCGGGTGCGGTGCGGCCGGGGATATGGTTTGCCATGCGGGTGGACTCCTTCAGCGATCCCTGAATTGGTAAAGGTGATTGAAGAGGACGATGCGGTAAGCCGGGCCGAGTGTCTCGATGCCGGTGCTGCCGATGTCCTGGACGATGCGAGTGGTGTGGAGACGGCGTTCGTCCTCGCCCAGGCCGCGACGCTTGTCGACGACGAAGCGGCGGGTGCGGTAGGCCAGGCGCGGGCGCCACATCGCGGCTTCGGCCTTACCGTTCTTCTCATCCCTGCGCATGTCGATGAATTGCTGCAGCCCATAGACGAAGCCGGTGGACAGGGCCATCTCGCTGCGTAGGGACTCGAGGCGCGCCAGTGCGGCCTCGAGTTCCGGCCAGGTGCGCCATGCGACAGTCTCGCCGAAGCAAGTGATTGCGTCCTTGCCATCGCGTTGCTTGGCCGCCGACAACGCGTCTTCGGCCAGTTCCGCAATGCTGAAGATGGGGGCGCCGGGCTTCTGCGTGGCGATGCCCGCCGAGAAGTGGATCTCGGGATTGCCGGCGACATAGGCCCCGAACTCATCCCGCAGCCGTGAGGCAAGTCGCTGCACGCTGCGCCACGGGCCGATCAGGAAGAAGTCGTCTCCGCCGGCGAATACCGTGTAGACGTTACGGAACTCGCGCGCGAGGAGCCAGGGCAGGTAGATGGCGAAGAAGCCATTCACCTGGCGCGACAGCGCTGCCATTTTCGCAAAGGTCGGTTGTTTGAGGCCGGTGCGGAACAGTTCGCCCAGGTTGTCGATGTCGCCCTTCAGCACGCCGAGCGAGGCAACGCCCTGCCAGCGTCCCGTGTCGGCGTCGGAAGGCTGACGGTCTTCGCAGGCGAGCATGTCGAGTGTCTTCAGATCACCGACTTCGGGGATCGGCTCATCGCCCAACAGACCCGCGTAGCGCTCGCGCAGCGGGCCGACATCGTCCGGTCCCGTGATGGGTACGTAACCACTGATGAAACGGCGGGCGAAGCCGTTCCAGAGGGGCGTGCTACCGTCGACGTCGTTCGCAATGGGCAGGCTGAAATCCCAGCAACGGCGCAGGGTTCGGCTGCTGGCGAGCTCGCCAAAGCGACCGGTGGAGTCCGCATCGGCGGTAAATGCAACGACGTGGCCGAACAGATCGGTTTCGAGCACGCGCAGGTTGCGGTGTTCGCGCAGTGCGTCGCGCGATTGGTCGCGAAGCACGAGGATGCGGTCGAGCTTGACCAGGGACTCGCCGATTGCCTTTTGGTCGCGCGACAGCGCACACGAAGCCACGCCGTCGATTGTGCGGTCGGCGGGAAGGCGGCCGTTATAAGCGCAGGGACCGAGTGTGAAATCTGCTGTGCTGAACACCCTGCCGCCGAGCGCGCACAGGTTCAGGCGCTGGTGTTTAGCGATTTCGAGTTGCTGGTGCAAGCGCGTCATCAGCTTGCTGAATGGCGTGCTGTCGTTGCGCTCGCCCTTTCGGCGCAGGAAGTCGGCGCAACTGGCGGCTGTCCATGCCAGCCCGACACCGGCCTGGCCGAAAGTGTGTGCGCTGAACCAGTCATCCAGTTCGGCGCGCAAGCGCTGCAGACGTTCGCAAACGTCCTCCGTATTGGGCGCGACAATCATGAACTTGCCAGCGGCGTTGATGATCTGGCTCGTCGGCGGCAGGCCGAGTTCGTCGAGGACGCGCAGGGCCGCCAACTCGGTGAAGATTGACACCTGGAACGAGCGGCCGCGCAGCAGCTTCGCCGCGTGTTTTCGCGATTCGCCGCCGGTTGCGAAGATGAAATCCTGGATGCCGAAGAAATCTCCCTGAATCAACAGGAACTTCTGTTCGTCGAAATCGGAACGGGTGCGCAGGGCCGTTGCTGCTTCCGCGCCAGTCCTTGCTGTGGCCTCATGCCAGCGCCACAGCGCGACGGCCAGTGAGGCAGCGGCGCGTGAATGGTCGTAAAGGGAGACTTCAGGCCGTACACCGAAGGCGGTAGCCGCCGGGATAGCGTGGGTGCACGCAAGCCATAGACTATCGAAGTGATCGAGCCACAAGGGCCAATTGTTGCGGTGGCTGGCGGGAATCTGCGCCAGCCCGGCGATGAAGCGATCCCAGAGGGCACGGTATTCCGCCTGTGCGGCTTGGTCGTCATGCGGTTCGCACTGTGCTGCGGCTTTGGGGAAGATGCTGCGCGGCGACAGAATCCGAAGTGCGTAGCGCTGAACAAGGGCTGCATCACTCGGTTGCGTGTCATTCTGCCGGATCTGCTCGAACAGGGTCAGTTGGCGCGAGGTGTAGTGATTGAGGCCGTTCGCCCTCTTATCGGCAGCGTGGTTGTATTGCTCGAACTCCTCACGTTCGAAGCCGGAAGCGACGCGATCTGCGGTGGCGATGATCCATTGCAGGAAAGTGTCTGGTCTGTGATGTGCCGCAGCAGCATTCACCAGAGAGTCCGTAGCCTCACCGAGGTCTGAGTCCCCCGCGTACTTGCGGCCCGAAAAAGGCGAGACGTCGCCTTGTACGGTTTCGGGCAGATGGGCTTCGATTTCGCCGAAGGCAAGCGCTGTGTGGGCTGCATGCTGATGGCTGAACCAGCGCCCCTCGCTGTGGAACGGGCAATAGAGCGTCAAATGTGCGTCGACCCGCGGGTCGCCGTAAAAGACCTTTGCGCGCTCGGCAAACTTGCCAAGATCGTGCAGATAGGCGGCGAGCGCCACTCGCGTGGATGGATTCATCAATGGGTGCGCCATTCGGTTCTCCTGTTACAACATGGCAAGACTGCTCTTGCCATCGAGTTTACATCGGCATATTCGCCTGACTTGCGCAGGTTAGCCGTGTGGAATGTCTCGCCCTTCTATCGCAAGCTTGCGTCGCGACTGGCGTCGACGAGTCTTATGGCCGCGGCTCCAAGTCCCAGCCTGTACCGATGCGGCTTGCTGCCTCCGTCCTCGACCAGGTACGGCCCCGCCGCTGGCCCGAGCTCGCACCGCAGTGCGCTGCGCAGCTTCGACAGCCGCGACGAGAAGTAGCTGCCGTCCATGCCGCCGCGCAGGGCGTGCTCGGCCGAGCTCGTGTCGCCCATCGGGCCGACGATGGCGCGCAGTTCGCGCAGGTAACGTT
>NZ_JAGOIT010000055.1:0-8741 GCF_017995515.1 Propionivibrio sp.
ATTATTGACGTTCGTGCAAGTCACTGACGCGTCTTGATCCCCGTTCGCCCTGAGCTTGTCGAAGGGCTCGATGGCACACGGCGTGCCGATTCATGCCCTGCGACTGGCTCCGGGCAGGATTCGACAGGCTCACCACGAACGGAGACGGGGACTTCAGTCGCTTTTACGATTCTCAATACCGTGACCGGCCCGCCCTGTTCAGGGGGCAACGGCTCGGCGAATTACCTGTCAGTCCAAGCGAATATTTGGGCCGCGCTCGATTCTTACAAAGATCAGGAGGCATCGTGGGAAACTTGGTGGAAGCAGAATCCAAAGCGCTATGGAAAGCGCCCAATCGACAGCTCGAACGCGTGCGCAACGCGCTCGAATCCCGTCACGGCACGCACGAACACTGGCCCGTCTTTGATGCGAGACTGCGCGCGCACGTGCTCGATCTGCGCGACGAGCTCTCCAACCTGTACGGCGTGCGCGGCGACTTCGAGTCCTTCCTCGTCGAACTGCTCGACGTCGCCTTCAAGGCCTGGGTCGAGCGCCCGGATGACCTCAAGGCGCGTGATGCCGACCACGAGGCGCATCCGCACTGGTTCGAGTCGCGCGAGATGCTCGGCGGCGTCTGCTACGTC
The DNA here is from genome assembly GCF_017995515.1 of Propionivibrio sp. GTDB lineage: Bacteria > Pseudomonadota > Gammaproteobacteria > Burkholderiales > Rhodocyclaceae > Propionivibrio. Next base: position 624 of record NZ_JAGOIT010000055.1, read on the forward strand.
GATCTCTACGCCGGCACCTTCAAGGGCGTCGAGGCGCAGCTCCCCTGCTTCAAGGAACTCGGCCTTACCTACCTGCACCTGATGCCGCCCTTCCTCTGCCCCGAGCCGCACAGCGACGGCGGCTACGCGGTGAGTAGCTACCGGGCGACCAAACCCTCGCTCGGAAAGATCGGCGACCTGCGCCATCTGGCGACGAAGCTGCGCAAGGAAGGCATCTCGCTGGTGCTCGACTTCGTCTTCAACCACACGTCCGACGAACACGATTGGGCGCGCGGCGCGCTGGCAGGCGACCCGCGCTACAAGGACTTCTTCTACATCTTCCCGGACCGCGCGCAGCCCGACGCCTACGAGAAGACGCTGCGCGAGATCTTCCCAGACGAGCATCCGGGCGCCTTCTCGCAGCTCGCCGACGGGCGCTGGGTGTGGACGACCTTCCACAGCTACCAGTGGGACCTCAACTACAGCAACCCGGCCGTGTTCGAGGCGATGGCCGGCGAGATGCTGTTCATCGCAAACCTCGGCGTCGAGTTCCTGCGCATGGACGCCGTCGCCTTCATCTGGAAGCAGATGGGCACGTCCTGCGAGAACCTGCCACAGGCGCACAACCTGCTGCGCGCCTACAACGCGCTGGCGCGCATCGCAGCGCCGTCGCTGATGTTCAAGTCCGAAGCCATCGTGCATCCCGACGACGTCGTCAGCTACATCTCGCCGGAAGAATGCCAGGTCTCGTACAACCCGCTGCAGATGGCGCTGCTCTGGAATTCGCTGGCGACGCGCGAGGTCAATCTCCTGCAGCAGGCGCTCGAACACCGGCACAACCTGCCGGACGGCGCCGCCTGGGTGAATTACGTGCGCAGCCACGACGACATCGGCTGGACCTTCGCCGACGAGGACGCCATCCATTTCGGCATCAACGGCTTCGACCACCGCCAGTTCCTCAACCGCTACTTCGTCAATCGCTTCGAAGGCAGCTTCGCACGAGGCGTGCCCTTCCAGGACAACCCGACGACCGGCGACTGCCGCATCAGCGGCACGGCCGCCTCGCTGTGCGGCCTCGAACAACACGACCCGCACGCCGTCGCGCGCCTCTTGCTGATGTACGGCGTCGTCTTTTCGTCCGGCGGCATCCCGCTCATCTACCTCGGCGACGAAGTCGGCACGCTCAACGACCCGGACTACATCAACGACCCCGGCAAAGCTGGCGACAGCCGCTGGGTGCACCGCCCGGCGCGCGATGCCGCGCGCTACGCACAGCGCAACGACCCGACCACCGACGCCGGCCGCATCTACCACGGTCTGCGCCGTATGATCGATTTGCGCAAACACCTGCCCGCAATCGACGGTGGCGAGCTGACTTCGTTCTGGACGCACAACCCGTCGGTGCTCGGCTACCTGCGCGAAGGCGACTCTTCACGCCTGCTGGTATTGGGCAATTTCAGCGAGTTCGAACAGACCATCGCCGCCCCGACCTTCTCGGCCATGCCTGAAACCATGCTCGACCTGATCGGCAACTCGGCGCACGGCGTGCGCCAGGGGATCACGCTGGCGCCGTATCAGATGGTTTGGCTGGTCGAAGGAAAGCACTAATGAGTGGAGCAGTTGCGCCACGTCATGCCTACAGATGGAAATCGCCCGCAGCTTCCGGCTGATAGAGCACTTTCCCGATCCTGATATGGCAGGTTCGGTTCGGAATCCGCCAGCTGAAGGCATCGCCCTCTTTGTAGCCCAGGATTGCGGTGCCGATCCCGGAGAAAATCGATAGTCTCCCGGCGCGGTCGTCCGCATCCTCCGGGTAAACCAGAGCGACTTCCACCTCCTCGTCGTCCACCTTCAGCAGCGCCCTGGAGTTCATCGTGATGACATCCTCCGCAACTTTCCGTGGCTCGACGACGACGGCTCGCTCGATCTCATGCTCGAGCTCGAATATGCCCGGGCCTTGCTCGAGGTCGATCAGGTTTCTGAGCCGTGTCTTGTCGATCTCGGTGATGTAGATGTCCGCAGCGTGCACCGCCGGACGCTCGCGCAAGAGCCGGAGATAGCGCGCGGAGCTCATGACCAGGGACTTCATCGCCGGGGTTTCGCTATCCGGCAAGAAGCCGCTACGCAGGAAAGCGTTCAGCGATCGTACGTTCTCCGGGTGGATTTTGGCGATCAACCGCTCCGCCCGCATCTCGAAGAAGGCGAGCTTCATGCCTTCGCGGATGGCGCTGGCGCCGAGCTTGCGGCCCCAGTTGTCGCGGTCGCCGATGACCAGGACCATCTCGCAGTCCGGGCCCATCTTGACGAGACGCACGAAGCCCACCGGCACGTCGTGCCGGTCGTAGGCCATGAAAAACCGACCGCCCTGGTTGAACAGATGGGTCAGGATCGGCAACTGGACTCGACCGATGACCTGCTCGATCAAGCGGGAGACATTGCACGAATCGCTCAGGAAGCGGGTGACCTCCTCGTCCTCCAGCCAGTCCATCAGCGTCAGCGCGTTGGTCCGGGTGATCTCGGGACAGAGGGAAACGAAAGGCGTGTTCATTTTGGAGACTCCTGCTGGGGTATGGGGAAGGCAAGGACAAGCCGCACTGCTCAGGCGCCGACCGGTGCATGCCAATGGCCGCTAAACAGCCGCTTCGGCAATTCCCGGGCGCGCACCCAGGCGCTGGCTTCCCATACCGCCACCGGGACGTTGAGGCCGGCGTAGATGCCGTAGCCCTCGCCGGCCTGAATGGTTTCCCCTGCCGTCAGGCTTTCGCCCGCCTTGATTGCCCCGCCCGCGACGATCGACTTGCCAGAGACGATCCCCCAGGAAGCTTCCAGATGCTCGCTGACATCGATCCCCTGATTCACCTCGATGCCCTGTGCCGACCGTGCGCTGCCACCGACCTTCAGAGCCCCCTTGACGCGGAGATTGCTCTTGCATTTCAGGGCGGCGCCCACGGCGACATCGCCACCAACCGCCGTCTGGCCGCCAATCGTGCACTCCGTGCCCACCTCGACATCCCAGCCGACGCGCAGGTCGCCGCCGCAGTCCAGGCGCTCCCCCACCAGCAGGTTCCAGTCGGCACGCACATCCCCCGCCACGTGCAGACTGCCGAGCGAGAGGACATTTCCGGCGACCCACAGGTCTTCGCCGACCTGCAGGTTGCGACCGACGCGAATGCCGGACTCGGCTCGCAAACTTCCGCCGATGCGTAGCACGGAGTCCACGTCGATCGGGCCACGCACAAGCAGACTGCCGGCGAACACGACGGCGTCCGCTTCCAGCGCATCGACTTCAAGCACGGCCTTGGTCGGCCCGAACTGATCCATCAGCCAGCAGGCATCCGACACCCGCCCGACGGCCACGAGCGCGTCGAGCAGGGGCTGGTAGTCGGAACCTTCCTGAAAATGGCGCATGAACCAGCGGAAACCATCGGCGCAGGGATTTTTCTGCCGGACGAATTGACGCGAGATATCCATCGCCCTCACTCCTTATCCGACCGATTGATCACGGGGAGAGCGGCTTCGTCCGGCCGTTGGGCTACCGGGAAGATCAGTGCGGCACGCACCAATTGCTGCTGCAAGGCGCCAAATCGGGCGGCAGGCGCCGGGTGATTGAAGTTGCATGCATCCGGCGGCGGCCAGATACTGTGGTTATGGACGTTCATAAAACTCCTGGATGGCAAGTGTTATCCCGCACCGGGTGCGGGAAAGGAATCACGCGGCGGCGGCAGGCAATCGCTGAAGGCTCAGGCGAATGGAAGCGGCGTGCAGCACGAGCACGATGACGATGTGAAGCAGGGAAAAATGGCGAGGACTGAAAGCGCGGCACCGACAACGGTCAGCCGTCAGATCGCTTCAGTTGTGAGCCCGACGATAGTTTTGTTGCGCTATTGGGGAAACAGCGTATCGCCGGGCCCGGGAATCTGCGGCAGTCGGGCAGACTCCTGAGCGTTCCGGGTGAAGCGACGCAGCGCCACCCATCTTCGCGGCGGCACAGGGCGCGAAGCTGATTGGGGCGGAGATCGGGAACAGAGCCATGGGCGGACTATAGTTCGACCCCGGAAACAATGTCAAACCGGCCGGCGTGCTCTTTCGACAGATCCCGGAGCACAGCAGTCGGCGGGATGGTTGTGTCTCGGAGTCATCGAGGGCAGGCAGTTGGGCGATGGCCAGCGCCGATCCGGAAGACGGGCTGTCGCGAAACTGCGCTTGATGGCACGGCAAGGCCCCTCGCGCCGCGCTGATCAGCGACGCGAGGGGCTCATCTTCAGGGGGTCAAACCAGATCGAAGCGATCCGCGTTCATCACCTTCGTCCAGGCGGCGACGAAGTCCTGCACGAACTTCACTTGCCCGTCGTCCTGCGCGTAGACCTCGGCGTAGGCGCGCAGCACGGAATTCGAGCCGAAGACGAGATCGACGCGGGTCGCCGTCCATTTGGTCGCGCCGCTGGCCCGGTCGACGATGGCGTAGCTGTTGCGGCCGGTGGGTTTCCAGGTGTAGGCCATGTCGGTCAGGTTGACGAAGAAGTCGGTGGTCAGCGCGCCGACGCGGTCGGTGAATATGCCGTGCCTGGTTCCGCCGTGGTTGGTGCCGAGCACGCGCAGGCCGCCGACCAGCGCGGTCATCTCGCAGGCGGTCAGACGCAGCAGCTGGGCGCGGTCGAGCAGCAGTTCCTCGGCGCTGACGACGTAGTCCTTCTTCAGCCAGTTGCGGAAGCCGTCGGCAAGCGGCTCGAGGACGGCGAAGGAGTCGACGTCGGTCTGGTCCTGCGTCGCGTCACCGCGTCCCGGCGCGAAGGGCACCGTAACTTCGACGCCAACCGCCTTGGCCGCGAGTTCGACGCCGACATTGCCGGCGAGCACGATCACGTCGGCGACGCTGGCGCCCGTTTCGGTGGCGATCTTTTCATAGGTGACGAGCACCTTGGCGAGGCGTGCCGGTTCGTTGCCTTCCCAGTCCTTCTGCGGTGCGAGGCGAATGCGCGCGCCGTTGGCGCCGCCGCGCTTGTCCGAGCCGCGGAAGGTGCGGGCGCTGTCCCAGGCGGTGGCGACCATTTCATTGATCGGAAGACCGGCGGCGACGATCCTGGCCTTGACGGCGGCGACGTCGTAATCCGTGCGCCCGGCCGGCACCGGGTCTTGCCAGATGAGGTCTTCGGCCGGCACGTCGGGGCCGATGTAGCGCGCTTTCGGCCCCATGTCGCGGTGCGTCAGCTTGAACCAGGCACGCGCGAAGGCGTCGGTGAAGGCGGCCGGATCCTTGTGGAAGCGCTCGGCGATCTTGCGGTACTCGGGGTCGAACTTCAGCGCCATGTCGGCGTCGGTCATCATCGGTGAGCAGCGTATCGAGGGATCTTCGACGTCGACCGGCATGTCTTCTTCGGCGATGTTGATCGGCTGCCATTGATGCGCGCCTGCCGGTGACTTCTGCAGCCACCAGTCGTATTTGAAGAGGAGGTCGAAGTAGCCGTTGTCCCATCGGGCGGGATGCGTCGTCCACGCGCCTTCGATGCCGCTCGTCACCGTATCGCGGCCGATGGCGCGCGTCGTGTGGTTTTGCCAGCCGAGGCCCTGTTCATCGAGTTCCGCACCTTCGGGTGCCGGACCGAGATTGGCGGCGCTGCCGTTGCCGTGCGCCTTGCCGACGGTGTGGCCACCGGCGGTCAGGGCAACCGTTTCCTCGTCGTTCATCGCCATGCGCGCGAAGGTCACGCGCATGTCCTTCGCCGTCTTCAGCGGATCGGGCTGGCCGTCGACGCCTTCCGGGTTCACGTAGATGAGGCCCATCATCACGGCGGCCAGCGGGTTTTCCAGATCGCGCTCGCCGGACCAGCGGTTGCCTTCGCTCCCGGTCGGCGCCAGCCATTCCTTTTCCGACCCCCAGTAGATATCCTTCTCGGGATGCCAGATGTCTTCGCGGCCAAAGCCGAAGCCGAAGGTCTTGAGGCCCATCGATTCGTAGGCCATGTTGCCGGCGAGGATGATCAGGTCGGCCCAGGAGAGCTTGTTGCCGTACTTCTTCTTGATCGGCCAGAGCAGGCGACGCGCCTTGTCGAGGTTGGCGTTGTCCGGCCACGAGTTGAGCGGGGCAAAGCGCTGGTTGCCGGTGCCGCCACCGCCGCGCCCGTCGGCGATGCGGTAGGTGCCGGCCGAGTGCCAGGCCATGCGGATCATCAGGCCGCCGTAGTGCCCCCAGTCGGCCGGCCACCACGCCTGGCTGTCGGTCATCAGCGCCTTGAGGTCTCTCTTCAGTGCTTCGACGTCGAGCTTCCTGACCTCTTCGCGATAGTTGAACCCCGCACCGAGCGGGTTGGTCTTGCTGTCGTGCTGATGCAGGATGTCGAGGTTCAGTGTCTTCGGCCACCACTGCCGCATCGTCTCGGCCGACGTCGCGCCGCCGTGCATCACCGGGCATTGCCCGACCCTTTTCGTGCCATTTCCGTCTGTCGCCATTTCGTCCTCCTTGAGTGTCGTCGTGGATGTGCATCGACGGAATCATCTTAGGACGGGGTGAGAAGCATTACCAATTGATTGATCTCATGCTCTCGATAGGCAATCACTATTGATACGGCGAGGTAATGTTTGAAGTCCGTTCGCCCTGAGCTTGTCGAAGGGAGGGCGGACTTCGACAGGCTCAACCCGAACGGAAATTGAGACTTCTTCGTGGCGGATCAATATCATCCATCGAGGCGATAGCGATGGCGCGCCACCACGGAATCGGCGTCGGCTCAGCCCGGCGCCGGACCGTCCGAAGCGCCGGCGTGCAGCACCGGCTGCCACTCGGTCTGCAGGCGTTCGCCGTCGCTTCCCTGCAGGACGCCGAGCATCAGGTCGGCGAGCTTGCGCCCGACTTTCACGGGCGTCGGCTGCTCGATGGCGGTGACGTTGGCGATGTCGAACAGCGTGTCTTCCGGCAAGCCGTCGTAGACGATCAGCGAGCAGTCGCGGGCCAAGCGCAGGCCGGCTTCGAGGATGGCGCGCACGACGCCGACGCCGGCCTGGTTATTGTCGACGACGATCGCCGTCGGCGGCGTCGGGTGCGCGAGCAGTTCTGCCATCGCGGCGTAGGCCGTGCGCCGTTGCACGCCGACTTCGCGCACCAGCGCCGGATCGACCGCGAGGCCGGCGGCCTGCATCGCCGAGACGTAGCCGTGGTGGCGCTGCGCGGCGAAGTTCAGATCGAGACTGGCGTGCAGGTAGGCGATGCGCCGATGGCCGAAGGCGACGAGGCGCTCGACAGCGAGGCGCGTTCCCGCCGCGTTGTCGAAGTCGAACCAGGCGAAGCCGGTCGGATCGGCCGTGCGGCCGTAGGCGACGAAAGGGAATTTCGCTTCGCGCAGGTAACGGATGCGCGCGTCGTCGAGGTGCGTGCGCGCGACGATCAGCCCATCGACGCGGTGCGTGCGGATCAGCCGCTGGTAGGTCGCCAGTCCGTCGTCGCGCCCGGCCGAGGCGATGAGCACGTCGAGGTGTTCTTCGTTCAAGCGCGCGGTCAGTCCTTCGAGCATCTCGATGAAGCGCGGGTCGCCGAGGTAGGTCGCGTCGAGCGGGTAGATCAGTCCGATCGCGTCGGCCCGCCCCATCGCCAGCCGGCGCGCCATCGTGTTCGGCCGGTAGCCGCAGGCCTCGGCCATTTCGGCGACGCGCTGGCGTGTCGCTTCGCTCACGTCCGAGTAGCCGTTGAGTGCGCGGCTGACCGTTGTCTGCGAGAGTCCGAGCTTTTCCGATAGTTGCTTTAGGTTCACTTTCATCGACCTTGTGTATGGTGCGGACGCTGCTGCAAAAACACGCTGCACGCTCAAGTCCGCTCACCATTATCGTTGAAAGACTTCCTTCCACGCCTTGCGCAAGCGTAAAAACCAAAGTACATTGGTACATATACACCAAAATAACTATCAGGAGGACGACATGGCCAGTAGCGAGCAAAAACCGCCGATCAGCGTCGAACGCATCCAGACCGGCGTACGCATCGAAAAACGATTGTTGAAGGTGCTCAAGGCGCTCGCCGAGTACAAGGAAATGTCGCTCGGCGACCTGCTCGAAGGCATCGTTCTGCACGCCTTCGAAGGCAAGACACCATTCTCGGAGGAAACGCTGGCGCGCATCGCCAGCCTCAAGGAAATTTACGGGCTCAACCTCGGTGCC